>CAYYZW010000116.1:0-81969 GCA_964476375.1 uncultured Pirellulaceae bacterium
CCACAGGAGATGAAACGGGGCGCAACTCGCACGTCGACCCGGCCGTCCCCTACGCCGAACCGCGCCTGCCGTCGCTCAAGGAGCTGCCCGATATCGATGTCCGCCGCCTCTCCAGCCGCCGCAGCCTGCTGGAGAAGTTCGACAGCGGCGTGGAGCAGTTCTCCAGGCTGGAAGACGTCAAGACGATCAATTACTACAGGCAGCGGGCCTTTGACCTGATCACCTCCAAGAAGACCCGCAGGGCATTTGACCTGGCAGCCGAAAAACCCCGTACCCGCGAGCGTTACGGGCGAAACCTGTTCGGCAACTGCATGCTCACCGCCCGCCGGCTGGTCGAGGCGGGCGTCAAGTTCGTGGGCGTGACCACCGAGTCGGAATACCAGCAGGGGATCGGGGCAGGGCAGTGGGACACACACGGTAATAACTTTGACCTGCTGAGGAATTTCAACCTGCCGACCCTGGACCAGAACTACAGTGCCCTGGTCAGCGACCTGGAAGAGCGGGGCATGCTCGACTCGACCCTGGTGATCGTGATGGGCGAGATGGGCCGTACCCCCTGGGTCAAGGACAACGGCGGCCGTGACCACTGGACGCAGTGCGGCTTTATCCTGATGACCGGGGGTGGCGTCAAGAAAGGCTTCGTCCACGGCATCAGCGACAACCACGCCGCCTGGCCGATCGATTCACCCGTCTCCTCGGCCGACTACGTGGCGACCGTCTACCAGCTATTGGGAATCGACCCCCACATGACCATCCGGGACGAGTTCGACAACCAGGTCCCGATCGCCCTGGAAGGCGAACCGGTCCACGAGGTGATTGCCTGACCTCTTAAAAGAGGAAGTACCGCTGCGCCAGCGGCAGCTTCTCGGCCGGTTCGCAGGTCAGGTGCTCGCCATCGGCCGTGACCCGGAAAGTTTCCGGCTCGACGGTGATTTCCGGCGTGGCGTCGTTGAGCTTCATATCCGACTTGCCCACCGACCGGCAGCCAATCACTGGCTCCACTCGCTTGTTGAGGCCATAGTCCGCCGTTCCCTGCTGCTCGTGGCAGGCCTGGCTGACAAAAGCAATCGAGATCGGGCTGGCAGCCCGGCCGTAACCGCCAAACATCGGCCGCATGAAGATCGGCTGGGGTGTGGGAATGGAGGCATTCGGATCCCCCATCTGGGCCCAGGCGATCACGCCCCCCTTGATCACCAGTTCCGGCTTGACGCCAAAAAAGGCGGGGTTCCAGAGTGTCAGGTCGGCCAGCTTGCCGACCGAGACCGAGCCGATATGGTCCGACATGCCGTGGGCGATCGCCGGGTTGATCGTGTACTTGGCCACGTACCGCTTGATGCGATGGTTGTCGTTCTGATCCGAGTCCTCCGGCAGCGGTCCCCGCTGCTGCCGCATCTTGCTGGCGGTCTGCCAGGTTCGGCAGATCACCTCGCCCACCCGGCCCATCGCCTGCGAGTCGGAGCCCATGATGCTGATCGCACCCAGGTCGTGCAGGATATCCTCGGCGGCGATCGTCTCCCCCCGGATCCGGCTCTCGGCAAAGGCCACGTCCTCCGGCAGGTTCTTGTCCAGGTGGTGACAGACCATCAGCATGTCGAGATGCTCGTCAATCGTGTTGACCGTGAAGGGCCGCGTGGGATTGGTTGAACTGGGCAGCACGTTTGCCTCGCCACAGACCCGCAGGATATCCGGGGCATGGCCGCCGCCGGCACCCTCGGAGTGATAGGTGTGGATCGTGCGGCCCTTGAAGGCCGCAATCGACTGCTCGACAAACCCCGATTCATTCAGCGTGTCCGTATGAATCGCAACCTGGATATCGTACTGCTCTGCCACCCCCAGGCAGCAGTCGATCGTCGCCGGCGTGGTCCCCCAGTCCTCGTGCAGCTTGAGCCCCACCGCCCCGCCGACAATCTGCTCGGCCAGCCCCTCCGGCTTGGACGCGTTCCCCTTACCCAAAAAGCCAAAGTTCAGTGGCAGGTCGTCGGTCGCCTGCAGCATCATGCCGATATGGGCCGCCCCGGGTGTACAGGTCGTCGCGCAGGTTCCGGTGGCCGGGCCGGTCCCGCCCCCGAGCATCGTGGTCACGCCACTGGCGATTGCCTCGTCGACCTGCTGCGGACAGATAAAGTGAATATGCGTGTCCAGGGCCCCGGCAGTCAGTACCAGCCCCTCGCCGGCAATCGCCTCGGTGGTGACACCAACGATCATCCCCTCGTCCACTCCCGCCATCACATCCGGGTTCCCCGCCTTGCCGATGCCGACGATGCGTCCGTCCTTGATGCCGATATCGGCCTTGTAGATGCCGTCATAGTCCACCACCAGGGCATTGGTGATCACCAGGTCCAGTGCATCGGCCTGCGAGACTCCCGAGGCCTGTCCCATGCCATCCCGCAGGACCTTGCCACCACCGAACTTGCACTCATCGCCATAGACCGTGAAATCTTTTTCCACCTCGAGCGTCAGGGCCGTGTCACCCAGCCGCAGCCGGTCACCCGTGGTGGGGCCGAAAATCTCCGCGTAATCGGATCGATTGATCTGGTATGCCATCGACGTCTCACCCTCTTCTTATCGTGATCGTGCTCAAACCACCTCGTGCCCGAAACCCTGCTCGCCCAGCCGCTCGAGCGTCGCCTCTTTCCCCTCGTCACTGACCGCCCCATCGGCCAGGTTATTGCCACCCCGGATCACCCGGTTACCGGCAATCTCCACCAGCACCACGCTCTTGGTCTCTCCCGGCTCAAACCGAACGGCCGTACCGGCCGGGATATCCAGCCGCGTGCCATAGGCCTGCTCGCGATCAAAGCTGAGCTGCGGGTTGGTCTCCACAAAGTGATAATGGCTGCCCACCTGGATCGGCCGGTCCCCGCGGTTGGTCACTTCCAGCGTGACCGTCTGGCGGCCCTCGTTGAGCGTGATCTCCCCGTCCTCGCTGGCACAGGTCCCCGGCACATCCCCCGCGTCTTCCATCTCACCAAAGACCGACAGCTCGGGAACCGGCAGGAAGCTGCCATAGAGCGCCAGTTCCAGGTTGCCGTCCTCGGCAGCGATCGGGTGGTGCACGGTGACCAGCTTGGTCCCGTCCGGGAACGTCCCCTCGACCTGCACCTCGGCGATCATCTCCGGCACACCCGCCATCACCTGGCGACGGCCCAGCAGCTGCCGGCCCGTGTCCATCAGCTCGGCTACCGAGCGGCCATCCCGGATCATCTCCAGCAGCTGGCAGGCGATCAGGGCGACCGCCTCGGGATAATTCAGCCGGCGGCCACGGGCCAATCTCTTCTGTGCCAGCACACCGGCCTGGTGCAGCATCAGCTTTTCGGTTTCACGCGGTGAAAGGTGCATATGTGCTCCCCCTGACTACCATTTGCGTTCCCACGGCGCAGCTCCCAGCAGCGGTTCTAGCCAAGATAACCTCTGGCGAAGCCGGTCGGCAACCAGTTGCGTGGAGATTCCTGCCAGGCGGTAGACCGCTCCCCAGTCGTGCGGGCTGACCGCCTCGATCAACTCCGCCTCTCGCTCTACCGGGCGTGCTACCAGCTCCGCGGCCAGTGCCGCCGCTGCCGTTTCCACCTGCGGTCCGGCCAGTACCATCAGGCCCAGGCAGTGAAAGCGTCCCAGCCGGAAGGAACCGTCCAGGGGTCCGATCTCCGGATCCAGCAGCAGTGCATCGGCCAGCAGGTGCTGTTCGCCACGGTGGACGTCAATGCGACTCTGGTAGCTGGAAAAATCCCAGGCTTCCCCATAACCCCGCCGGCCGCTGGTCAGCCAGTCGACAATCACCAGTGAGCTGGTTGCTGCAAGCTGGAAATCCTGTCGCTGCTGAAAGATCGCATCCGCATAGCAGGTAATCGGGTCCGGGGCGACCACGACCAGTGCCTCCTCGGCGACTTCCACGGACAGCGACTGGCGGCATCCTTTCTTTTCCGGGTCCCGGTAGACCTTGCTGGAGGCCTGCGTGGTCAGCACGCAACGGGCCCCGGCGTGGAGTGTCATGTCCAGGTGGGTCCTGTCCCCGGCCACCATGCCGCCGCCAAAGGTGCTGGTATAGACCCAGGCAGCCGGGTGACGGCGGCGAGGGGTGAGCAGCTTGAGCGGGCTGCTGGCCTGCGACCGGGTGACCACGGTCCGGCCGGCCACCTTTTGCAGTTCCAGCGTTCCATGGCCCGGAGGAGAAGCGATCATCGACTCTGCCCCTGTTGGCTAGACACTGAGGTACTCGGATACCAGCTCTTCGGTCAGCGTGCCGGTCTCCCCCCCGGCGACCACGCGGCCCCGGTTCATGATGTAGAAGTCATGACCGAACTCGCGGACAAAATCCAGGTACTGCTCCACCAGCACGATGGTCACCCCTCGCTCATTGGCCAGCATGCTCAGGACCTCCCCGATCTGCTGGATGATATTCGGCTGGATGCCCTCGGTCGGCTCATCCAGCAGCAGTACCTTGGGGTTTCCCACCAGCGCGCGGGCAATGGCCAGCTGCTGCTGCTGTCCGCCGGAGAGGTCTCCCCCCATCCGCCTGAGCATCTGCTCCAGCACGGGAAACATCTCCAGCACCTCGTGCGGAATCCTCCGCGAGCCACGAGGATCTGCCTCCAGGCCGACCAGCAGGTTTTCCTCGACGGTCAGGCGGGGAAAGATCTGTCGCCCCTGGGGGACCATCCCCAGCCCCGCATGGGCCCGCTTGTTGGCACCCAGCTGGGTGATGTCCTGCTGGCCCAGCATCAGGCTGCCCGCGGTCGGCTTGAGCAGTCCCATGATGTTCTTCAGGAGCGTGGTCTTACCCACGCCGTTACGGCCAATCACGCAGGTAATCCTGCCCGGCTTCATCTCCATATCGACTTCCTGCAGTGTCCGGATGGACCCGTAGGAGAAAGCGAGTTGATTGATTGTCAGCATGGTTTCATTCCCGCTCGGTCGCTAGCGACCCAGGTAGGCCTCCACGACTCTCTCGTCCGCCTGCACTTCTTCCATCGATCCGGATGCCATGATCAGGCCCTCGTTGAGGACCACCACCGGGGCATTAAGCAGTCGGACAAATTCCATATCGTGTTCGATCACGATAATACTGTGATCCTCCTGCAGTTCCAGCAGGAGCTCCGCCGTCAGCACGGTCTCCTCGTCGGTCAGCCCGGCTGCCGGCTCGTCGACCAGCAGGAGTTCCGGATCAGAAAGGATCAGCATGCTGATCTCCAGCCATTGCCGCTGGCCGTGGCTGAGGAACTTGACCAGCCGGTAGGCATCATCATCCAGCCGAACCCGACCGAGCATCTGCATGATGCGGTCACGTTCCGTGCGCGACGTACCTCGCCAGAGGTTGCGCGTGAGACCCTGCGAGTCGGGCAGGGCCAGCTCCATGTTCTCAAAGACGGTCAGGCTGTCGTAGATGGTGGGAGTCTGGAACTTGCGGCCCACGCCCATCAGGGCAATATTCGCCTCGCTCTCCTCGGTGATATCCTCCCCGCTGAAGATAACCCGTCCGGTTGTAGGGCGTGTCTTTCCGCTGATCACGTCACAGAGCGTGGTCTTGCCTGCCCCGTTGGGGCCGATGATCACCTGCAGCATGTAGTGCGGCAGATGAAACTCATCGATATCGAGTGCCTTGAAGCCGTCAAAGACCACCGTCAGGTCATGCACCGAGAGAATATCAGCCTCGATCTGTGGCTTGTCCCCCTGCAGCCTCTGAATATTGGCGACCCGGCGCAGCCTTTCCTGGATGTCCAGGCTGCCGGCATCCTGGTCCTCTTCCTCGAGGCCATCACGGACATCGATTTGCAGGCCGGGCGGCTCGCCAAACCGGTTGGCTTCCGCCGTCCCGCCCAGGCTCATCACCACGAACAGCCCTACCAGGAAAGGCGCCACCCAGTCCACGCCAGCCATCGGTAACTGCAGCCAGACAGCCAGTGAAAACACCACCAGCATGAGCCACCAGGCGGAGACGCCCACGTCATGGGTGCGGCGGACGGTGACTGCCACATAGGGGATCAGCATCACCGCCAGGTAGCCGACCAGGACCAGGCGGAGGACCCAGGTAATCGTCTTCATCGTCTCATCAGGAGTCTCGATCACCTCCTCGCCGGTGAAGATCTGCGCGAACCCGTTGGGGTCGACCAGCATGGCTGCGGCTGTCAGCAGCAACAAGAAAAGCAGGTTAAAGACGGTGAAATACCAGTACTCCTTCCTTCCCGAGCGGCCGCGGAAGTTCGCATAACTGCTCACGAAACCGGCCAGCCATGGGCGGCTCGCACCGGATGGAACGGGAGGTGACCATGACCTGGAGGGGATCCCCAGCGCCTTGCCAAACCAGTGGAAGTCGCGTTTCAGGCTGACCAGTCCGTCAGGCCGTGCCAGCACCACGGCGACAAACAGCGCCCCCTGCAGGAAGGGCCACGTCTCCGGCGAACTGCCTGTCAGGTAGTTGTAGACCAGGTTGACGAAGAGGGCACCGATGATCGGCCCCGAGAGCGAGTTGCGCCCGCCAACAGCAACCCAGATGACCACCAGGATGGATTCCTTGGGTTCCAGGTTCGTGGGAGTAAAGATCCCCATCTGGGGTGCGTAAAGCATGCCCCCCAGGCCGGCAATCATTGCCGAGACCGAGAAGATAAAGACCTTGTAGACGTACGGGCGGTAACCGGAAAACCGCAACCGGCTCTCCTTGTCGCGGATGGCAACCAGCACCCGTCCCATCCTCGAGCGAACGATAAAGCGGCAAAGCAGGTAGACGTCCAGCAGTACCGCCACGGTCACCAGGTAAAGGATAAACTTGACATTCGGGTCGCGAAGCTCATCCAGGTCCTGGAAATTGGTGACCACGTACCCCTTGATCCAGAGGGCCGCCCCCAGTCCCAGCAGCAGGCTCACCGCCAGGGCTCCCAGCAGCAGAGGGTCCCGCAGGAGACGGCGATCCTTGTCGGCCAGGAACGACCGGATCCAGTTGATCATCGCCCGGGACAGGAAAAACAGGTTGACTCCCAGGAAGAGCGCAAGCAGGATACTCAGCTTCAACATGCTTCCGTCCTGGTCCGGATCAAAAAAGGGCCCCACCTGTTTAAAGCGGTTCATCCCGTTTGTGCCACAGAGCTTCATGTCGTTCATGCTGAAGACCAGCCAGACGGCGAGCGTCAGTGCCTGGGTGAGGATGGCAAAGAAAACACCCCGCACACGACTGCGAAAGACGAAGAAGCCGATCACCAGTGCGACCAGTCCCGGGATCACAAGGCCCAGGATCACGGTAAATTCAAACCAGAAAAATGGTTTCCAGAAGAACGGAAGCAACCAGTCCTTCTGGGTCTCACCCACCCCGCCGGGGTAAACATAGAAAAGGCAGCCCGGGATCTTCCACCCCGTCGCATCCACGATCCCCTCCGGCCCGCCGTGGTGCGCCAGGTACATCCCCATCGCATAACCGCCGAGGGCAAAGAACAGGGACTGGCAGAGACAGAGCAGGCCGGTGTACCCCCAGATCAGGTCCAGGCTGACTGCCACGATGGCAAAACAGAGGTACCGTCCCAGCATGTTGACCTGGACAATCTCCATGTTGCCGGTCAGGTAAAGCAGCGGAACCACTCCCAGCCCCAGTGTCACCAGCAGCAGGGAGGCGGAATCGACACGGCTTGTCCGGTCTCCACCGTCTTCTCCCAGCAACCTGGCATGCATCACGCCGGCGTCATTCATCGGCAAGCCTCCCACGCGGCGGGAACAGGCCGGCCGGCTGCCACTGGATAAACAACATCACCACGATCAGGATAAACACCTTGCCCCAGATCGTCCGAACCGGGATGGCAAGGAACTCCCCAAAAGCTGGAAGCTGGGAGGCAACCTGCGCGGGCTTGGAACGGAAACCTTCCGGTGTCTTCCAGGACAGCCCGAGGGATTCCTGCCCGCTGGTAAAGATGACCTCCTGGCTGCCTCGCAGGATGACCCGGTCCCCATCCGCCACCGCCACGACACCCTGCAGGCCAGACGCGTTAATCTCGACCGCCAGACGCACCGCCAGGACCTCCCTGTCAGTCGCCGGGGTTTTCTCGAAAACCACCACCTGTCGAAAATCACCAGCCGATGCAGATTCGCTCTCGGAAAACTCGAAAACCTTTCTGGTTCCCTCCATATCCGAGATAACAAGTCGATGTCCAGCCACCACGTTCGAACCTTCCCCACGAATCACCACCATGTGGTCGAAGCTGGACCGGGAGACAAGTACCATGACCAGCACCCCGGAAAGAGAAAAGACAAGCAACTTGACCAGGCCACGCTGTTTCCAGTTCTGGAAGACATACAGCGGGGGCAGTGCCAGGGCCGATACCCACTGGCGTTTTTCCGACCGGCGGGCGCGGATCACAATCCGGAGCCAGCAGGCCAGCAGGACAAAAAGCCCCACCGAGAAGAGTGCCCCTCCAAAGGTGATCGGCTCAAAAAACTTGTTCATGACCCCGATCCCCGTTCCGGCAGCGACCGAACCGGAGAGCTTGCCAACGCCACCGGTCACCACGACCAGGAAAGAGTCGACAATATAGTTCTGCCCCATGTCGGGCGTCACCCCCGCGATCAGCGTGAGGGCATAGCCGGCGATGCCCGCCAGCCCCGAGCCGATGGCAAACGTGGAACTGTCGGTCCTTCGCGTGTTGACCCCCAGGCTGGCAGCCGTCTCCCGGTTCTGCACGGTCGCCCGAATTTTCAGTCCCAGTCGCGTGTACCTCATCATGATGGCAATCCCCGCCACCGAGACGATCGTCAGGCCAATGATGAACAGCCGGTTGTAGGGAAGCGCCAGGTCCGTCATCGGGTTGATCGCGCCGACCAGCCAGGTGGGGCTGTTGACCCCGATATTATCCCCAAATCCACCCCAGCGAAGAAAACCGGGAAGCCCGGAGGCCCATTCGGCCTCCGCCCAGGGGAAACCAGCGCGGACAAACTGGATCAGGATCAAGCCCACGCCCCAGGTCGCCAGCAGCGATTCCAGTGGACGTTTATAGAGATGCCGAACGACCAGGAATTCGATCAACAGTCCCGCAGATGCGGCTACCAGGAAGGAGATGGGCAGGGCCGCAACGAAAAACCAGTTGTTGGGATCCTCCGGCGTGTGGCCAAAGACCAGCTGCGTGACATAGGTGGCATAGGCGCCGAGCATCACCAGTTCGCCGTGGGCCATGTTGATCACGCCCATCTGGCCAAAGATAATTGCCAGGCCCAGGGCAATCAGGACCAGGACCGACCCGGTCGAGATCCCGTTGAAGATATTTTTTGCTTGCCCCACGCGGTCCTGGTAGGTCTTGATGCTTGTGACCTGCTGCTGGTAAAAATCCCGCAATTCAAGATCCGCGGACATGCCATCCGCCTGGAGCTGGTCAATCTCTTTGACCCTGTCGACCAGCCTTGTCGATCCGCGGGAACTATGCAGGCGGGCAAGCTCGCCGGCAGCCTCGATCCAGGAGTCCCGGCTGGCCGTGGCATCCCCCAGTTTCAGCAGCCAGATGCCTTCCTCGGCGGCATATCGAAGCTCATCAGAAATACCGACATCCTCTGCCAGAACACTCTCGAGGGCCTCAATGAAACCGGGGTTGTTGCTCATCCCCAGTCGCTGCACGGCCGCCAGTCGCCGGTCGAGATCCTCGGCAAACAGCTCGTGCACCCGGATTGCATCTTCCAGTGCCCGGCGATCAGGCCGGCGGACAAGCAGCTCCGTTGTTTCCGACTTGAGGACCACTCGCGGTTCCCCATCCTCATCCAGGATGGGTTCACCGGTGAGGACATCCTGCAGTGGTGCAATGCGGTTTCCATCGTCGTCGGTCTGCATCTCCGGGCAGAGGGCCAGTTGTCCCTCCCAGAGCAGCAATGAACGTCCCTTGTAATGCTCCAGGACTGCCAGGATTCGAGGATCCCGCAAACCAGCCAGCCTCTCGACTGCGGCATTCCGAACCTCCGCCTCCGGATCGGCAAGCTGGCTGATGGTCACTCGCAGCGACTCGTCGTCCTCTGCAGCGCAGGGGATCACGGTGCCATGGGTCAGCAGCGCGCCGAGCAGCAGAAGTGAAAAACAAGATGCGGGGCGCAGCAGCGGCATACTCTCCTCGACTGACAGGGAGGGATCTCCCATTAAACGACGAAACGTCCACCTGGAAGACTTTCCAGATGGACGGCGTTTCCGGAGAGGGGAATTCCGTTATGCCCTCGCCGAAGTGAATCGCCGACTGCCCATGACTCGTTACAGATTCGAGCGGAGCAGACGTTAGTACAGAACCCCGGAACTACTTCTTGGGTCCACCCGTCGGTGCCGGAAAATCACCATCCGGCCACAGGTAGGCACTGTAAGAATCCGGAGAGACAAGACCCTCGCTCGCATTGACAATGTCGAACTGGCCATCCTCACGGATCTCACCAATGTAAACCGGCTTCAGCGTGTGCTGATTGCTGGCATGCATTTGCTTCTTGCCGCCCGGGGCATCGAATTCCAGGCCATAGACTGCCTCGCGGACATCGTCCACGGCCAGGCTGCCCGCCTTCTCGGCAGCGGCGGCCCAGACATAGACGCCAAAGTAGGCGGCTTCGATCGGATCGTCCGTCACACGGTCTTCACCGAACTTGTCCTTGAAAGCCTGCACGAACTTGGCGTTCTCAGGCGTATCAATGCTCTGGTAGTAATTCCAGGCAGCCAGGTGGCCGACCAGCGGTGGAACATCCATCGCTCGCAGCTCATCCTCGGCAACCGAGAATGCCATGATCGGGCAATCGGTGGAGGTCAGACCCTGGTTGGCAAATTCCTTGTAGAAGGGAACATTGCTGTCACCATTGATCGTGGAGAGAACACAGGCATCGCCACTGGCGGCAAATTCCTTGATCTTCCCGACAATCGTCTGGTAGTCCTGGTGATGGAAAGGAGTGTATTCCTCGATGATGTTCTCATCGGGTACCCCTTCGCTCTTCAGGTAGGCCTTGAGGACCTTGTTGGCAGTCCGCGGGAACACGTAGTCCGTACCAAGCAGGTAGAACTTCTTGCAGGAACCCCCGTCCTCGCCCCGCATGTACTCGGCGGCCGGAATCAGCTGCTGATTGGGAGTCGCCGCGGTGTAGAAGACGTTCAAGGACTGTTCCTCTCCCTCGTACTGGACGGGATAGAAGAGCAGGGCATTGTTATCCTCAAAGACCGGCAAGACCGACTTTCGGCTCACCGAGGTCCAGCAGCCAAAAGTAACAGCCACTTTCTCCGTCAGGATCAGGTCTTTTGCCTTCTCGGCAAACAGGTCCCAGTCACTGGCTGGATCGACCGCCACCGTCTCGACCTGCCTACCAAGCACGCCACCGGCCGCGTTAATCTCTTCCACCGCCAGTTCGACCGCATCCTTGAGCGATACTTCGGAAATCGCCATCGTGCCACTAAGCGAGTGCAGGATACCGATCTTGATGGTGCCATCCGAGTCTTCCAGGGAAGCTCCCTCGCTGGCCTCTTCCTCACCTTCACCGGGATCTTCCATATCGCCGGTATTTTCTTCGACGCCGGTATCCCCGTCATCGCCACCCGCAGGTCCAGGAGCCGTCTCGCCACCACACCCGATTACCAGGAGCAGGGCACACAATAATGCCAAAAAATTAAATCGATACTTCATGATTTTCCTTCCGCCTTTCGCGAAAAACGAGTCAAACACTGGGATGCAAAATACTCTGTCAGGCTGGAGTTACCTCGTGAAAGAGAACTCACCGGAACCCCAGAGAGTGCAAATCAGGTGCCAAGGCCGAAAGAGAATCACGTCCATCCGCTCCAAGTGTATTCATGGCCACTACTTACCCGAAAACGAAAAAACCCCGGCGGTGTCGAGATGACACCGCCGGGGCGTATCTGCCTAGCTTGAAGGCATTTGGTGCCGGTTAATTAGGCACCGTTTATGGAGCAGGAGAAGCCCGAGGGCGACTCCTGACCCTTTATTAAGCAAGCTTAGAACTGCAGCTGCATCCCCAACTTGAGGGAGTCAGCCTGACTTGTCGTTGCCGTATCCGTATCGGAGTATTCCATCGTCAGGCGAGCATTGTGCCCGTGGATGATGTAGTGAACACCCCAGTCGTTACTACGAACAGCCAGATCAGCCACGTTCGTGTCCCGGGTAAATTCCTGGTGACGGAAGTAGGGCACAACTCGACCGGTCAGAGCACCAAGCGAGTACTCGCTCGACAGCATGTAGCTGGCGATCAGGAAGTAGCTGTGGCCATCATTCTCGGTACCAGTCCCGGAGAAGGAGTAATAGGCTCCCTCAAGGGTAACCACGCCGCCACTTGCTGTCGGCCGCTCGTAGAGCAGGTCGAAGTTATAGGCGTCGTAGTCCGTACCAACGGCAATCGCATCCTGCTGGTTCTGGAAAGCGAATCCCAGTGTCAGCAGTTCCTTGGTTCCGTGATAGGTGCTGGAATTGTAGTAACCTTCTTCATTCTCAAGAAGATTCACACTAAACCGACCAGCAACCATCATCTCGTCGTTGACGGTACCATTGTTCCCGTCAAAGACACCAAGAGCATACTCAACGGATCCTTCCCGCATCGAACCATGAACCATGACACCATCATCACGACCCTGGAAGATGTTGTAGTAACCAAACTGGGAGTAAGGAAACGACCAGTTGTTCTGGAAGAACGGACCACTCAGGTTGGCACGATCACTAGGAGCAATCATGCGCCCCATCCAGATGTTAACCAGATCGCCAAATTCCACCTTGAGAATGGCATCCAGGATACGGAATTCACCAGCTTCGGTGGTTCCAGCTCCAAAACCCTGAGCGTTGTTAACGTCAAAGTTCAGTTCCAGACCAAGAATATCGTGACCCGTCGCATTGACGTACAAGCGAGCGTTGTCGATGTTGAAATCGTTGGTCTTCCCAAGAGGATCGCCAGTATTGTAACTGGTCCGGACGCCGGCACCTACCGACACAGAACCGGGCCAATCGCCCCAATCCAGCTTGGTACGGCCTTCATCCTGGGCCATGATGGCCTGGGACACAAAAAGGGTCATCGCAAAAAGCGAAAACACCCAAGTGCATTTGCTAAAATTTGTTTTCATGGTAATGGCCTTCTCACTTTTAAGGAAACCGTGGATATTAAAAAGGTTGCTCGGCGCCGCCTACACATGCCGCACGCAAGAACAACCCAACAAACGTCTTTTCAGACAAGTCAACGTGCTACAGTCAATTTCGCGTTGTTTTATGGTGCAGATTGACACGATATTGGCGTTTCGGATGATTTTCTCAGACCACTTAAGCAAGTCGGTATCGTTATATTAACTAGGTAAAATAGGTAAGCTTGCTTTCATGCCAGACACCCAAAAAATCGAAATACTAGCACTTCAGCTAGCAGATTCAGCCTTCCCGAGTGGCTCTTTTGCCCATTCCGGTGGAATCGAGGCAGCCAGGAACTGGGGAGAGGTCCAGTCCCCGGAAAGCCTTAAAAACTACCTGGAAACAGTCCTTCGGCAGGCAGCTTTTGGGACCCTGCCATTGATCATTGCTGCCTACCGGAAAACCGACGCGTTTGCCGAAATCGACAAGCTCTCCGGCGCTGTCCTAAGCAACCATGTGGCCAGGCGAGCCAGTTCGGTCCAGGGACGAGCCCTGCTCTCAACGGCTTCCCGTGTCTTTGACGTGGCGGCCATTGGCCAGCTCCGAAAACAAGTACAGGAGCAGGACTTACCAGCCCACCTGGCGCCCGTCTTTGGGTTTCTCGCCAGCCAGATGGAAATACCACTGGACAAGGCCTTGCAGGTCTTCCTCTATACATTCCTGCGCGACCTGGTTTCTGCCGCGATCCGGCTGAACATCATCGGCCCCCATGCAGGCCAGCGGCTGATCGTGGAACTCTCCCCCGAACTGGCTCAGGCAATTGAGCAATCTGACGATCTCCAGCTAGAAGATCTTTCCCAGACAGCGCCTCTCGTCGAGATCCTGCAGGTCAACCATGACCGACTTTACTCCCGCCTGTTCCAGAGCTAGACCGACCGCATTACAATACGTTCACATTTGCCTTGTGGAGCCATACTGATGCACGACCACGACCACGACCTCGTCCACGACCACGACCATGACCATGACCATCGTCATGACCACGGTCACACCCATGAGCAGATGGAACATCCCGGTGTGTTTGCCGACCGGAGCCAGCCCCTCCCTGACCGGGATTACCAGCAGCGCGCCTTTACGGTAGGAATCGGCGGTCCCGTTGGAACCGGGAAGACCGCCCTGCTGCTGGCCTTCTGCAAGGCAATGCGTGATCCGTTCAACATCGCCGTGGTGACCAATGACATCTTCACCAGGGAGGATGCCGAGTTCCTTCTTCGACACGAGGCCCTGGAGGCAGAACGTATCCAGGCCGTTGAGACTGGCGGTTGTCCGCATGCAGCGATTCGCGAGGATATCTCCGGGAACCTGCTGGCCCTGGAGGATCTTTCCAGCAGCTTCCAGCCCGACATCCTTTTCATCGAGTCCGGCGGGGACAACCTGGCTGCCGATTTCAGCCGGGAACTTGCCGATTACACGATCTATGTCATCGACGTGGCAGGCGGTGACAAGATCCCTCGAAAGGGTGGCCCCGGCATCACCCAGTCCGACCTGCTGGTAATCAACAAGGTGGATCTTGCCGAGGCCGTGGGAGCAGATCTCTCGGTCATGGAACGGGACAGTACCGCGATGCGGGGGGATGGCCCCTTTGTCTTTACCCAGATCAACCAGGACATCGGCCTGGAAGTAATTGTCGACCACGTCGTCGCCGCCTTGAAATCACAGTGCCCTGGCGTGGTGACTGAATAGCCTCCTGGAAAAAACCATGACAAGCTCTCTTCCGATCAACGCCGTACACCACATCAGCCATCTCACGCATGACCTGGAAGCCTCTCGCCGGTTTTACCGCGAGGTACTCGGTTTCACGGAAATCGAGCGTCCCGAGTTCACTTTCCCGGGCGCATGGCTCTTTAATTACGGTGTCCAGATCCACCTGATCGAGCCGGGTGATGCCACGGCACCGGAAACCGACGAGGTCCAGACCCGCACGGACCATATCGCCTACCACGTCCCGGATATCGATGCGGCCCGCGCCGTGCTCAAGGAGAACGGCATCCCCTACCGGGAAAGCCACGTGCCGGCCACCAACGTCACACAGCTTTTCTTTTGTGACCCGGATGGCAACCACATCGAGCTGGGTTGTTATCCCGCCACGCCCGCAGCCCTGGAAGGCTAGGCTCATCGTTCCAGCTTCACCGGCGGTCTTTCCAGCTGCTGGCCAAAAGGAAGCTGGGCCTCACCAAGCTGCTTGTTTACTCCCTGCAGGGCAAGATCGGTTGCCACCCCGAATCGCAACGCCAGCTGGATACGGGGATCATTTTTCTCCAGCCCCAGCACTGCAAAGACTGTCAGCACCTTTTGCACCTGCGGATCCGCTTCCACCCTCGCCTGCAATTCCGGTTGCGCCCCTCCCACAACGACCACCTGCCGGTGCAGGGCAACATCTTCCCAGCGGCCCGTCGGCATCCTGGCCAGGAAATGCGATTCCACCGTCACCCGCTGTGCCCGCATATCCTGCTTGAGCAAGAGCACGCGGGCTGCATTCACCTGCTCCGCATCCGCAACCTGGATCACCTGCTGCTGCCACGGCTTCTCGGCAGCAGGTCTCCCCCGGGGGAACAGGTCGGCAAGTTGCCGCGAGAGCTGTTGCTCAAGCATCTTGGCAATCATCTGCCCGGCGTCCGGAATCGCTGCTTTTTCATCCGTCCTGACCATCACAGATCCGCTCCCCTGGAAACTCACATGGATACCGAAAAGGTATTCAACAATTGCCATTCGCACTGCCCACTGCCTGGCATCATCCGGAAGTGGCGGGAGCTGGAAAGAAAGATTGACTCGCTGTCCAGCGATATCGACAACCTCCCTCTCTTTCAGTTCTCCGGCCAGCGACGTGACCGTGCGCGTGCTGACATTTACCAGCTGTTCCTGCCAGGCGACCATGGCCACCTGCTTCCTCTCCACCGGCTGAACAAAAGTGCGACGAACATCCCTGGCCGCCAACTCGACAAAAATAAAACCCGGCTCCACAGCGCGAGGCGGGTTATCTCCTGCCGGCTGGCTTAACCGCTTTCGCTGCTCCTCCAGGTAAAGTAACAATTGCCTGTTTCCTTCTCGCCGCTTGATCCAGGCATCGAGTCGCGGCAGGATCTGCTCCCGGATCTGCTCCTGGCGCTGCTTCTCCAGCTGCTGCTGCCGGGAATAGAACGGAGGCAGGGCCTCCTTCAGCCAGCTGCGATCCACCGCCAGCACAAGCTCACCTCTTTTGGAGCGAGAGTAAACGACCCCCCGAAGCTGCTGGCCGTCAGCAAGCGTGACCACATCGACCCCCAGTTGGCTGACCGGCAGATCCTCCTGTGCAAAAAGCACCGGGGGGAGCAGGGCACAGAGCAGCAGGGAAAATGGCAGCCAGTAAATGCGGGCCATGCATCCTCCAACCGGATCAGACACCCACGGAATTCTGGTACGAGTTCAACTTGATATCCGCCCGGTCTGCCACATTGATCCAGACATGCACATGCGGCGCACCACGGAAGTACCAGACAAAGGACGGCCCTTCCAGCCGCCAGTTGTCGAAGATGCCATCGTCCCCCAGGTCCCCTTCCTTGTAGAAAGCCAGGTGGCATTTATCCAGGCCCCCCTGGACCTTCAGGCACCGGGTCACCTCGTCCTGGTCTGACTTGCGGAATGGCTCCAGCAGCAGCTGCAGGACTCCCTGCAGATGTTCTTTCTGATCGGGTGAGAATTCAGTGACGGGCAGACCATCAAACGTGCCCTTCCTGCCACGAAAACCAACCAGTTCCTCCGACGGCATTCCCTTGACAACCAGGGCCTGCTCCCGCTGCCTGCCATTGAACATCTCCAGCAACTTGTTGGCTTCCAGTGCCTGGTGCCAGAAGACATTACTGGGGTGGGTCGCTTCTTCAAATGTCCCCTCCCCCTCGTGGGCATAGAGGATCGGTCCGCCGAAAGCGACATGCTTGGCACTGTTCCCATCACACCGCTGCGTCATGTGCCGGCTGGCCAGAACAAACTCGAACGTATCGGTTCCCGGTTCTCCGAAAATGGCGATCGACTGGTTATTTCCAAATCCCCCCACGTCATCCTTGAGTTGCTGGTCCCATCGCTCGAGCCAGGCAGGATTGGTCATCCCCTTGAAGATGTCCCGGATCAACACCTGCTGGTCGGCAGTAAAAAAACTGCTCTTGATCGACGGCCTGGTAATCTTCCAGTTGTTCTCCAGCCTCGTTCGCAGCAGTCCCTGGTTGGGAGCGACGTGATCCCAGTCGAAACAGACTTCCTTTCTCTGCTTGGTATCCAGGGATTCGTAAAGACGAGTAACCAGGGTCTCGGGAACCTGCTTGCCAGCCCGGGCTGCTGCACTGGCTCCTTCAGGCAGCGGGATGCAGGATGTCGCCAGGGCCAGCGCACCAGCCTGCTTGAGAAATGCACGTCGTGGTTGTACCGACGTACCCACCAGCTGGGCAGTCCTGTCACTTAATCCTGTCATGAGTCGATTCCCTTTCCACGTCGACCTGTTTCTTCACGAGACCCTGGCGCGGACATGTCGGCCGCGCAGTCGACCACGCAGGCTGTCCTGTCCCACTCAGCTGCTTTTTAAATTAACCGTTCGCATCCCGGCGACGAACGTTAATGTAGGCGTGTACATGGGGGGCACCACGGAAGTGGCAGACCACCGTGGGGCTTTCCAGTCGCCAGATATCCCAGACCTTGTCATTGCCCAGGTCTTCTGCCTGGTAGAAGGCAATCCGTGTCTTCTGGACGCCACCACCCGCCTTGAAGATGGACATCGCTTCCTTGACATCCTCTTCCCGGTAGGAACCGATAATATCCTTGAAGACGGCCGTGACCAGTTCCTGCTGATCCGTGGAGAGTTCACTTCCGGCGATCCCGGGGATCTCACGGTTCTCGGGACGCAACTTGACTGCTCCCTCGGCGGGTGCATCCGACAGCAGGGCCTGCTTTTGCTGACTCCCGTCCAGCGCCTTGAAGACCTCGTTGGCCCGCTCGGTGAGATGGAAAAACAGGTTCTGCTTGGTATTCCCCTCTTCTCCATGCCCGTAGACGATGGGACCGCCGAAGGCAGCACCCGGTGTGCTGTCCCCGTCGGCACGCAGGGTCAAGTGGCGACCGGTCAGTTCAAATTCAAAGGGCTTCTTGGTGGGGTCACCAAACAGGGCGACCGAGTACTCCCCGATACCTCCGGCATCGTATTCCATCTGCTTCAGGAACCGGTCGTAACCATCCTCGGAGGTCACACCTTTCACGATCCGCTGGATCAGGTCCTGCTGGGCCTTGGTAAAGAAAGTATCGATCTGTGCCTTGGTAATGTGCCAGTTGGCATTGATCTTGGTTCGCCGCGAGTCATCCCAGGGAAGGGCAACTTCCTTCTTCTGCTCATCACTCAACGTGGCATAGAACTCACGCACGATCGTCTCAGCGGCACTACTTGGCTTCGGTGCCGCCTGGAGCAGATCCCCGACAAGCAGGGAAGAAGCGGAGGTGGCCACCGCCGCGGCAGTCGTGGTGGCAAGGAACTGGCGGCGGTCAAGGGAGCTTTCACAATCAGAACATCGACGGGGATCTGTTTTTTCGGACATGGTATGTTTTCCTGCCAGGAGGTATCCAGTGGGATGCAGCCGATCAGGATGACCGGCCAGCCCCTTTCGAGGCTGCTCTCCCAGTATACCGGTCGAATACCTGAAAGGGAAAAACGTCTGCCTGGAATGAAGAAAAATCCTTCATCTTGTGATTATAAAAAACCAGGTCAAGCGTGACTGTCTAGCGGATCGACGGTAATATTGAGTCCTATTAACAAGCCAGGTCACCTGCCGGTCCATTGCCATGCTCTCAATCCTTAGTAATCCACGCCGCGGCTGTCACGGGCTGACTCGCCGGGAGTTACTCCAGGTCGGGGGTGCCGGGCTGCTTGGATTGAACCTGCCCGATCTCCTGCAGGCGGAATCCACCCAGCTGGGCAGGAAAGTTCGTGCCCGATCGGTGCTTTTCATCTACCTCTTCGGTGGACCAAGCCAGCTGGAGACGTTTGACATGAAACCGGATGCCGAGCTGGCAATCCGTGGTCCCTTCAAGACCATCCAGGGACGCAATCCCGAAATCAGGATCTGTGAACACCTTCCCATGCTGGCAGACTGTTCCGACCAGTACTGTGTGATTCGGACACTGAACCACTCCCAAAATGACCACAATGCGTCGCATTACATCCAGACCGGCCACCCCATGCCACCCGCAGAACGGGGGCCTTCGAACGTCAATGCCGCGCCCAACGACTGGCCCTCCATGGGATCGGTCATTGAGCACCTTGATCGGCGGGCCGGCAGCGGACAGGCAGGCACCATCCCCAGCTATATCTACCTCCCCAATCGGCATGGCGAGATCCAGCTCGGGGGCCAGTATGACCGGCTCGGCCAGTACGCCGGCTGGCTCGGCTCCCAGTACAACGCCTTTGCCACACGTATTCACAAACGCAAGAGCGGCGATAACCCCTACTTTCGGGACTGCACCGATGAAGAACTGAAATTCAAGTTCCAGGGACTGGAAATAGGTAGCGGGATGACCCTGGACCGTCTCCACCACCGACAGGGACTGCTGGAGCAATTCGAGCTCCAACGTCGCCGGCTGGGAGATGCCCTGAATGTGGCACGGTTTTCTGATGTCCGGCGAGCCGCACTGGAGATGCTGGTATCGAGTGATCTCCGTACTGCCCTGGACATCCGCAAGGAACCAGGCCCTCTCAGGGACCGCTATGGCAGAAACCTGTTTGGGCAATCCCTGATGATGGGCCGGCGGATGATCGAGGCCGGGGGGCGATTCGTCACGGTCATCTGGGACATGACCGACGGCGCCGCCGCGGGTTGGGATTCCCACGAGGAACTCACCGGCAGCATGAAAAACCACCTCCTTCCCGGACTCGACCAGGGACTCTCCGCCCTGCTCTCGGACATGAAAGACCGCGGGCTGCTGGACGAGACGCTGGTTGTCTGTCTTGGCGAAATGGGACGCACCCCCCAGTTCATCAATCGTGGCAACCCTGATGGTCGGGATCACTGGAGCTACTGCTTCCCGGCACTGCTGGCCGGGGCCGGTATTCAGAACGGTCTTCTGCATGGACAGTCGGACCGGCATGCAGCCTATCCACTGGAACATCCGGTCAGTCCCGAGGATCTGAGCGCGACAATTTTCGACACTCTCGGAATCGATCCCCATCAGCCCCTGCTCGACAAGCAGGGACAGCCGGTGCCGCTATCCCAGGGTGGGCGTGTCCTGGACGAACTGTTCGGCTAGGAAAGCCAGGCGCTGTCCAGGAAACGCCGGAGCACGTTGGCCGTGACTTTCGACACCCCCTCATCCACCGGGATGGAAAGTGTCCAGCAGAGAGATCCTGCCGAGAAGACAGCGCCCCCGCTCTCTGTCTGGTAAAGCACCATGTCCGCACCACTCCCACCAGGATTATCTCCCTTGGCAAGGTGCTCGAGGCCGGCCGGAGAGGCCGGGCCAACCTTGTCCAGTTCATGCCCCGAGGCCCCTCCCGGGCAGCGCTCGTGCAGGCTCTGGAAACCAAAGCAGCTTCCGGTCTCCAGTCCCGTGCCGTCAAACACCCAGTGATCACCATCAAGGACCCGGTAGGGGGCACCGCTCTGAAAGCCCTCATGGGAATAGGCAACCCCCAGCAGGCTGGCCTCGGATTCTCCCCGCAACTCGGTCTCTCCCTCGCGGCAACAGAGCATGGTTGACTCATCCACAAACTCCACCTCGGCATAAAGTCCACAACCTGCCAGGTAAACCAGCCGTCCTCCCTCCTCCTGAACCCATCTCTTGACCCGCTGGTACATCTCCAGCGACCAGTACTCGGGGTGCGTGTTGAGCACCAGGACCCGGTAGTGCTCCAGCGGCAGGGTGCCAAAATGCAGTTCCGTTTCACTGTAGAGGTCGTAGCTGAATTTCTCGCGTTCCAGCCAGCCCAGCAGCCGCCATTCCCCCGGGGCAAAAGCCGACTGCATGCGACCCGAGATCGTGTCGGTAATGCTGGCATGCTCCGGGACACAACTCGCCAGTTCCGGCCGCTCAAAAGATAACGGTGCCGAACGATCCTCGTAGGGCCAGAGCCCGGGCCGGGTATACCGTTCAATATCCTGCCGCGAGTAGACAACGGGACGATCGCGAAGGCCGTCCTGGTTAAAGTAGTTACTGCGGCCCCCATAGTTGTTGTAAGCATTCCAGGTGATATTGGAGGTCATCACGGCAATCTCCGAACAGGGTTCGGCCGGGGAGACGATCCAGGGAAAAGAAAAGAAGCGGCCACTGGCAGTGCGGGCATGCAGAAAATAAAGCCCGCTCTGGGAGGGTGCCTCCACCCGGTGCTTCTGAAACTCGATCGTGTGCCCCACCTGGTTCCACTGCATTCCGGTCCGGGTAAAGTCGGTGTCCGGGGCCACCTGTCGCATCGCCCCTGGGCCGTGTTCATCACACCAGCCAAGCTCTCGGACCAGCTTCTTCTCCCAGCCATAACGGTAGAGATCCAGGCGAAAAGGCTCGCTGGAGTGAATCCGGTACTCACTCCCCTGGCCCGCGCGGACCCACTTGGGCCACATGTAACCGACCAGGCTATCGGACATCAGGCGGAACTGGCAGGGAGCATCCTCGTGGATCGTCGCCGTAACACGTTTGCCGCCAAAATCAGCATGGTTCAGCGTGACCTGGTATTCCCCCGGGGCGACATCCGCCAGCAGGGCACCATCGGCCTGCGAGCGAAGATCCCAGCGACCGGACTCGTTCTCCAGTGTCACCCAGGCCCCGGCGATGGCGACATGCTGTTCATCACTGAGATAGCCAACGAGCATCCGGCTCTACCATCCTTTCAGCCAGCGAGATACTGTTTCTGGATCTTGGCAGCCACCGTACCAATCCCGTAATAACCGACCGAGACCTGACCGACGTGGGTCAACAGGTCATAGGCATGCCAGCGATCCCAGTTGTAATCCTCTTCCATCCAGAGGATCAGCTGCGCGTAGGCCGCCGCAACCGACCGTTCCATCGGGCAGCCGGTCGCTACCGCCATGATCTCCTCATCCGACTCGATACGCGGACCCGCCAGCTGCTTCTCCTTCAGAAGGTCGACGGTGATCGTTGTTTCCGCGGCCATCTCCAACCCGGTCCCGGAGAGTTCCCCATGTCCCATGGCCGCATGGGCATCTCCCAGGTAAAGGTAGCCCCCGGAACAAAAGACTGGCAGAAAGACGACCGACCCGGGACAGACCTCGACCAGGTCCATGTTTCCACCATGGGCTCCCGCCGGCTGTGTCGACGCGACTCCCCATTCCGGTGCTGTTCCCAGGCAACCGAGCATCGGCGCAAAAGGAATCGGTGTCCTGTCATTCCAGTAGACCTGGCCGTCGCGGATCGGACAGATGCGGGCCGGCGAGGGCTGCTCGCTGCCGAGCCACTCGGCCAGCCTGCCCGGGTGCCCCGTATAGGTCGCCGCCTGGTCATCGCGAGGACGAATGTCCTGGATCGTGACGGCCAGGGCATCTCCCGGCTCGGCCCCCTCGACCAGGATCGGACCGGCCACCGGGTTGCTCTTGGGCACCGCCCTCTTGTCCCGACGGTCCTCGCTGGTCCTGAGCTGTCCGGAGAGGGCATCCTCCGATTCCACCAGCAGGTCCTCTCCAGGCTGGATCGTCACGCGGGGCGCCAGGTGTCGGCTGAATTCATAAACCAGTGGCTCGGCGGCAACCCGTTGCATGGCAATCTCCTCAAACCCTTACTTCCCGATCATCCAGCGGTCCCAGGGAAAGACCAGGGTTGGCTGGTTCACATAACGATCGGTTTCAATCGTCAGCTGCGCCCCGGCGCCGGGAGCCAGCACCACGGTAAAGGCAGTCCCATCCACGGCTGTCGCCTGGTCGCCAAGCGTCACCTTCCTGCACTGGTGTTCCCCGTAGGCACCTGTCTGCACGACCACCCTGCGGGCCACGAGCTGGTTCGTATTCACGAGCGTCACTCGCACCTGGCTGTCGGTCATCTGGTCGATCAGTGCCGCCACGTCCTCCGGCACACCAGCCCTCCGCCGGAGCGGGTCAAAGTAGCGCAGTCGGCAGTGCAGCGGCGCGGCCCCGCGCCCCGGGTCCAGCCCGGCCATCATCAGCTGGCGAAGTGTCCCTACCGTGGCCGGGTTAAACTTCATCGGATCATCGGCCAGGCGAGTATCGGGGGTGGTTTCATCCTCCCTCATTCCTGCCACTTTCTGACGAATCGTGGCAAGGTCGCCCCGCAGGGCCGATTCCGGGAAACCCGGGTTTTTTCCATCCAGGTAAGCAATCCAGCTGTTCCCGGAAACCCGCGCGTGGTCGTGCGGCTGGAGGGTCCAGAAGTAACACTCCAGCGCGCCCTCCGACCAGGGACCAGGCGCGTAAGCGTACCAGCCGTCATCGCCATACATCCGCGGGTAGAGCGCCTTGCCATCGACCACTTTCTTGTTGGCGTTGATAAGATCGATCATCCTGGACCAGGCATCGATATAGCGCCGCTGGCCGGTCAACAGGTAGGCATTTCCAAAACCGATCAGGCCCCTCTGAACCCGGTTGCGATGGGCCATCTCACCGGTCTGGGGTACCTCGACCGTGAAACCCCAGCCATAGACACCCCCGTACCACTTCCCATCGGTCGCTCCACCGATCGTACCGTCCAGCCCGATGTTGGTCGGGATGATGCCATCATTGGTAACCATCCGCTCGAGCCAGGCATCAACATACTCCAGCAGCCAGTCCCGGTATTTCACTTCCCCAGCAAGCATGTAGGCATTGGCTGCCAGCGTGGTGGCACTCATGTTCTGGGGATGGTCGCCGATGATGTCGTTGTAATCCTTGAAGTGCGCGATCATCTCGGCATAGTTGCGTTCCCCATGGCCGGCGCGAAAGCGGTTTTCTATCTCGATCGGATCCCCGGCCCAGTCCAGACCGGTCGCCTTCCGCATCAGCGGTCCCCGGCTGCCATTGAACATGCTGCGAATGATCTTGTGCTGCGGATCATAGTTGGGAGCTCCCGGATCCTCGTTCATGTAGAAGCCGGCGAAACGACGGGCACGGTGCCCCAGCTGGATGTCATAGGGATCCGAGAGTCCCTGCAGGTTGAACACGCGGAGGCCCTCGCCGTTGTGCATCCAGTCCATCATCGTGGGAAATTCCTTGTAGTACATCCCGTCCCGGGCGAAGGGGACATCCGTCGTCCTGGCCTCGGTGTACTGCAGCAGGTGTCCCTCCCAGGCTTTCTTGTACATCTCGAGGATCGAGTCATCCGACCCAAGTGCATGCAGGATCGGCCAGTCGGCCACGTTCTCGATGGCGTCATCCGGGCCGTCGTTCCCACCCCAGCGTTCCACGCAGAGCAGGTAACCACGCTCGTCAAAGTACTTCTCGAAGAACTCGCGGCAGGCTTGCGTGTTGGTCTCGATCAACTGCCGCTCGAGCAGTGCCCACCCGGGGGGGGACATCGGTGTATGAATCGAGATCGTCGGCCCCTGGCCGTTCATCTCCCCCGGCAGCAAGACCGACAGCAGGCCCAGAAAAAGAGCAATTACCCAGGATCTCATAATTCCCCCACCAGCAAGACACAGTTCCACATCGTCCGCTATTGTAGCCCAGCTTCATCCATAAGGTTGTGTCCTGAGGCAAGAGTTTTCAGCGTGATCCGGAGCCAGGATGCCGACAATAACCTTGGTGGACCGCCCTTTCAAATGCTAAACTTGAAACCATGAACCAGCGGACACGAAAACAGCCGAATCGCCGAAACGTCCTGCAGCTTGGAGGCGGGGTCCTGGGAGGACTGGGGCTTTCCCACCTGCTTGAAGCCCGGGCGCTTTCATCCCAGGGCAGTTCCACTCCCGACACGTCGGTGATTTTTGTCTGGCTGCCGGGCGGCCCCCCGCACATGGAAACCTATGACATGAAGCCGGATGCGCCGGCCGATTACCGGGGCCAGTTTCGCCCCATCCAGTCCAACGTGGCCGGCATGGACGTCTGCGAGCTCCTGCCTGAGCATGCCAGGATTGCTGACAAGTACACCCTGATCCGTTCCTGTGCCCACGAGTTTGCCGACCATGGTGGTGGCCACAAGCGGTTCCTGACCGGCCGCAAGCCGGCGACCCCCACCGGCTTCGTTAACGATGCCCCGATGGTCGGCTCGATGGCTGCCAAGATGCTCGAGGACAAGACAAATCCCAGCGGGCTCTGCAACTACATCGTGCTTGGCAATGGCCGCGTCAACCCGATCGACGTCTTCAGTTTTGGCTCCGCCTACCTCGGTGCCGAGACGCACCCCTTCCGGATTTCCGACGACCCCAATTCCAAGGATTTCAAGGTCCAGAACCTTGCTCTCTCCAGCGGCCTGTTCGAGGAACGACTGACGGATCGCGTTTCGTTGCTGAGCGAACTGGACCAGTTGCGACGGGATGTGGACGGGAGCAGGTTGATGGACTCGATGGATACCTTTAACCAGTCGGCCCTGGCGATGATCACATCCTCCAGGGCACGCCAGGCATTTGATCTCTCCCAGGAAGAAGATTCACTGCGAGACCGCTATGGCCGTCACGAGTGGGGGCAACGTGCTATCCTGGCCCGCCGGCTGGTGGAAGCGGGAGTCCCCTGGGTGACCGTGGTGATGGAGAACCCTTACGTCTCCGGAATCCCGATGCCCAAGTGGGGCGTTTATAACTGGGACAGCCATGCCGTCAATTGTCATCTCTTCAAGGACGCCGAGGTCCGATTCCCGATCTATGACCAGGTGATCACGGCGATGGTCGAGGATCTCTATGCCCGTGGCCTGGACCGGCGAGTCCTGCTCGTGGTGACGGGTGAGTTCGGCCGAACCCCCCGGATCACCGTCCGGCCGGGCACGCAGACCAAGGTCGACCAGCCGGGGCGTGACCACTGGCCAAGTGCGATGAGCATGCTCGTCGCCGGCGGCGGGATGCAAACGGGCCAGGTGATCGGGGCTACCAACACCAGGGGGGAAGAACCGGTCCAGCGGCCACTCACGCCGAATGACCTCTGGGCAAGCGTCTACAAGCATCTCGGCATCAACCCCGAGCACACCTTCCCGGATCTCTCTGGTCGCCCGATGCCCATCCTGCCGTTTGGCGAGGCAATCCACGAGCTTGACGCGGTTAGCTGACTGGATCAGGGACGTGAGGCGGGAACCCCCGGCCCGGGTCCATGGTAGGAAGGCACCGCCACCCGGTAGAGGTCATGCTCTCCCTCCCTTTCCGAGACAATCACCAGCGACTTTCCGTCAGGACTCCAGGCCGGGTAGTCATCCCGCTCCTCGTGCTCGGTAACCCGCTGCAGGTTGGAGCCGTCGCTGTTGACCAGGTAGACCTCGAAATTGCCGTCCCGGTGGCTGACAAAGGCAAGCCTTTTCCCATCGGGTGAAAAACGGGGTCGCAAATCCTGGAAGGGGTTCTGCGTGATCCGGGTGATCTCGCTACCATCCGGTTTCATCAGGTAAAGCTCGAAATTTCCGTCCCGCGTGGAACAGAACGCCACCCGGCTGCCATCGGGGGAAAAATCAGGCCAGAGATTGATCCCCTTGCCCCCGGTCAGGGCCGCGCGGTTTTTTCCCTTGATATCCACCGAGAAGATGTCCTGCCTGCCCTCCTCGGCAAAGGAAAAGAGTACCAGGGAGCTGTCCGGTGAAATTGCCGGGTTACGATAACCACTAAAACCCTGTCCCGGTGCCAGCTGAACCTCGTCGGCCTGCTTCCGCGAGCTGATCACCATTCCCACGCTGAGCGCCCCGACTGCCTTGAGGTAAGCATAGTATTTTCCATCGGCCGAGTAGGCAGGATCAAATTCCTGGGCACTCACCGTCTTGTGAACCGGCGTGACCGCGCCCCCTGCAAGCTTCAGCTGCTGCAGCCGGTACAATTTGGGATCCTGGATTTCGACAAAGACCAGGTCCTCCCCCCCGTTAATAAAGACCGGGGTGAATTTCATCCGGCCGTCATGCGTGAGACGGACCGGCTCAACAGCCGCGAGCTGGCTAGCCATGGCAGCGGTAACCAGCAGGGCAACAGTCGCCTGGAGCCTAGAGCAGCCCATCGATCACACGTCCCTCCTGAAGCACCCGCATTTCCGCACGGGCCTGGGTATCCACGCCTGCCAGCTCCGCAATCGTCGTCCCCACCATCAGCGGCGTGACAGGATCGCTGATCGGATGTTCTCCGCGTGCATCACTCATGCCGATCACACGTCCCGGCTCGATACCCGCCCCGGCCCAGATAGAGTAATAGCACTGCGGCCAGTGGTCCCGGGCCGCACGGACATTGATTTTCGGAGTGCGGCCAAATTCCCCCATGCAGATAACCAGCGTATCATCCATCAGGCCCCGCTCGTAAAGATCATCCAGCAGCGCGCTAAAGGCACGATCGAGGATTGGGCAATGCTGATCCTGCAAAAGCTCAAAGTTATAGATATGCGTGTCCCAGCCAAACTCGAAGCCGGGCGTGATCGCTTCCACGTGCCTGGCATAGTTAAGCTGAATATAAGGCACCCCGGCTTCCACCAGTCGCCGCGAGAGCAGGGCACTCTGCCCAAACACCGAGCGGCCGTAGCGGGCCCGGGTAGCGGGCGACTCCTGGGCCAGGTCGAACGCATCCCGGGATCTTGGATCGGTCAAAAGCTGGTAGGCCTGGCGGGACGTCCTGTTCCAGGAAGCGACATCACGTGCATCCAGCGCTCGCGGGACGCCTTCAAGCTGTTGTTGTAACTGGCGACGATCGGAAATCCGTAACGGGTTGATATCCTCCAGCAGTTTCAGTGCCGGCATGTTCACGTCCCCCCGCTCGGAACAGCCCACCATGAACGGATCATAAACCGATCCCAGTGTTCCACCGCCATAGGCCTCGATTTTCCGGGCACCGTCCATCACCGTCCCATTGGCAATCGACATGAAGGCGGGCAGGCGGCCGGCAGATCCACGGTGCTTGGCCACAATCGACCCAAAGTTGGGCTGCACCGGCTTGGGATTCTCCTCGAACCCGGAGAGCGCCACGGTCCCCGCATCCGGGTGGCCAGGAGCACTGGTCACGTGGTTACGAAGCAGCGTGTAACGGTCACTGCGGCTGGCCATCCGCGGTAACATCTCGGTGAAATGGACGCCCGGGGTACGGGTCGGGATACTGGCAAAAGGCCCACGGTATTCGGCAGGAGCATCTGGCTTGGGGTCACATGTATCCAGGTGGCTCGGCGCCCCCCAGAGAAACACAAACAGTACCGACTTGGCCCGCGGTGGCGCACCATTACGATCCTGGATCGCTGCTTCACCCAGCCGGGACATTCCCAGCCCCAGTGGTATGGCACTGGAAAGCTGCAGGAACGAGCGACGGCTGATACCACTGCATGTTCGTGTTGGGAAGCTACCGATGTTCAACATGATCCTGCGTCAACTCCGGAAATCACCTGCCATGCTCCCTCTACCGGCTTTATTGTAGCAGACAGAAATGGGGCACTTCTCCCATCCTGGAAAAGTAAAAGTCCTTGAAAACAGGAGCCAGGGCGCAGGTTTTTCCACCTGGCAAGGAAGATCCCGGCTGCCTGTTCAAGGCGATAAAGATGCTCCGGAAATGGTCCTCGTGGTCTCTGTTGCGGCAATGGAAACGGTGTCCTATAAACGACTTTGTGACAGTCACGAGTTTCCTTCCCTCGCCCCTGGCCTCCCTCCCGATGACCGGTCCATCTCAAATTTTTGCCCTGCTCACTCTCCTCTCCTGGATCCTGCCCGGACTCCCGTCCCTGGCCATCGCGGATTCAGAGGTTCGCTACGAGAAGGATATCCGGCCGATCCTCAAGGCCCACTGTTTCCAGTGCCACGGAGAAGCGGGAAAGCGGGAGGGTGGGCTGGACCTGCGGCTCCGCCGGTTGATCGTGACCGGAGGAGAATCCGGACCGGCAATCATCCCGGGCAAGGTGGCCGAAAGCCATCTTGTGGATCGCATCCGGAGTGGTGAAATGCCCCCGGAAGAGGGATCCCTGGACGAGGAAGAAATAAACCTGATCGCACGCTGGGTTGCTGGCGGGGCCCCGACCGCCAGGCCCGAACCAGAAACCCTTGGCGAGGAACCCTATTTCACCGAGGAGGATTATGGCTGGTGGTCCTTCCAGCCGATCATCCGACGCGCTGTCCCCCGGCAGGGAAACTCCACGGTGAAAACACCCGTTGACGCTTTCCTGTTGTCACGCCTCGAGCAGCTCGATCCTGGACTTGGGTTTTCTCGCCTGGCCGACAGGCCCACGCTGATTCGCCGGGCAACGATCAACCTGCTGGGCCTCCCACCCACACCAGGCGAGGTGGCCAGCTTCCAGGAAGATACGAGCCCACTGGCATGGCAGAAAGTCATTGACCGGCTTCTCGCCTCGCCGCACTATGGCGAACGATGGG
Organism: uncultured Pirellulaceae bacterium; assembly: GCA_964476375.1. Lineage (GTDB taxonomy): Bacteria > Planctomycetota > Planctomycetia > Pirellulales > Pirellulaceae > SAT2750. Next base: position 29,496 of record CAYYZW010000116.1, read on the forward strand.
GACGACACTGGCTGGACGTGGCCGGCTATGCCGATTCGGAAGGCTACACGGATGCCGACCCGGTGCGTGAGAATGCTTACCGCTACCGGGACTACGTGATTCGCAGCCTGAACCAGGACAAGCCCCTGGACAGGTTCATCATTGAACAGCTGGCCGGGGACGAGCTGGTTGGTGAGCAGGGAGCAGAACTCACTCCCGAGGTAGTCGAAAAACTAACCGCCACGGGATTTCTCAGGATGGTTCCGGACGGAACCGGGTCCAACGTCAACCAGGGACTGGCACGAAACCAGGTCATCGCCGACACGATCCAGGTGGTCGGGACATCGCTGCTGGGGATGTCGATTCATTGTGCCCAGTGCCATGACCATCGTTACGATCCCATTTCCCAGCTGGACTACTACCGCTTCCGTGCGATTTTTGAGCCAGCCCTGAACTGGAAAAACTGGAAAGCCCCGTCGGCACGACAGGTCTCGCTCTACACCGAGGAGAACAAGGCCACACGAGACCGCATCGAGGCCAGGGCAAAAGAGGTCGACCAGCAGCGCCAGACCAAGGTTGACTTTTACATTGCACGCACCCTGCACCAGGAACTGCTGATGGTCAAAGAGCCGGTTCGCCAGCCCCTGCAGGCTGCCTTCCAGGCTGCTGCTGGAGAGCGGACCGACGAGCAGAAACAGCTGCTGGAGGACTATCCCAACGTCGGCAAGATCAGCGGCGGGGCACTTTACCTCTACGAGCGGCGGCGAGAGGCCCGTGCCAAGGACCTGGAATCCCGCCGCGGCGAGAAGGAACGCCTGGCGATCGAGGCGCTGGTGAGTAGAGAGCTCGAAGCGATTCCTGCTGGCGAACAGCAGGCTGTCCGCGCCGCACTGGACACGGCCGGCGATGATCGCACCGCTGCAGAGCAGCAACTCCTCGCCCGCTATCCCCAGGTTATCGTTACCGCCAAGACACTGGCCGAGCAGGAACCGGGCACCGTGATGATGCTGGATGCCTACACGAAGGCGGCCGAGGAAATCCGCAAGGGTCGCATCGTCGAAGAATTGAAAGAGCTGGCGGACAGCGCCGCTGAAATCCGCACCACGATCCCGCGGGAACGCTTCATCCGTGCTCTCCAGGAAGACCCAGGAACCGTTCCAGAGACCTTTCTTTTCGCCCGGGGTGACCACGAGCAACCGAAGCAGGAAGTTTCCGCCGCATCACTCACTATTCTTGGGCCAGAGAACGGGGTTCCGGCCAATAACGAGGCCATGGCCACATCCGGCCGCCGGCTGGCCCTGGCCCGGCAGTTGACCAGCGGAAAGCATCCCCTGGTGGCACGGGTCCTGGCCAATCGTATCTGGATGCACCATTTTGGCCGCGGGCTGGTAAATTCTCCAGCTGATTTCGGCATGCTGGGAGAGCGGCCCACGCACCCGGACCTGCTCGACTGGCTGGCGGATGAACTGGTCCGCTCCGGCTGGAGCGTGAAACACATCCACAGGCTGATTCTCTGCTCGACCGCCTTCCAGCAATCAGCGCATGCCAGTAGTGCCCTGCAGGAAGCCGACCCGGACAACCGCTACTACGGCAGGATGGCAATTCGCCGTCTGGATGCCGAAAGCCTGCGAGACTCGGTGCTGGCGGTGAGTGGTTCGCTGAACAAGAAACTCTACGGGGACCCGGTACCCGTGATGGAAGACGAGGTCGGCCAGATCGTGATCGGCAAGGAAAACCTCGATGGAGAACGCAAGCCCACGGCAGCCATTAACCTGGAGGGGGAAGAGTACCGCCGCAGCATCTATATCCAGGTTCGAAGGAGTCGACCGCTGGCCACACTCGAGTTCTTTGACTCTGCTGTCGTCACGCCCAACTGCCCAAAGCGGAACTCCTCGAATGTGACCCCGCAGTCCCTGATGATGATGAACAGTGACTTTGCACTCAAGTACTCCGAGCGGTTTGCCCGGCGACTCCAGGCAGAAGCGGCCGGATCGGTGAAAGAACAACTGCTGCGGGGCTGGCAACTGGCTCTCGGCAGGCCCCCGCTGGCAGAGGAACTTGCCGCCGCGGAAAAGTTCCTTGCCATGCAACAGCAGGCACTGCAAGAATCATCCGAAGAGAAAGAAACTGCTGTCCTCCAGTTCCAGGCACTCGCATCGTTCTGCCAGGTCCTGATCAGTTCCAGCCGCTTTGTTTACGTGGAGTAACCCTGCCATGGATCGACGCCATTTTTTTCGGGGAGGCCTCTTTGGGCTTGCGCCGTTTGCCCTGGCAACGCTTCTCAAGCAGGAGCAGGCATCTGCCAAGCCGGTCAAGCCAAACCTGCAGCCACGTGATTTCACACTGCAGGACAGGCCACCCCATTTCCAGCCACGGGCCAGGGCAATGATCTCGCTGTTCATGCAGGGGGGGCCAAGCCAGGTCGACCTGCTGGATCCCAAGCCCACACTGACACGAATGGATGGCAAGGATTTTCCGGGCAAGATCAAGTACGACGATGTCGGTGGAGCCAGCACAAAAATCCTTGGCAGCCCCTGGAAGTTCCGGGCACATGGTGAATCTCGCATCGAGGTCTCCGAGCTCCTCCCCCATACCTCGCGTATCGTCGATGACATCACCGTGATTCGCTCGATGCACACCGGCGTGAACAATCACGGGCAATCGATCCATGCCATGAACTCGGGACGTATCCAGCAGGGCAGGCCATCCCTGGGAAGCTGGCTGACCTATGCCCTGGGAGCCGAAACAGAAAACCTCCCGTCCTTCGTGGCAATGAGCGATCCTCGCGGCCTGCCGGTCGAGGGCGTCCTGAACTGGTCCAACGGGTGGCTTCCCTCGATCTACCAGGGAACCGTGATCCGTTCCCGCGAACCGCGAATACTGAACCTCGTCCCCCCACCCCACCAGCGGGGCAGGGTACAGAGAAATTACCTGGACCTTCTAGGCCAGTTAAACCAGCAGCAACTCAAGCAGTACCCGGGTAACTCGGAGCTGGCAGCACGGATCAGCAACTATGAACTGGCAGCCCGCATGCAGACCGCTGCCAGCGAGGCACTGGACCTGTCCCGGGAAACCATGGCGACCCAGCAGATGTACGGCATCCATGACGAAAACGAGGATGCAGCCGAGTATGGACGGCGCTGCCTGATCGCCCGACGGCTGGTTGAACGCGGGGTCCGCTTTGTTCAGATCTACACCAAGAACCAGTACTGGGATCACCACGGCAGCATCCTCTCCTCGCTTCCTGCATCCTGCCGGAAAACCGACCGTGCGGCGGCAGCCCTGGTAACCGACCTGAAACAGCGAGGCCTGCTCGACAGCACCGTGGTGCACTGGGGCGGAGAGATGGGGAGACTGCCCGTCATCCAGAACGATGCCGGGCGGGAGAAAGTCGGCCGGGACCATAACACCTACGGATTTACCATGTGGGTCGCCGGGGGTGGGTTCCGGGGTGGAATGACCTACGGGGAAACCGATGAATTCGGGCACCGGGCCGTCACGGATATCGTCAACCATTACGATTACCATGCCACCCTGATGCACCTCTTTGGACTGCATGCCGAGGAGGTGGTCTTCAAGCGAAACGGCCGGGAAGCCTCGCTGGTCGATGGACAGGGTGGCCAGATCGTCAGTGACATCCTCCGCTGACTTCTCGCCAAACAAGAAAGCCTCACGCCCGATGGTGAAACACATCCTGCACAGATACCTGCCGGCAGTTTTCCTCGTCCTCGGCATCGGTCGCATCGCGCCGGCTGAAACCATCCCCGAGCTCCCCCTGCCCGACGGTTGGACCTGGATCGCGGCAACCGACAATGAACGGGTCCAGGCAATCGGCGAGTGGAAGCCTGATCGCTTTCGCTTTGCCCATGCCGAACATCTTCATACCACCGACGGGGATTCCAGCCTCCTGGTCAAGTTTTCGGGAACGGCCGTCGGCCTGCGACTGGGGGGACAGAACACGCCTGCCTATTCCGGCCAGGGTGGGCCCAGCCTGGGACGCCTGGTCTGTCACGTCGATGGCAAGCGGGTGGCATCCTTCCGGACCGGTTCATCTGGCAGGGAGGTCCTGCTGGCAACCGGGCTGGCAGAGGGAGACCACGAGCTGACACTCAAACACCAGATCGATCGAGGCCAGTCAGGGTGCCGTGTGGAAGGATTTTTCTCCTGCCGGCAGGATCCCGGACTGGTCACCTTTTCCGTGCAGGGGGAGAAGCAGGCCTTCCTGGTCGGCGTGAGGGCCACGATCCGGCACGAGGACAAGCGGGTTCGGAGCGTGATCGCCCGAAACTGGCTCAATGGCGACTGCAGCCTGCTGGTACCGGCAGGAAAGGATTACTCGCTGCAGGTCGAGGCCACCGGCTGGATGCCGTCACGCGTCACGGATCTCTCCGTGACCGCAGGATCCACGACCCGCGGCCCGCCACTGTACCTCACTCGTGATCCTGCTACCGAGCAGCAGCGATTCCGTTTTCCAGCCCTGAACCGGCAGGCAATCCGGATGCCCGGGGAATCATTCCGGGCCCGTTTCCTCGGATTTGACACCACGATCACGCAGGTCCGGATCGTGCGGTCTCACGGCCCGGCGACTTTCTCCCGGCTGCTCGACTTCAGCGAAGACGAAAAGGCCGCCTACTACTACGACCGCGAGGTGACTGCCCGCATCCCGGCCAGTACTCCCCCGGGGATCTATGACCTGGAAGTCACCGTTGAGGGCGGCCGGCGCACCGGCCTCTGCCGATCTCCCCGAAGCGTGGTGGTCGTGTCGAAATATCCTACCCGGCCGGTCCTGGTCAGCTTTGGCCACCTCGACACTAACGGCCAGTACCAGGCCGAATACCTCTCCCGGATCGCGGATATTGCCAACCTGGCCGGAGCGGACATGGTGCTCAACAGCAACGCTGTCAATGCGGCCTATATCTCGGGTGCCCTCTCCGGCCTGCAGGTACCTTACGTGGTGAACTTCGGTAATCACCAGGTCCATGGCCACGAGCAGTGGTACGGGGACCCGGTGGGAATGGTCCGCTTTGGCCCCCACCTGGCAGTCCTGAATTTCGGCCATCCCTGGCACCACGAAACAGCAGCCGCGGAGAAACTTCTTACCGAGAGCCGCGATGCCACGATCAAGGTGATCAATGCCTTTGAAGCAAACGCCCGGCCGGAACTGCTGGACAGTCACTCGATTGCCCTGATCCATGATGCTCACGGGATCGGAGAGAAAGTGATGGAGATTGGCACCACCCCCACCCTGCGGGCAGGCAAGTCCAGCTCCACCAGCTTCCGGGTCATCCGCTTTGACGACCACAGGGTGATCTCGGCAACCTACCAGGGGGATCCCACGGCACCCTTCCCGCTGGACCGTAACGAGCTGCCGCCCCTGCGAGTGCGTTTCCAGCCAGCCAACGACGGCGCAGCCCGCACCGTGACGGTCCAGGTCACCAACGATTACAAGCAGGCATTCCCACGGGCCCGTGCTACCGTCCTGCTTCCGGCCATCCGCGATTACGACGTGGCAGGAACAGGAGAGTGCGAGGTGGAATCGACCAGCCTCAGTGACGACCAGCAGTACCTGGAACTCGTCCTCCGCTTCGACCTGGCCGCCGAGAGTGAACGGACAGTGGTCGTATCGAATGAAAAAACAAAATAACGTGTAATCCCGCTTGATCTCCTGACTGCTCCCATGAATCACCAATTGTGCACACAGGACTGGCACCAGCTCACGCTTGGCCAGCAGATCCACTCGCTGGAAGTGGAGGGTTACCTGGTCCTGCCGGATCTGCTTGATACAGACCAGGTCGCCCGCCTGAAAGCGGAAACCACCCAGCTGGAAACCGTCGCGGTCGATTACAGCATCCACCAGCGAGGATGCCCCGGGGTCCAGTTTGTCGGCGGGGCAATCACCGACCTGATTGCCCACCATCCAACCATCCAGTTCCTTGAAACACTCTTCGGCAACGACGTGGTGATGATGGGTTATGATTATGCCTGCAGCGAGCCCGGGCACCCCGGGATCAGCCTGCACGCCGATGGCCAGCCATACGGGTCGGCGATCTTTGGCATGCAGGGAAGTGTTCCCTGGATGGTACGGGTACTCTATTACCTGGACGACCTGACTCCCGAGGTCTCACCGTTTCGTGTTGTTCCCCGCTCCCATCTCTCGATGCACGACGATGCCAATCCTTACCTCCGCTACAAGTCCCACCCGGAAGAAGTGATGGTGACACTCAAGGCCGGTTCTGCCGTCCTGATTAACCACCGCGTCTTTCATGGAAACTACCCGAACACGGGAGACTGGTCCCGGGAGATGCTGGCGATCGCCTATCGACCGGCCTGGGCCGGGCCCCAGTCCGATGTGGATCCCTGGGATCCGGAAAAACTTGCCAGCCTGCCCGGGGAAGTCCAGCGCCTGATGACCGATCCGAACCAGCGCCGCGGGAACTATGACGCGGGAAACAAGCCTCCCGGTATGGCAAGCGAGGCAGCGGGCATCAACCCCAGCCGCTGGGACCGCTAGGCGAGGATATCCTTGACCACCCGGCCATCGACATCGGTCAGGCGGTAATCGCGGCCGGCATGGCGGTAGGTCAGTCGCTCGTGGTCCAGCCCCAGCTGGTGCAGGATGGTGGCCTGGAAGTCATGGACGCCGACCACGTTCTCGGCCACGTCGTCACCCCGCTCGTCGCTGGAACCGTAAACCATGCCCCCCTTGATCCCGGCACCGGCCAGCCAGGAACTGTAAACGCGCGACCAGTGTCCACGACCATTGGTCCCCGGCGACTGGACATACGGCCCGCGGCCAAACTCGGTCGTGAAGACTACCAGCGTATCCTCCAGCATACCCCGGGCCTTGAGATCCTTGATCAGGGCGGCGATCGGCTGGTCCACATTGCGGGCCAGGCGATCGTACTTGGTCAGGTTCGCATGGGCATCCCAGTTCTTGTCGACGCTGCTGTCACCATCCACCAGTTCGATAAAGCGAACATCCCGCTCGGCCAGTCGCCGGGCTACCAGGCATTGCCAGGCAAAAGAGCTGGTATCGCCGGGCTCCAGGCCATAAAGCCTGTGGGTCTGGTCGGTCTCGCCGGACAGGTCAAAAGCTTCCGGGGCTGCCAGTTGCATGCCGGCCGCAGTCTCGAAAGACCGGATACGGGCAGAGAGACTCGAATCGGTCTCCCGTCCCTCGAGATGCTGGCGATTGAAAAACTCGAGCATGTCCAGCTCGGTTTGCTGCAGTCGGGCCGAACGGGTGCGGCGATGCATATTGGCAATAGGCTCGCTGCCCGGAATGATCCGGGTGCCCTGGTGCAGGACCGGCAGGAAATCTGCACCCCAGTTCTGACCGCCGCCATAGGGCAGGCCGGGCGAGATGACCATGAAGGAGGGAAGGTTCCTGTTTTCGGTGCCCAGTCCATAGCTGACCCAGGATCCAAAACTGGGCCGGTTGAACGTGGCTGAACCGGTATGGATACCAATCGTGGCACCAAAATGGTCGCCATTAATGTTCTTCATCGAGCGGATCATGCAGATTTCGTCGATCACGCTGCCAATATGGGGAAAGAGGTCGCTGACCTGGATTCCGCTTTCTCCATACCGGCGGTACTTCCAGCTGGCTCCCTTGAAATAGTTGTTCTTGTTGTAGGCCTGGTCGTGGTGCTGATCGAGGTACGGCTTGGGGTCAAAGGTGTCGATATGCGATACGCCGCCGGTCATGAAAAGAAAGATCACCCTTTTCGCGCGGGCCGGAAAATGGGGCTGCCGTGGAGCGAGTGGATCCTTCCGGTCCCCGGCCATCATCTCCGAGAGCAGACCCGGCAGGATCAGCCCGGCACCGGCCAGGGAACGGATCATCTGTCGTCGGTCTGTTTTCATGGTTTCACTCGAGAAAAATCAGTCCACAAAGAGAAACTCGTTACTGCTTATCATACCACGCAGGTAACCGGCCCACGCCTGTTCTTCCCAATCGACATCCTGGCCCTGGAGTCTCCCCACTTCTTCCAGGTAAGCCACCGCCCGGTCAATCTCCTGCTCGGTTGGTGGCCTGGCAAAGATGAGCTCGTAAGCCCAGCGGACGCGGGTCGCCTGGTCCGCTGAAAGATCGGTCATCCGCCCGGCGATTCCAGCCGCCTGCTGGTGGGAAAACTCCGAATTCATCAGGAATAGTGCCTGCAGCGTGGTCGTGGTCGACTTTCTTTCCGCCAGGGGGATGTTCCCGTCGGAACCGTCAAACAGGTCCAGCTGGTCATTCTTCTTGATCCGCTGCTGCATCATGTAGATGCTGCGCCGACGTGTCGGGTAGTTCCCCACGAAGGGCTCGTGCTGGCGGTAAAAGTAGGTCAGGCGATGGTCAAACGGATGCCGGCCACCGGGCGTCAGGTCGAGCTGGCCGCTGAAGGCCAGAATCGAGTCACGGATCTGCTCGGCATCCAGCCGCTGCCGGTTGGCCCGCCAGAGAAACTGGTTCGTTGGATCCAGCTCGGAATTTCCCGGGATATCCTCACCCGAGAGCTGGTAGGCCTGGGAAAGCATGACCAGGCGGTGCATCTGCTTGATCGACCATCCCTTCTCCATGAAAGAAGCGGCAAGGTAGTCCAGCAAAAGCGGATGAGTGGGAGGGGTCCCCCGCACACCAAAATCGCTGGTCGTGGTGACCAGGCCACGGCCGAAGTGGTAATGCCAGATGCGATTGACCATCACGCGGGCCGTGAGCGGGTTCTGCGGATTGGCAATCCAGCCGGCAAGTTCCCGGCGGCCGCTACCAGCCGCATCGTCTGCTAACTTTTCTCCTCCAAGAATCTGCAGGAAACCCCGCCGCACGGTCGCCCCCTGGGCCTTCCTGTCGGTGCTCCCTCCAAGCTGGATACTGGCATCGTGCGGTGTCCCTTCCTGGATTGCATAGGCAATCTCCAGGTCCGGGAAGGCCTCGGCATGCGGACGACGCTCCTCGCGCATCGCCAGGACCTCCTGCCACGCCTTCTCACGCGTCCTGGTCGGGTCAGTGATCTTCTTCCGCTGGAAGTCACGGTACTCTTCCAGCTTGGCCCGTTCCTTATCATTCCAGACCTGCAGTTCCTCGCGGTAGGGCTTGAGGAGCTTGTCCGATTCCTCCTGCCCAATACGGTAGACAAAGTCCGACCGCCAGGGCCGATGCTCGGCACCGACGTGAGGATAGATCGAGCTGGCAAGGATGCCGTAAAGAGCATAGTAGTCACTGGTCGGAATCGGGTCGAACTTGTGGTCATGGCAGCGGGCGCAGGAAATGGTCAGGCCCAAGAACGTCTTGCCGATGTTATCGATCGTGTCCTCGATCGTGATATGTCCGAGGTTCTGGGGACTGACTCCGATCCGCCGGGAAATGGCAATGAAACCGGTGCCGATTGTCTGCTCCCAGCGTTGATCATCATTGTCCGAAGGCAACAGGTCACCAGCCAGCTGCTCGCGGATGAACTGATCGTAGGGCTTGTCCTTGTTGAACGAATCAATGACATAGTTGCGGTACTTGTACGCCTCGGGGATGGGAAAGTCCGAGGCATCGCCCGCCGTATCGGCGTAACGCGCCAGGTCCAGCCAGTGCCTGCCCCAGCGTTCGCCGTAGTGGCGCGACTCCAGCAGGCGATCTACCAGTCCTGCCATCGCCGCATCCGGATCTCGTGACCACTGGGCAAGAAAGTCGTTCACCTCACCTGGTGACGGTGGCAGACCAACCAGGTCATAGGTCGCACGGCGGATCAGCGTGCGCGGACCCGCCCGACTGCCCTGGACCAGGCCCTGCTCCTTCAAGCGGGCCACGATAAAACGATCCACCGGGTTCGCACTTCGAAGGCCTCGCACCCGCGGGGGCTCGGGGTGCGCAAGCGGCTGGAAAGACCAGAACTGCCGCTGCTCGTCGGTGATCACGAAATCGGCCGAATCTTGTGGACGCTCGACCCAGTCAGCACCGTTGCCAATCCACTGGGCAAATTGATCAATCGTGGTCTGGGGCAGTTGTTTCTTGGGCGGCATCTTGATCTTGGCATGCTGGTAACGAATTGCCTGCATGAGGAGACTTTTCTCCGGATCCCCCGGCACAATGGCCGGGCCGGATTTCCCACCAGCGACAAGGGCCTGCCGGGAATCCGCTCGCAGCCCCCCCTTGCGGGATGCCGTATCGTGACAGGAAAAACATTCTTTCTTGAGCACCGGGAAAATCTGCTTCTGGAAAAACTCCACACGAGACTCGGGCCAGGGCGCTCCACTCTTGATCCAGCGGGCCAGGTCCTCCAGCTGGCGATCCTGGAGAGGCTCGCCAGGTGGCATCTTCAGCCGGGGATGGGTGCGGGCAACGGCCTGGAAAAGGAGGCTCTTGTCCGGATCCCCGGGGACGATCACCGGCCCGGATTTTCCGCCGGTCAGCATGTCCTGGCGGGAATCCAGTCGCAGCCCTCCCTTGCGCATCGCCTGGTGGCACTCGAAACAGGCCTTCTTTAAGAGTGGCCGGATCCTCGATTCAAAATGATCCTCTGCCTCACCAGCCAGGAGCTGGCAGGGCAGCAGCAGTGCGAACAGGACAGGCAGAAGATTCTTCATGGTCACACGGGGCAGGCAAGAAAGAATGCAAGTCGAATCATGTTTCAGGCATGCAGGACTCTCCTGTACATCGTATCCTAGAAGAGAAGTCCCTGGAAACCGGTGTTCTAACCATGGTCCGTTATTGCCTCTTTCTCGCTATTCTTGCCGGGTTATCCGCCCCGGTCTGTGGCCAGCAGCCGGTGACAGGGGAGCGGGTAACACGGCCCCTGGCAAGCAAGTTATTTCGTCACCAGTACACGATTTACGATCCTTCCTTTTGCGGCGCCCAGGCCTGCGTTGATTTCGATGGCAACGGCACCCGGGAACTGCTCTATGCATCCCGGGAAACAGGCAACCTGCAGCTCCTGAACGCCGCCGATGGAACGATCCGCTGGAGCAGGACGCTGGCGGGCAAGCAGCAGACGGTCAGCGTTTTTGACCTGGACCAGGACGGCCAGTTCGAGATCCTCTACTCCGTCTCCGGCCCCGGCCACCTTTACCTGCTGGATCCGGCCGGCACACTTCTGCGGCAATACGATTCGGAGGATCACAAGCTGGGTAACTCGGCGGTCATCCTGGATGCCGACGGAGATGGGGTCCTGGACGGTTTTTTTGGCTCCCGCAGCCGTTTCCTGATCCGCATGGACATGAAAAAGTTCACACTGCACAGCCGCAGGTCCGGCTGGGTGCAGTGCGGCTGTTACACGTCCGCCATGGATGTCGACCGCGATGGCCGCTGGGACATGTTCGCCGGCAGCGGGGACGACCATGCAATCAAGGGAAGCTTCCATCGTTATGACCCGGTGACCCTCAAGTCGAAATGGAGCTTCGAGACCAATGACAATGCGTCCAGTGCCGATGCGGTCCTGGTCGACATCGATGGCGATGGCACGGTGGAGATCCTCAAGTCGGTGGATAATTACAAGAAGGATGACGCCCACGATGCTGTTTATGCATTTAAAGCCGACGGCACATTGCTCTGGAAAGTGGAAGGACTCAGTGGCGAGGACACGCCCAATGCTGCCGACCTGGACGGGGACGGGTCGGTCGAGATCATCGGCATGACCTTCGGCGGCGAGGTCTACTGTCTGGATGCGCATGGACAATTCAAATGGCGACGCGACCTGCGACCGAAACTGGACGATGGCCAGCACATGTACATGTGCCCGATCCTCTGTGACCTGGACGGCGACGCCGAACTGGAAATACTGGCCATGACCCACGGGCAGTACTCCCCCACGCCAGGCCAGAAACCGACCGCCCGGCTCTCGGCCCTGGACGCCCGCGGACACGTGCTGGATGAACTGGACCTGGGGGAGGCACGCTACTGGGGGCATGCCCTGGTTAGCAACGTGGACGAGGATCCCGCCAGTGAACTGGTCATCTCCGGTTACGGGGGGATGGATGTGTTTGAGCTCGGGGGAGTCGGGCCACAAACCGAGCACTTCCAGCGGCGGCGCAGCTACCAGCGGCTGAACGTGATCCCCTGGGCCTACCAGGACAGCTACTTTATCGAGCGGGGAATCCGTGAGCAGGTCACCAACCGAACGGATGACCTGGTCCTGGCCCGGAAAGACAAGGCTTACGTCCCCGGCGGCCGATTTACTACGCAGTTACTGACGCTGCCACCCGGCTGCCATTTTTCGCAACTGGATTACTCGACCGACACGCCGCCGGGAACCACGATCACCGTCAACCTGCTCGACAGCACGGGGAACGTGATCCACAAGTCGCTTGCCAGCGGCAGATCCCTGTCCATCAAGCAGGCTGTGAAGCTCGAGTTTCTCTTCTCCAGCACCGATCCAGGGCAGACCCCCCGGCTGGACGATTACTCGCTCCGCTTTGATCGCTAGGTGGCCGGACTCTTTCTCGGCAAAACCAATCTCGGCGGCCGAGGCCCAGGGGCCATCGCTGACCTCCGAGCGTGCCCGGATCCTGACGTACCGCCCAGCGACCCGCCGGGACAGCTTCACCTGCTGCCATCCCGCTGCGCCCGTTCCTTACCACCCGTAATTGCGCAAAAAGAGCGGCGGCAGCTGTTCGGCCGCATTGTCGCCCGCCAGATCGATGGCGAGTCCCATGGGACCGGGTCCAAAATCGAGAAACTGCAGACGGCCATTGTAGGCATTGCCACCCCACCGCTCTGTAGCACCGACCATTTCAAAGCTGACAAACTTTTCCGCCTTTTGATCATAGACCGCATAGCCCTCAAGTTGGGCAGCCACTCCGCGGGATTGAACTGCGGGAATCCCTGGACCGGGACGGTTCCATTTTCCTTCCACATGAACTCCGTTGTGGGTTTCTGACGAACGCGTCTGACCTTCATACCGAAGGACTACAAGTTCGCCCTTCACCTCAAGTACCTCCGCCGTCAAATCGGCCTGCTCTACCGCCTCCGGCGGATAGGGCGATGTGTGGCCCCGCACCAAGTCAACAAAATGAAAGCGAACCAGTCGTGCCACGACCTCCCGCGGAACTTTATGTTTCGCCCCGACCACTATCTCCCCTGGCAGAAAGGTCCGCGCCTCCGTTTTTCGGAACCAAGCGTAATCCTGGTTGTACATCTTGCGATGGACCTCCTCACCTTTGAATTGTGTCGGATCCGGCAAAGGCAAATCGCGACAGATCACCCTCAGCACCAGGCCGTCCTCGGGGTACTGCCTTTTCTCCTGTTCTTTGGACAACTCAGCAACGGCCTCGGCAAAGACCTCCTTCGTCATCAGCCGCTCGGCAGGAGAAATACTGTGCCATTTCTCCAGTCCTTCCCTGAGCACTTTCTCGGCTTTCTCCGGATCCCGCGGGGCTTCGTGAGACCCGGCCAACAGCAGACCACTGGGCGTGGCGACAAACATTCCCTGGTAGGAATAACTGTCATTGCACTGCGTCTTCACTCTTCTCACGAGCCGACTCTCGAAACTCATGTTCGTCTTCTCGTCGAGATTCGCGCCCGGCCGCTCGATCGAGTCCCCCACAGGTACCAACTTCTGGCACAAAGCCTGAATGACAGGTACGGTCCAGACAACCTGCCTGGAATTTACGCCGTTGCCTCACGTACACCCCAGTGGGTGGCCATTCATCAGGTAGATCATGACCGGCTGGTCCCGCCGCTGCGCCTCGACGATCCCTTGCAGAACGGAAGTCCGCCAGGAAATCCTCTGATAGGATGCTTCGCTGCTATTCAGCACCACAAGCTTGCGCAACTTTGCCTGTTCAGCCGACAACTTTGGCTTTGTCACCGCCGTGGCGTCATCTGCCCACGAATCGACACCTGCAAACAGTGACATAAAGGTCAGTATTGAAGCGAAAATGAAATGTCTCATGCGTCTCTCCTTTTGTCGCTGGACCATCCTTTGCCGACGTCGCGCCAAACCCTCTCAAGAATTTCCTCATCCTCATCTGTCAGGTCAATCCCCTCCTCTGCTCTCTCATACGGCGCTTCATCTACCGTTTCATGGATCGAATCCGGCGGATTTCTGAAGGGAGTTTTCATCGATCAATATCCCTTACCGCAGATGTCGACAGCGTTAGGCGATGCTGAGAACACCAAGACCGAGCGCTGTTTTTTTTACAGCGTGATCCTCAACAAATCAATTGAAATTCTGGTCGCGAAGGTCGTCGCAGATCACAATCTCAATTCTTTTTCGGTGGGCAGCAGGAACCTCAACCAGTGGCCGGCTCGATTCCCGCTGGGGGACTATTTCTCGGCAAAACCGATCTCGGCGGCCGCGGCCCAGGGGCCATCGCTGACCTCCGAGAGTGCCCGGATCCTGACGTACCGCCCAGCGACCGGCCGGGACAGCTTCATCTGCTGGGCATTCTTGGTCCTCTTCAGCGTGGCAGTCATGGCCGGATCGCCGAAATCCTGCGGGTCATCGGAGATCGAGACCTCGCACTTCTTGATTCCCCCGTTAAAACCCCCATCCTGCCGGGCCAGGTACCACACGGCCGTCAGCTCACGCCGCTTGCCCAGGTCGATCACCAGCTCGTGCGGATGCTTGGCAATTTTTTCGGACCACTGCGTGTGCCAGTGGGTCGTGGGGACACCATCGATAGCATGCACCGCCCGACGACCACTGGCAGTCGATTCACTGCTGAAGCGGACGACCTTTAGCTCCCTGGAGGGAACCAGTTCCTTGACGGGCAGCGACTGCATCTTGCCGGCCGGCGCACTGGCAGGCCGACTTGTTCCCCACTTCGCCCAGCGATCTCGTTCGTGGATCGCCCGGTCAAAAAATGTCCCCTCCTCGGCCGGCTCGTGTGCCTGCCTGGCAAACTCCTGCATGCGGGCCAGGACCTCCGGGTGATCGCCGGAGACGTCATTCTGCTCACTCACATCCGTTGTCAGTTCGTAAAGTTCCCACTGGCCGGCCTGCCGGGGCAGGACCGCTTTCCAGTTCTCCATCCGTACCGCCACCTGCTGGCCCAGCTCCCAGTAGAGGTACTGGTGCTTCTGCTGCTTCTGTGGCCGTCCCATCAGCTCCGGGATAATCGATATTCCATCACTCTCCTGCGGAGTGCGAATCCCGGCCAGGTCACAGAACGTGGGCATCACGTCCGGAAAGTACCAGAGATGGTCACTCACCCGGCCCGGCTCGATCTTTCCCGGCCAGCGGGCAATCATGGGGATCCGCAGCCCCCCCTCGTAGAGCGTTCCCTTGCGTCCCCGGAACTCGACCCCGCTCTGCGGGTTGACGTTGGGAGCGTGAAACCCCCGTGGCGAGTCGGCGCTGGCAAAGTAATCATTACCGCCATTGTCGCCGCAGAAGATGACAAGCGTCTTCTCATCCAGTTCCAGCTCCTTCAGGAGCGAGACCACTTCTCCCACCTGCCGGTCCACCATGCTGACCATGGCCGCGTAGCGGCGTGCTTCCAGCGGCCACTCCTTGTCCTTGTAGATCGCCCAGGCCGGATCCTCCTCGGGGATATCGAACATCCCGTGCGGCGGCGTGATCGGCAGGTAACAGAAGAAGGGGCGGTCGGCATTGTTACGGATGAAACGGGTCGCGGCGTTAAAAATCTCGTAGTGGGCGTAGGTCTCCCCGGTCCGGCCTCCCTCGTTGCCTGGCAGCTCGACTTCCTTGCTGTTCTTTACCAGGTAGGGCGGGTAGTAACTGTGGGCATGCACCTGGTCGTAATAGCCAAAGAAAACGTCAAACCCGTGTTCCTCCGGTACACCGGTGGAACCACGGCCGCCGCAACCCCACTTGCCAAAGCCCCCGGTTGCATAGCCGGCCTTCTTCAAAAGCGAGGCAACGGTCACCTCGCCGGCCCGGAGCGGGGTGCCCCCGCCATTGGACCGCACCGAGGTATGGCCGGAGTGCTTGCCCGTCATCAGGATGCAGCGGGTGGGCGCGCAGAGTGACGATCCGGCCAGTCCCTGGGTAAAACGCATACCCTGCTTTGCCAGGTCATCAATGCTGGGCGTCTGGATATGGGGATGGCCCATGTGAGAGAGCTCGTAGTAGCCCAGTTCGTCCGCCATGATGTAGACAATATTGGGCTTCGGCGCTGCCTCGACCGCTTGATCAGTAAGGGCAATCAACAGCATAGCGACAAGCAGGGCAAGCGTGGATCGTGAAACTGGCATGGTGTATCGGTCCCGTTTCAGGAGTGAAAAGCTCGTTCCATCATAATGCCCCTGTTCGCTGGGAAGAAGGAATGGGGAACCCTATGATGGACGATTCAGGAAAACTTCACTCTATCATTCAGCGTTGGAACCATGGCCCATCCCAAGCGAACTCTTCTCTCCCTGCTCGTCCTGTTTGCGACCGTTGTTATTGCAGACTTCCTGCCGGCAAAGGATCTCCGCCGCAAGACCGAGCTGGACCGGTATGTCGCCGCGCCGGATGACAGTTACCAGTGGAAGATCGTCAGCAGCACGCGGTCGGCCGGCATGACAACCGTGGTGGTCGACATGATCTCGCAGACCTGGCGGACCGAGCAGGAGGTGGACCGGCCTGTCTGGCACCACTGGCTCACGATCGCTATCCCGGACAAACCCAAGTCGGATATCGCCATGCTGATGATCGGTGGGGGGGGAAACGGCGGCGACCCACCCTCCGGCACATCGTCACTCGTACAGGTGATTTCCCGGGCCACGAGTACCGTGGTTGCCGAACTGGGGATGATCCCGAACCAGCCACTGGTCTTTCACAAGGACGGGCAGCGGCGAACCGAGGACGACCTGATTGGCTATACCTGGGACCAGTATCTCAAGACCGGTGATCCCACCTGGCCGGCCCGCAACCCGATGGTCAAGTCCTGCGTGCGGGCGATGGACACGATCACCTCTCTCACCAGCAGCGAGGAGGGAGGGTCTGACCCGGTCACACAATTCGTGGTAGCCGGGGCCTCCAAGCGGGGCTGGACCACCTGGCTGACCGGCGCCGTGGACAAGCGCGTGGTCGCCATCGTGCCGATCGTGATTGACGTGCTGAACGTGAAAGAATTCAACCACCACCACTTCGGTGCCTACGGCTTCTGGGCCCCCTCGATCGGTAATTATGTCGAGCACGGGATCACAGAGCGAGCAGATCATCCTCGCATGCAGTCGCTCTACGAACTGGTGGACCCTTACTACTACCGGCACCGGCTGACGATGCCCAAGTACATCGTCAATGCGTCCGGCGACCAGTTCTTCCTGCCCGATTCCTCGCAGTTTTACTTTGATGAGCTCCGTGGGCAGAAGAACCTGCGTTATGTCCCCAACGCCGACCATGGACTGGGGGGGACGGACGCGATCCAAACCATCACGGCATTTTATTCACTGGTTCTTGAAGGGCGGGCCACCCCCACCTTTTCCTGGAAACATGAAAGAGACGGGTTCCTGCGAGTCAACGTGGACGAGAAGCCGACAGAAGTAAAGCTCTGGCAGGCAACCAATCCGAATGCCCGGGATTTCCGTGTTGAGACACTCGGCCGCATGTACACCAGCGAGGTTCTTGAGCTTGATACCAGCGGCGAATACACCGCCTCGATCTCGGAACCGAAGAGCGGCTGGACCGCCTATTTCGTGGAACTCACCTATGACACCGGCGGCCCCTTTCCCCTGAAACTGACAACGGACGTCAAGGTGATTCCTGACCTGCTTCCTTTCAAGGACAGGGACTCACAGCGGCCATCCACGATCACGATGCAGGCGGTTGCACCTAACCAGGAGGCCGTGGACAAGCTGGCCAAGGCGATCACGTCCGAAGAACTTGGCAAACTGGCCTCGTCCATGCAGCTCTTCGTCGGCCCCACGGGCGAGTCACCCGCTGAACTGACCGTGCGGCTTAACTGGAAACCGCTGGGACGATTCCGTCCTGGGCTGGAAGCGACCGGCGGGCTGCTGCGTAGCCTGCAGTGCACGGAATTACGGTTCTGGTACGAATCGGGACCACGGGTTGAGGAGTAAGGACGCTCGATCTACTCCCCCGGGACATCGACCACGTAGACCTGTGGCCGACCGGTCATGTCCGAGGTGAAAGCCACCCGTTTCCCGTCCGGGCTGAAAGAAGGGTGCGGGTGAGACCACTGTGGTCCGTAGGCGGTCTCGGTCGATTCCTCCTCGACCATCGTGGCCCAGCCAGGAGCCTCACCATCGGCAACCAGCGGCGTCAGCTCTTTCCACTGGAAACCCTGGTTGGTGGCTGCGGTCGTACAGAGTGAACGGTACCGGCCGGTTTCCGGGTCGACCAGCACCAGCCCGATGTCCGGCAGGTGCGTGTCACAGACAATCGATCCTCCGTCAGGACTCGAGGCAATATGCCAGACGCTCAGGTCGGAGAGTTCCTTGAGCGTTCCATCCATCTCCACCATCCGCAGGCCATGTCGCCAGTGGCAGACGATCAAGCAACCGCTCCTGCCGAGAAAGGTCTCGTGGACGAACCACTCCTCCGGCTCGTTCCGGTAAATACAGCGATCATCACTTCCATCGGTACGCACCGCCCACATCCTCGGATCGGGGGGGTCGGCCGAGTAGATCAACTGGCCGGGATCGGCGGGATGAAACTGGGGGTGGTACAGTGCCCGGACACCGGACAGGATCTCGTGGTCTGCCGTCCCGTCGACCCGGGCCACCAGCAGGCTGGCTGCATCACCGCGGGTGACCAGGCAGGCCACCTGCTGTCGATCGCAGCTGACGGTCACCTCTCCCAGTCCACAGCCAGGTCGCTCGGCAACCACCCGGGAGTTTCCACTGGCAAGCTCCAGTTCGTGAACCTGCCCGTCGGTCACAAAGTAAACCCGATCATCGACCACGTTCCCGGAAAATGGCTGCAGACCCTCCAGGTCAGTAAGCCTTTGGATCCCACCGTTTTCCAGGCTCACCTTGTAGAGATCCATCTTGCCGGCCCGGTCCGAGGCGAATACCAGCCAGCGCCCGTCCGAGGAAAACGAGTTGGTGAGGTAATAGAGTGGATGGTTAATGCAGTCGGCACTGGTCAGCCGTGTCACCCGCGCCCCGGTCTGCGGATCCGGGAAAACCTCCCATTCCGGTGCCCATGACTGCTGATCCACTGCCATCTGGAGTTATCCTCCCAGTTTAAAGCCCTGGAATAGGCGCTTTCGGGTCCAGATCCTCCCCCTGCCAGTTCACCTTACCATCCTTGTATATAAGGATGCGATGCTTGCTCCCGGGGGCCGGCTGCCGATCCACTTCCGGCAGAAAACGCCGATGTCGAGCCAGTACGCCGGCATGATCCCGATTCGCTGCCAGGTTATGCCACTCGTTGGGATCGGCCTGCATGTCATAAAGTTCCTCGCTGCCATCGGCGTAGTGGATGTACCGCCAGTTTTCTGACCGCACCGCATGGTTGCCGCGATTGTGGGTCGTGATCGCGGGCCAGCGGCGACGGGCCGAGGCATCCTCAAGCTGGGGAGTAAGACTGTGTCCCTCCAGCTC
Organism: uncultured Pirellulaceae bacterium; assembly: GCA_964476375.1. Classification (GTDB taxonomy): domain Bacteria; phylum Planctomycetota; class Planctomycetia; order Pirellulales; family Pirellulaceae; genus SAT2750. Next base: position 48,901 of record CAYYZW010000116.1, read on the forward strand.
CTTCCTGGCCGGCAGGCCACACAGCTCAAGCAGCGTGGGATACATGTCCAGAAGCTCCGCCGGCTTTGTGCAGACCTGGCCTCCCGTCACGCCGGGCCCGGCAAAGATCAGCGGCACCCGGGTGCCGTCATCCCAGAGCGTGTTCTTGCCGGTAATCATTTTCTCACCCAGGTGCCAGCCGTGATCCGACCAGAGGACAACAATCGTGTTCTCCTCCAGGCCATTTCGCTTGAGGGCATCGAGCACCCGGCCCACCTGGCTATCGACAAAGCTGGTACAGGCAAGGTACGAGCGGACCAGGTTCCGCCACTCGTTCTGTTCTTCCAGGAACTTCAGGCGTACCTCCGGCAGGTACCAGTGCAGGTACCAGGAAAATCGCGGCGTATCCTGGCGGTCGCTTCGCAGGATCTCGGGTAACACGCTGTCGTCATCCGGGTAGAGATCAAACCATTTTTGCGTGGCATAGCAGGGAACATGGGGCAGGAAAAAACCAACCGAGAGAAAAAAAGGCTCCTGCGGTTTCTCGTCCAGTTTCTCAACCGCCCAGGAGGCGATCTTCCAGTCCCCCTTGTCCTCGTCCTTGTGAGGAAAAGTGCCCCAGTCCACCAGCGGGTGATTGCCGAACGGGGTGGTGACAAGTTTCTGTGGCGGAATGGGTTTCGAGGTAGCCGCCGGCCCCAGTTCATCGAATTCCCTGTCCATCGCGCCCCGGCCATAGCGGCCGTGATAGATCTTGCCGGTCGAGTAGTTGCGGTAGCCGTGCTCCGAGAGGTAATTCGGCAGGCTCACCACATCCTTGAATTCCGGGAGCTGGCGAAACCAGGGAGCAAGCCCATAGATGCCGGTAGAGGAGGGCCGCAGGCCGGTCATCAGGCTGGTCCGCGAGGGATTACAGAGCGGCGCCTGGCAGTGGGCGTTGGTAAAAGCAGTCCCGCGACCGGCCAGAGCATCGATATTCGGCGTCTTGATCAGTGGGTGTCCACCCAGGTAACCAATCCAGTCATTCTGGTCATCGATGGCAATGAAGAGAATATTTGGCCGCCGGGCGTCCGCCGCACTGGCGGTGGGAACCACCATCCCCAGGGTCAGTAACGCCAGGAGCATGATTTGTCGCATTTTCATTGTCTCTCCTGTCTGTTCGTTTACTTCTTTCGGTTGTCAGGTACAGCACGGCCCGAGCTGGTATCCCTGCGAAAGTTAAGCTGCTTGAGTTCGCCGGTGACCGGAAGCAACTGCCGTTCTCCCAGGCGGTCGACATCCTTTGCCAGCCGGAACCACTCTTTTGCCATCTGGGCGACCCGCCCAGGGTGCGTGCCGGCAAGATCATTCGTCTCGGTACGGTCGGCGAGCAGGTTATAGAGTTCCCAGCGACCTCGCTTGGCCGAGACAAGCTTCCAGGGACCCTGGCGAAGAGCGCGGTCCGTACCAAAATGGAAATAGAGCGTCTCGTGAGGCTCGCGGGTTGTTCCCTCGAAAATAGGCAGCAGGGACTTTCCCTGCAGGGGATCGATCTTCCGCTCGCCCAGCTGGCGGGGATAAGTCGCACCAGCAACATCGATCAAGGTCGCCATCAGGTCAATCAGGTGACCAGGCTGTCTTGTCATGCTGCCCGGCTCGGTCTTGAGTCCCTCCGGCCAGTGCACGATCAGTGGCGAGGAGATACCTCCCTCGTGCTGGTTCTGCTTGTAGAGCCGAAACGGCGTGTTCCCCATGTGTGCCCAGCTGGCATCATAGGTCCAGTAGGACTTGGGATCCCAGGGCTCCAGGTTCCTGCCCCGGGTTCGCTCGAAAGGACAGGCCCCGTTGTCCGAGCAAAAGAGGATCAACGTGTTGTCCAGGATTCCCTTCGCTTCCAGCTGTTTCACCAGCCGGCCGACGTTCTGATCCAGCACGTCCACCATGGCCGCGAAAACCTCCATCCGGTCCGCCTCCCAGGCTTTCTCCTTGTCCGAAAGACTCTTCCAGGCCGGGATGTGGTCGGGCCTGGGACTGAGTTTCCAGCGAGAGGGGACGAGGCCCGAGTCAAGCTGTCGCTGGTACCGCTCCTGCCGCAGCTTGTCCCAGCCGGCGTCGTAGCGGCCGTCGTACTTCTGGATCTCGGACTCGGGAGCCTGCAGTGGGTAGTGCGGGGCATTAAAGGCCACGTAGAGCAGGAAGGGGTCATCCCTGGCCGTTGCCTCCTCGAGAAAGTCGAGGGCAAAATCCGTGATCGCGTGGGTCGTATAAAATGGCTTTCCATGGAGAGTCCTGGGGACATCCCATTTTTCTCCATTGAGCCTGAATGAATCATCCCCGGTGAAGAAGTTGGTGGCCCCGGAGAGATGTCCCCAGTATCGTTCAAAGCCAAAGTCGGTCGGCTGCTGCTGGAGATGCCACTTGCCCACCATCGAGGTCGAGTAGCCTGCCTTGCCGAGCACCTCGGCAAACGTGGCACCCCGGTTGAGCCTGGCCCCCCCTGCCTGGTCACAGTAAAGCCCGGTCAGCAGCGAGACGCGCGATGAGTGGCACTTGGCCGTGTTATAGAAACTGGAAAACTGCAGGCCCCCTGCCGCCAGGGCATCCAGGGTGGGCGTCTTGATTTCACTGCCATAACAGCCAATGTCGGCAAATCCCAGGTCGTCTGCCATGATCATCACGATATTGGGGCGGTCCGCAGCATGGGTCGCCATCGGGACCGCACACGTGATGGCCAGGATCATGCAGGCGAAAGAACTTGTTCTCATGGACTATTTATCTCCAGCTCGCGTACCGATTTTTACAACGTCCTTGATATCTCACACTGTCTCCCAAGGCAGCCCTGTTTACTGGGGGCTGGGGGAACAGGCATCGCCACAATCCTCCGCTTTTTCTTCCTCGACCATACCGAAAGCCACACGGGCCGTGGCACCGGTAACCCCGCTGTTGACCGCCGCCGTGACAGCAACCAGTGCACTGAGTTCCTCGTCGGACATTCCGATACCGCGAGCTTTTTCGATCCGGTTTCGCGTGCAGACCTGGCAGCCTCGCGTCATCGTCACGGCCAGGCCGACCAGGTGTTTCTCTCGTTCGCTCAGCAAGTCCGTGCCGTGCGTCTCTTTAATGTGATCCACAATTAACGTGTCATCGTAAGCCATCTCAGGCTCCTTTCAGGAATGGGATTCATCTGGCCTGTTTGATTTCTTGATGTGCGACCGAGGCGGTTCTTATTGACCCTTCATCTCCGCGAGCGTGACTCGCCCGTCCTTGTTGGCATCCCGCCTGTTGAATTGCTTGGTCAGCGCCGGCAGATTCCTGCCCGCCGGGTTGCCGATGTATTCCTTGAGCGTCATGAAACCATCTTTATTCACGTCGCGTCGCTTGAAAAGTACCTCCGGATCGATCGGCGTGCGTACTGGCGCCGGCCTGGCATCCGGATCATAGGCAGGGTTCGCTGCCGGCACGACAGCCTCCGTCTCCAGCAGGTAGGCATCCATCTCGGCATTCAACTCCTTCACAAGCTGCGGTTTGATTTCTGCCAGGTTCCTCGTTTCACCAATATCCTTCTTGAGGTTATAGAGTTCAAAGCGATCGGCACCTTTTTCTCCATCGCCATGGAAACGAATCAGCTTCCAGTCACCTTGCCGCAGGAAGGTCGAGGGAATGGTACCTGGCCTGGGAAAATAGCTTGGAACAAAACAACAGATCGACGTGCGCGGGCCGGCCTTGCCCAGAAGAGCAGGCACCTGGTTGAACCCATCCAGCTTCAAGCCCTCCGGCTTCTTGATTTCCATCATCTCCAGCAGCGTGGGATACCAGTCAGTGCTGGTCAGGAAAGCATCGCTCCTGCTGCCGGCCCTGGTCCGACCCGGCCAGACAACCGCACAGGGCACACGTGAGCCGCCATCGTAGATTGTCGCCTTGCCGCCCCGGAGCGGCGCATTGCTGGTCACCGTGATGCCATCCACCTGGCTGTACATGTTACCGCCATTATCCGAGAAGAAAACGATGATCGTCTTCTCGGTCAGCGCAAGCCGGTCGAGCGTATCGAGCAACCGCCCCACGGCATCATCCAGGCTCTCCACCATCGCTCCATAAACAGGAAGTCGCTGGGGACTCTCTGGATCTGCTTTCCCGGCGTACTTGTCAATCAACTCCTGCTTCCCGTCCCAGGGACCATGCACCGAGAAAGCCCAGTAGTTGAGGAAGAATGGCCTGTCCCTGTTCTTCTCGATAAAGGAAATCGCCTCGCTGGCCATGCGATCTTCAATATGCTCGTTTGGCACCGCCGGATCAAAATCAAGTTTGTCCGGAAATCGCCAGGGTGCCACGTAGGATCCGGCCGGCCCAGGTCCCCACCAGTGCGGCACGTCCGTATCAAATCCATGCTCAAGCGGTGTGTAGGGATCATGGCCCAGGTGCCACTTGCCAAAGTGGCCGGTGACATATCCGGCTCCCTGGATGGTTTCGGCCAGGGTCGTGTACTTCGTATCAAGTCGAGTAACACTCCGCGCCAGGCGCATCTTGAGATTCGCTGGACCCTGCGGTGGCATTTTCTTTTCCAGGTTCACACCAGGAAGATGTCCGGCCGCACTGATGAACCCCGTCCGTGCAGGTTCCAGGCCGGTCATGATGCTCGACCGTGTGGGCGAGCAGAGCGGGTGCGCCGTGTAGGCGTTGGTAAAAAGGACGCCCCTTTTTGCCAACCGCTCGATGTTCGGCGTCTCGTAGAAACGGGTGGTTCCATAGAGCGTGGTATCACTCCAGCCCAGGTCATCAGCCAGGATAAAGACCAGGTTCGGACGCTCATCGGCCGCCAGTGCCGTGGCCAGCACAAGCCAGGGGCTGGCCAGCAGGATCCATCGCAGTCGCTTCACCATTTCGACAGATTCCCTTTTACTTCTTCTTCGCACCCAGGTCCGAGAGCGTCTTGCCGACCAGGTTCTTGACGTAGCCGTTGTAGCGGCCGTGAGGAGAGGCCCCACCGCCACGTGGTAGTGACTTGATTGCCTCGACGCGGAAGGCCGCCTTGCCGTCCAGCTTGTCGAGGGCATTGAGGGCTGCCATCGAGGTGAAGACGTCCATCTGGGGTGACCAGTTGGAGAGCTCGACGAGCGTTTCCACTCCCCGCCGAACATCTCCCTGCCCGGCGAACTTGCCAAGTGCCAGGGCGGCGACAACCCGCACATAGGTGGATTCGTCCTCCAGGGCCGCCACCAGCTCGTCGCGTGACGCGGCAACTGCCCCGGCTCCCCGGTTGAGGATCCCTACTGCTCCCCAGTAGCGAACGGCACTGTCCCCGTGGCCCAGGTTCTTTTTTAACTGTGGCAGGGCAGCCTCCCCTCGCTCGGTGGCAATCGAGGCGGCAGCAAAGATGGTCTCGAAAGGATACATGCTGTCGTCAAGTCCCATCTCACGCGGCGTGGTGCCCTGGCTACGACTGTGAATCTCGCCCTCCGGCAGGAAGCCGAGATCGCGGATCTCACGGCACCAGTCCTGCTGGGCCTTCCGCAGCTCCTTGAGCTTGGCCTGGTGCTCGGGCGATTCGACCAGGTTATTGACCTCGTCCGGGTCCGCCTGGAGGTCATAGAGTTCCTCGGTCGGCTTGAGATTCCAGAAATGGGACTGGGCCTCGTTGAGCGTTCCGGCATCATAATCCCGCTTCCAGGCACTGGTCGACGGGGTGACGAAGTTGTACTGCACGAACTGCCCGTAAATAAAATGCGGGTTGTAGTTACGGATGTAATGGAAACGACCGTCGGTGACGGTTCGAATAAAGTCGTACCGTTCATCCATGCGGTCGCGGAAACCGAACATGTACTTCGGTTTCTTCTGCTGGTATGTGCCGGCAAAGGCATGGCCCTGCATCCACTCCGGCGGCTTGACGCCAGCCAGGCTCAGCAGCGTCGGGGCCAGGTCGACAAAGTTCACCAGCCGGTCGCTTGTGCCACCCGCCTTGTATTCCTTCGGTGCCAGCTGCTTCCACTTGTCCGGGAAGTAGACCACCATCGGTACCGAGAGACCCGAGTTATAGGGCCAGCGTTTGCCGCGAGCCATGCCCGAGCCATGATCGCCGTAGTAAAAGACGATTGTCTCGTCCGTCAGGCCCGCCTTGTCCAGTTCCGCCAGCTTCTGACCGGCGATCGCATCAGCCCGCGAGACAATGTCGTAATACTGGGCCCAGTCCTGCCGCGTCTCGGCGTTGTCCGGGTGGTAAGCCGGCACCCGGACCCTGGCCGGGTCGAGTACCTTTTCATGCGGCCGCGTGCGAATCTTGCTCTCGTGGCTGACCGTGGAGTTAAAAATCGCAAAGAATGGCTGCCCCGGCACACGGTTCTTGTAATGGGCCTGCCGCGAGGACGCATTCCAGCCCGTGTCCGACGTGGCAACGTTGTAGTCGGTCTTGGAGTTATTGGTACAGTAATATCCCTGCCGCCGAAGGAAGGTGGGGTAAAACCGGACTTCTTCCGGCAGCGGGACCATGCTCCGCATGTGCTGCCCACCGATCGAGGGCGGGTACATGCCGGTGATGATCGTGGTCCGGGCCGGGGCGCAGACAGGGGCACAGGACCAGGCCAGCTTGAAGAGCATCCCCTTCTTGGCCAGCGCATCCACGCTGGGCGTGTTGGCCAGCTTGTCCCCGTAACATCCCATCTCGGGGCCATGATCCTCGCTGGTAATCCAGAGAATATTCGGATGCTCGGCGGCCATCATGCCCTGGCAAAAGAAGAGGGCCAGTAGCAGTACAGGGAGAAGGACTTTCAGCGGGCGACACGTATTTGTCATGGTCAGGAGATCCTGTCTAGTGTGAAGTGAATCGTTCATCCTACCCGGCAGATCTGGCGTCGGGAACGACCGGCATCTACTCAAATCGCCGGCCCGGGCCGACCCGGGCACCGTCACCAAGATCCGCTCGCATTCGCTCTGCAGCCGCCTCAAGACGCTTGACCACCTGGGGATACTTCCCGGCCAGGTTGGTGGTCTCGCCAATGTCCGACTCCAGGTCAAAAAGCGAAAGCTCCAGTTCCTTGCGGACACCCTTGCCGGGCATCCCGTCTTTCCCACCTTCCGGCGAGTTGTAGCTTTGCGCGAACATCAGCTTCCACTTGCCACCCCGTACTGCCATCAGCCGGTGAGCCCCATCGTAGTGATAGAAATACTCATGGGGCGTCTTTGCTCCCGGTTCGGCGGTCATCAGGGGCAGGATATCCTTGCCGTCAATCTTGTCCGGTGGCAAGGACGCATCCGCCAGGCCGGCAAACGTGGGAAACAGGTCGATCGTACCGGCGATCTCGCTGCAGACGCTGCGGGGTGGGATCGTCCCGGGCCAGCGCATCACACAGGGAACCCGGAAACCCCCCTCGAAATTGGTTCCCTTCCCCTCGCGAAGCGGATGGGCCGAACCGGCATGGTCCCCGTAAAGCAGCCAGGGACCGTTATCGGAGGTAAAGACCACGCAGGTCTTCTCGTCGATCCCGTTCCGCTTCAGGGCTGCCATGATCTGGCCCACGCCCCAGTCGATCTCGGTGACCACGTCCCCCAGGAGTCCCCGGCGGGAGGTGTCGTTGTGCTTTCCCGAGACAAACAGCGGCACATGCGGCTGGGCATGGGGCAGGTAAACAAAGAAGGGCTCGTCACGGTGCTGGTCGATGAACTTCACCGTCCGCTCCACGTACCAGGTGGTCAACTGTTTCTGTTCCTTCTCGCTGACCTGGGGATTGATGATCTCGGTCCCCTCGTAAAGGGGCAGGTGGGGCCAGCGCTTGAGCCTTTCTTCCATCGGCAGGTGCAGCACGTTCGGATGGTAGGGCCACATGTCGTTGGAGTAGGGGAGGCCAAAGTACTCCTCGAATCCCTGCGCGGTAGGAAGGTAGCGGGGCAGGTGCCCCAGGTGCCACTTGCCGAACATGGCGGTGGCGTAGCCCTTCCCGGCGAGCATCTCGGCCATCGTCGTCTCGGACGGGTTGAGACCGTTCTTGGAGCGGGGGCCAAAGTTACCACCCACTCCCACGCGAGTAGGGATACATCCGGTCAGCAGCGCGGCCCGGGAAGGGGAACAGAAGGAGCGGCCGACATAGAAATCGGTGAACTTCATCCCCTGCCTGGCCATCCGGTCCAGGTGCGGCGTCTTGTAGCCCTCGGCACCAAACGGCCCAATATCGGCGTAACCCATGTCATCGCAGAAGATGATGATAACATTCGGCACCTCGACGTTCTGCTCCGCTGCACTCGCCATTACAGGGCGAAAGCAGGTTGCCAGCACCAGCAGCCATCCCAGCTTTTTCATCTATCTTGTCCTTTCACGTTACCTGGTCAGCAGAAAACGCTGGGCTCGCTGGCCCATGATGTCACCCAGGTAGAGATTTCCCTCTGCGTCCACCGCCAGCCCGTGAACCCAGGCGAGCTCGCCCGGCTTGACACCCATGTCCACCTTGTCCGGGCCACTGGGGAAGTGCCACCAGCTGAGCAGCCGGCCCGTGGTATCAAGCTTCAAGACCACCTGGTCCTTGGGAGGAATCCCCAGCTGGACATCGTCCGTGCGCCACTGGGATGGCGACGCGCCACAAACGTAAACCTCGTCCTTGCTGGTCACGCGCACGGTCCAGGGCATGCAGAGGTTCTTCCACTCGGCCAGGAACTTGCCCCGCTGGCTAAAGACCTGCACGCGGCAGTTGTTCCGGTCAGCCACGTAGATACGGCCACGGGAGTCCATGTCGATCGCATGGGGAAGGCTGAACTGCCCCGGCTCCACCCCCAGTTCACCCCAGGTACGAATGAAACGGCCACGGGCATTGCAGTGCACGACGCGGTTATTGCGGTAGCCATCGGAGATGAAGAGATCGCCGGAGGGAGACTCGATCACGTCGGTCGGCATCTTCAGGTGTCTGTCATCATCGCCCGGCTCGCCGGGGATACCGATCGTCAGAAGCTTGTCACCCTCACGAGTGAACTTGTAAACCGCGTGGGCATGGGAATCGACAACCCAGACGTCGCCACCGCGATCAATCTTGATCTGGTGGGGGCTGATGAAGTAGTCCTTGCCCCACTGCGTGAGCAGCTTCCCGTCGGGGCTGTAAACCTGGACCGGCATTTCACCCCGGTTGACCGTCCAGATCATGCCCTCGGCATCAATGGCAATACCCGGCATGGCCTTCCAGGGATAAGCGGATTTTCCAGCAGGCCAGCTTTCATCCACCTGGTAACCGGTGCCGACATTGACCCGGGGATAGTCCACGCCGGGGGGAAGCTCGACTTGTGCCTGGGCATGGCAGACTGCCGGCACAAGGAGTACCAGCACGGTGAACAGACGATAACGGAACATGGAATGACTCCTGATCATGGTAATGCGGCACTGGACAGGGAAAATCCTCTCCGCATCGTAGCACGTATTGATGCGGCAATCACCGAACGTGCAGAGCCACGGTCAGCAGGTTAGGATGTGGAGAGCGACCCGAGCGAAAGCGCATTTCCTTTTTCCCGGTGATACACCATGTCCATTCGATACCTGTTTCTTGTCTCCCTCCTTTACGCCTGTGCCGGTACCGTTCCTGCAGCCGAACGACCCAACATTGTCCTGATCATGGCCGATGACCTGGGTTACTCGGAGCTTGGCTCCTACGGGCAGAAACTGATCCAGACGCCCCACCTGGACCGGCTGGCCAGTCAGGGCATGCGATTCACCCGCAACTATGCCGGTAACGCCGTCTGTGCACCCTCGCGATGTGTGCTGATGACAGGCAAGCACCCGGGCCATGCCTGGGTGAGGAACAACAGCGAGGTCAAGCCGGAAGGACAGCGGCCGATTCCAGAGAGTGAAGTGACGATTGCGGAAATTCTCCAGTCCGCCGGATACGTGACCGGTGCCTTCGGCAAGTGGGGACTGGGAAACCCCGGCTCGGTGGGGGACCCGAACAACCAGGGATTTGACCGCTTCTTTGGATACAACTGCCAGCGGCATGCGCACAGTTACTATCCCTCTTACCTCTGGAGTGACGACAAGCGAATCGAGCTGAACAACAATCCTCCCGTTCCCGGACATGCCTCGCTCGCAGACGGGGCGGATCCGGCGGACCCGGCAAGCTACGATATTTTCAAGGGGCAGGACTATGCCCCTGACCGGATCAACCAGCAGGCCCTGGCCTTCATCCGGGAGAACCGGCAGCGGCCCTTCTTCCTTTACTATCCCACGGTCATCCCGCATGTCGCCCTGCATGTGCCGGACGAGGAACTCAAGCCCTACCTGGCTAAGAAGTGGGAGGATCCCCCCTTCACCCGCTCGGGCGGTTACGGCTACACGCCCCATTTCACCCCGCGTGCCGCCTACGCCTCGATGATCACCCGCATGGACCGCTACGTTGGCCGGATTCTCAATTTACTCAAGGAACTTGAGCTGGAAGAGAACACGATCGTGGTCTTCACCTCCGACAACGGCACCACGCACCTGAAGCAGGAAGTCGATTACGATTTTTTCCAGAGCGTCAAGCCGCTGCGGGGACTGAAAGGCTCGCTCTACGAGGGAGGTATCCGCGTACCGCTGGTCGTCCGCTGGCCAGGCAAGGTCAAGGCGGGAAGCACCAACAGCTTCATGACCGGCCTGGAAGACTGGCTGCCCACGCTGCTGGCCATGACCGGGCTGGAGGAGAAGACTCCCGATAACATCGATGGCATCAGTATTGCTGCGACTCTCTCCTCTCACCGGCAGGTCCGGCGACCATTTTTGTACCGCGAGTTTTCCGGCTACGGCGGGCAGCAGGCGGTCTGGATGGGAAATTGGAAGGGCATCCGCCAGAACATGCTGCGAAAGAACAACGCCGACCCACTCAAGATCGAACTTTACAACCTGCAGGCAGACATTGGCGAATCCCACGATGTCGCCGCCGAGAATCCCAAGCTCGTCGCCCGGGTACAGCAACTGATGGACGAGCAACACACGCCGTCAGAACTCTTTCCGATCAGGCCGCTGGACCAGTAGTTAAAGCTCGACCGTCTCCCCATCGCGGTACCTGCGGATCTCCAGGCCACCGGCCACCGGCCTGTAAACATGGGTGCGGGCGCGGCTGCGCGAGGTGATACAGGTCGCCCGCTCCCCGTCGTAGTAGATTGCCGCGTTGTTGTCACAGGCCACGGCCAGGCTGCGATAGCGAGCAAGCATATCGACCAGCGAGTCGTGCCGCTTTTCGCCGTCCAGGTGCGGGCAGTAAAGATGAGGCAGGAAGCCGAGTGACCGAACCCGTATATAGGACCAGGCCTTCTCGGCGGAAAAGGACATCGAGTCGGAATGGCCCCAGCGGTGCCAGCAGATGGCCCCGGCGCTGAGCCCGGCCAGCACGGTTCCCTGGTTCCCGGCCGCGCGGAGCATGCGATCGATGCCCAGCTTTCTCCAGAGCTTCATCATCCGCAGCGTGTTCCCGCCACCAACATAGATCAGGTCGGCAGCAAGGATCCTCTTTCGGAGATGGGAGCGATCCCCGCCGGGGTAGAGCAGCTTCAGGCAGTCGACCCTGCAGCCAAGCTCGTCAGCATAGGTCCGCCGGAATGACTGCTCGTACTCCTCGTCATCGCCGCTGGCAGTGGGAATGAAGAGGGCCCGCGGACTTTTTTTCCCAGCCAGGTCAACCACCACCCGATCAATCGGCAGCGTCTGCTTGAGAGCGAGTTTTCCGCCACCAATGGCAACGATCTTCATCGGCTATCCACCCTGCCGGTACTCGGCCACCAGCTCGCCGGCCCGGGCCATCTGGTGGAACTTCTCCAGCGAGATGCGGATTCCATCTTCAAGTGGCGTGATCGGCATGTTGGGGAAAACCTCGACTGTCTCGCTCTGGTCCAGGTCATTCACAAACGGCATGCTGTCGGCATCCTCGGCAATCTCCACGTCTACCTCCTCGATTCCCAGTTCCCCGGCGATCTGCCGGGCTGTCTCCAGGAACTCGGCCGTTGGCACAGTCACACCCCGCAGGTTGTAGGCCCCGTAGCCATCGAAGTCGGCGACCGCCGCTTCGGCAAACCCCGCTCCCACGTCGGCCACGAAGTGGTAATGTTCCCGGCCCTGGTAGGGGAGGCGAAAGGACTCTCCGGCGGCAATGCACTTCAGCGCCGCGGTCGGCGCGGAAGTCATTCCCAGGTCCCGGCCCGGGCCGTAGCAGGTGGCCAGGCGGATGCTGACCGAGGCGACCCCGGTCTCAGCGTGGAAGGCCTGCGCCATTCCCTCCCCGGCGACCTTCCAGAAACCATACAGGTTCCGCGGGGCAAAGGGTGACGAGTTGGTCACCGTCGGGCTGTCATAAATCTCTCGTGGCCCATAGACCGCTGCCGAACTGGCAAACACGAATCGTTCCAGGTCGCTCCCCAGTGCCGCGGCAGCATGGAACATGTTCCGCGTCCCGGTGACATTGACCTCCATCCCGCCGAGCGGGTTGGCCAGGCAGTCAGGCGTCTGGAAAGCAGCCAGGTGGATGATACGCGACGGCCGGGCCTGGGCCATCGCATCGGCGACCTGGGTGGCATCGGTGATGTCCCCCTCGATAAAGTCCAGCCGATCGTGGTAAGCCGGATCGATTCGCCCAAGGTCGCGCCTCCGGCTGAAACCGACCACGCGCGTCACGCCATGCTCGAGCAGGTAAGCCACGGTGGCCGCACCAATACACCCGGTGGGGCCGCTGACAAAGACAGTTGTCATCTTCTTATTACCAGGCTGGACCGGGTCAGACCTCGTACTCGCGTTCCGGGTTGAGCCCTGGAAGCGGAATCGGGTACCTGCCCTCGTCGTCGGACAGAAGTGGCGCCGGGCCGTCGAGCGTCATCTTGTCGATCCCCGGAGCGAACTCAAGGTCGCAGATAAGCATCTGGTCATAGGTGATCAACTGGCCGGTATGGGCCGCCATCCGCCCCATCGAGGTGACCAGGCTGGATTTCACGCCCCGTTCGACCTCGTTATAGGTCTCGTCCTGGCGAATTGCCTGGATCAGGTCATTCCATTCCTCCTGGTAGGGATTCGGTTCCCGCTCGGGATAGGCCCAGATCTGCTCGGCCTTGTTAAAATTCTGGCCCTTGAAAATCCGGCTACGGGCCGGTACATGCCCGGCCGTGGAAAAGATCGCCGATCCCTTCGTGCCGTGCACGTAGGTGGCAAAGTCGGTCTTGCAGCCCGGGATCGTACGGCCATTGACCAGCAGCTTGGTTCCGTCGCCAAAAGTGTACTCGATCGAGTAGCTATCGAAGTTCTGGTCGACCGTGGCACCACGGTAATGACGACCCCCGGAGGCAATCGCCTGCACCGGCCATTCCCCCTTGGCCCAGCACCCCTCGTCGATATTGTGGATCAGGAAATCGCTTACCGCTCCACCGCTGGCCCAGAGGAAAGCGTGGAAACGACGGATCTGCCATTCCAGGTCACTCATTCCCTTGGGGGCAGGGCCGGTGGATGCCGAGCCGGTGGGACCTGCCATGCGATAGGCCCGCAGCGTGAGCACGTCACCCAGTTCGCCATCATGGATTTTCTGGGCCAGTGCCTGGCGGGCCTTGCAGTGGCGGACCATCAGTCCCACGCCGACCTTGAGGTTCTTCTCCTCGGCCTTCTTGGCAAGTTCGAACATCTTCTTGCTGGTGGGGCCGTCTGCCGTGACCGGTTTCTCCATGAAGACATTCACACCCTTCTCGATGGCATAGGTGAAATGCACCCAGCGGAAAGCGCAGGGCGTGGTAAAGATCACCACATCGCCCGGCTTGAGGCAGTCGATCGCCTGCTTGTAGGCATCGAAACCGATGAACTTGCGTTCATCCGGCACGTCCACCTTGTTCGTCAGCTGGGTCGAGAGGCTGCGATGGCTGATCGCCAGCCGGTCCTCGAAAACATCGGCCATGGCAACCAGCTTGATCGGGCCATTCTGGACCGAGAGAGCATTCACGGCAGCACCGGTACCACGACCACCACAACCGACAAGGGCCACCTGGATGGTGTTGTCCTCGGCAGCATGGACGTGCGGGGCCGCTGTTCCGACGAGCGTGGAAGCGGCGGCAATTGTGCCACTCTTCACCAGGAAGTCACGGCGGGTGGAGGTCATTTTTGTCTTCTCGCTCATCGGTAGCCTCATGAAAGTTGGTTTATTTCTATGAGCAGTCTCACACAAACAGGATACGGTCCCGCGAAGTCCGGTACAACTTGATTTGCCCGGAGGGCTACTTTTCCTCGTCAATCTGTAGCGGGGCGGTCTTGCCCCACTTTTCCGCTTTCTCCTTGTCGGTCGGCTCAACCAGGGGCCTGACAATCCGGAATCCGACCCACAACGCGTCGGTATGGTACCAGATACTGACCGGATCCTGTGGATCCTGCTCTTTCCACTCCTCCTCCGACCCACGGCGAGCGGCGCTTCGCAGGCGATACGGGTCATCATCCCAGGAGCCGCCTCGTACCACCCGTGGGTAAAGGGTGGTGGGAATGAGCAGGGGATTCTTCGCCGCATGATGTCCGTAGGCATCGGCCAGGTGCTGATCCAAAACCCACTCCGAAACGTTCCCATGCATATCGTAAAGTCCCCAGGGATTGGGTTTCTTCTGCCCCACCTTCTGGTACTTCTCCTCGCTATTATCCAGGAACCAGGCATACTCGCCCAGCTGGGCTGGTTTATCGCCAAAGTGGTAGGCCGTGGTGGTTCCCGCGCGGCAGGCATACTCCCACTCCGCCTCGGTCGGCAGGCGATAGTAACGACCGGTCTTGGCCGTGAGCCACTGGCAGAAGATCCTGGCAGCATGCTGCGTCATGCAGATCGCCGGGTAACCTCGCTTGCCCATCCCGAATGTCATGTCCGTGTAGGGCGGGGTTGGTTTGCTCAGCTGGAACTCGCTCGCCACCGCATCACGCTGCGTCGCCTTGATACCAAGTGCCTCGCGGCGGAGGATATCGGTATCCGACATCCAGATCTCGTAGGCATCCCAGGTTGTTTCATGGCTGGCCATCCAGAACGGAGCGAGGGTGACCTCGTGCTGGGGGCCCTCATCCTTGCCTCGTTGCTTCTCGCCGTGAGGACTCCCCATCAGGAAAGTGCCCCCGGGGATTGGCACCATGGGGATTTTTGTCCTGCTGTGCGCGATCAACTCGGCATAGGGCTTCATTTCCGCCTCGGTCATGGCCACTGAATCGGGTACCGGCAGGGGGGCCGGATGATCGGCTATCACGGACGCGGCAAGCAGGCCGCAGAGGGCCAGGCAGAAGGAGGTAGTTCGCATTGGGAATCTGGTGGGTTGCATGGAAATGGATTCAGCGGATCTATTGTAACCCGCCCCTGCCTTGAGATCAGGGGCTGGCCGTTCGCAATAACCCGGGACAGGTGGGCCCCCATTTCATCATCCGGCTGCCTCCGGGCAGCAGAGCATGGGCCGTTCATGCCACTCGTGATCGATCCGGCGCATCAGCAGGGCACAGTCAAAGCCGGCAGATCCGGCCGGGAAGAGATCCTGGTCGTCAAAGAAGCTCGACTCTATTTTCTCCACGGAGAGCGACTGCACCTTCCAGTTCCGGGTATGCAGCTCGAGGCCATGATACCGGCCTGGTTTTTTTGTATCGGAGAATCCCAGCGACCCGCCCTCAAAGAAATCAGATGCCTCCTCCAGGGAACCGAATACCGACGACCCGGGCAGGTCCGCTGTGACGTGTCCCTCCACGGCCAGCCGGGTCTCACCATCGTCGCTTTCCATCAGGACGCTGTAGAAGTCATCTGTCTCACGGGTCGTGAAACGGGCATGGTAGTGAAAACCAGGAAACAGCCGGCCCCCCAGCAGCGTGTTGAGCCATGACGATGAGTCCCGCCTGGGAATGTAGACTCCCTCTCGTAACTCTCCATCCTGCTCCCACTCGACAGCAATCCGGTGGGCGGCATTCTCCGAGCCAATCCCGAGAAACCGGGGAATGAAGCGGGGACGAAGCTGCCGCAGCCGAATCAGGCAGACGCCGGCCATTCCGACGCCGTGGATCAACTTGGGCCGAAAAGGCTCCGGGACGACGCCCGCCAGGACATCCGCGTCGACGTGGAAGTTGGCAAGGATGCGGCGCTCCATGATCCCTCGCATGATGGGAATTTTCATTCGCCTGATTCCTTGTCGTTCCAGCCTGTTATCGGTTGGCAGAAGAATAACCGGAAAATCCTCTGCTGGATAAACTCACCTTATCGCCGGGAAAAGCTGCATTCTAACAGGAGCTTCGGCACAAATTCTTCCGGCAGGGGAACTTCCTGCTGACGGTTGCGTCCAAACTACGAGAAGGGGCCGGAACAGGGAGGAGATTTCACACCATGAAAATCTCACGAAACACCTTTATTTTTTCACTGATCAGCAGCGTTTCACTGTTTGCCTGCGGCGACAAGAAAAAGAAGGGCGAGCAGACGGTCGTCTGGAACGAGATGGTCCCGCTCGCGGCGACCAGGTCCGCCCCGCAGGGGCTCAGCGACGGCCAGATCCGGATGAGCGTGATCTCCGATGAGGACAACTGGGACAGGCTCTGGTCGGCCGTACTGAAGGATACCTTGTGCGAATTTCCCCAGGCGAATTTCACAAGCCAGGTGGCCGTGGTCGTCCACAACGTCAAGTACCTGAACAACATCAAGGTGCTCGAGTCGACACGGGAGGACGATGTTCGCCTGCTCAACCTGGCAGTGACTCGTACCGCCCTGCCGGTCCGGGAGAAGGTCCAGATGGCAGTCATCCTGATCCCGCGAGCCAGCACGAAGGCGGTCCAGGTGGGAAAGATGAAGATCACCATCCAGCCCTGAGATCAGTCAGGGCAGGGTGACGGTCATCTCAGCGGAGAAGAGACTTGCCGGGTCCCCCCGTTCGGCGAGGGTCCGGGCGATCACCTGGATCGATCGCTCGACCGTGCCGGTGAACAAAGCTTTCCCGTCGTGGATAACCGTGACCTGCTTGTCGAGGTCCATCATGCGGTCATTGAGCCGGAAGGTCACCTCGGGAACACTGCTTGTGGCAAGCGTGATCTGCTGGTCCTTGTAGGAGGCCCGGATCTGGCTGCGCCCCTTTCTTGATTCACCCGCCACCGACAGCCAGTGAAAGCGAGAATGGGCCACGTCGTCCTGGTGCCAGACGATAGACGCGGGAACCGGGTTACGCGTGAACTTTGCCATCCAGGGAACCGCGATGCGATCCTCCAGGTCCATCCAGTGTCCCTTGTTGGGATAGATCTTCACCATGTGGGGATACCCTCCGGGATCTTCCGCCTTGAGCTGCTTGAGTCGCTCGCCCCACTGGGCAGCCACCTTGTTGCGGTTGTAAGCTGCATCCCGCCCACCTACCTGGATCGAGAAACCGGTATTTCGCAGGCTCAGGGGCGAGGAGTCATTGGGATGGCCAGCCATCATGGATGCCGCCGCCCAGCGATCCGCCATCCGCGGGCCGAGCTGGTAGACGCCATCGCCGCCGGCCGAGTAACCCATCAGGTAGACCCGGTTGGGATTGACTCCCTCGAAGACCACCAGGTTCTCGATCAGGCGATCGAACATGCCGTCGATGTGGCCCTGGTGCCAGAGGTTCCAGGTATTGGTCGGCGCGCGGGGAACCAGGTAAACACCCTCGGCAGGCCTGTAGAGTCCTTTCTGGTTGTTCCACTGCTGGTCGTTGACCTGCTGGGTCGTTCCACCTCCACCATGGAGTGAGAAGTAGAGGCTGCGGCCTTCCTTGGGCTTGTCGCCAAAGATCTTGTAGTAGAAGGGCATCTCCAGGTTACCCACCTTGATCCGGCGGGCATCCATTTCTGCCTTGCGGGTGGCCCGGATCATGGCCTGGTGATCCTTCCAGAGCATCGCGCCGGCTGATTGTGCATCGTCAGCCGTCAGTGCCGTCTTGGAAAATTCCTGCTCGGCCAGTGGTGAGCGCTTGTCGGTCGGACTGGCCAGGTATTTCGCCAGTGCCTCCACCGCCCGGCCCGAGGCACGGGTGCCGGCGGCCGCCAGTTGCGTGGCAGGTGCGCAGAACAAAAAAAGCGTCACAAGCAGGACTGCATATCGTTTCATCGTTTACTTCTCCACAGCAAAGCTGAAAACCTGTTCCGGTTTTTTGACCTTCACGGTCCGGGTCTGGCTGACCTCCCCGGTGATGTACCGGACCGTCAGCAGGTCACCCACTTTCACCTGGACCTGGACATGGTTGTTGGCGTCGAACCGCTCGTCGTTGGATTGTCCCTCAAAAACCTGCTTTCCCTCGCTGGTGCTTATGACCAGGTCCGCAGCAACCCGCGCCCCCGACTTCCTCTCGACCACCTTGAAATAAGCCAGCACAAATCCCTCGGGAAGCTTTTTGCCCAGGCGGGTGTAATAGTCCGAGACGTTCACCGCCGATATGCTTCGATCCTCCTGGGACCAGACCATCGGAAAAAACTGGGGGGTCTTCTTGTAACTGACAGCATAGATCGAGTGCAGCAGGTGGTTGCGATCGGCCGTGGCGGCCCGCCCGACAAACCAGGCCCTGTCCAGATCATCGCCGGCCGGCTCACAGGCCCCGGTAAAGTGCCAGCCCTGGTCCCAGACTTCCGCCCAGGAGTGGTTGCCACTCTTGTTGGTCCAGAGCGGGGTTCCCACGAACCGGGCAGGGACGCCCACGCTCCGGCAGGCATCGACCAGGATCACGGTCAGGCCGCTACAGGATGCCAGCCCGGTCTCCATCGACTCATAGGGACTCTGGTCGGGCTTCTTGCGGCCGGTTGAATACTTGACGTTGACGATCTTGAAGACGTTCTTGTTAAGGATCACAGCCGCCTCACCCGGCGACGTGGCATCCTTGACCAGCGGGTGAAAGCGGTCATAGAAATCCTTCCGCCAGTCATCACGGCGCTCGTTGATCACCGAGTAGGGAAGCACGTCATTGAGAAAAACCTCCTCGGGCACCTCTTTCTTCCAGGCGACTCCCTCCCAGGCACGGTAGGCCTGGTTCACGTTCTTGAGCAGGTAATCCGCCTGGAGGGTCTCGAGATCCGGTGCCGGCATGTTCTCCACCAGGAAGATCATTCCCTTGCGCTGGGCGGGCGGCACCTGGTCAAGTGCCTGTTGAATCTGCGGGCGGTTTGTGCCGGCTGTCTGGAGGGCCTGCTCGAGGGCGGGCGGAGCGGCCAGGCAGGTCACAGCAGAAACACAAATACCAAGAACCAGGGCCAGGAGATTCTTCATTTCATACCTCGCGGTCGCATGACAGGTGGCAGGGGGATGAATGGCTCGTTCCCTATTATCGTCAACGAATTCACTCGACTCTACCGGGGAGGAGGATCCAGGCATTTTTTCCTTGCCTGGAAAGGTCGTGGTAACAGTCGAAGTGGCACGTGACAATACATCATATGGGTGGTTTTGCAGATAACCAGCGCGAGGAATTCACGGACCTGGTCGACCAGCACCAGGTCCGCCTGCGTGCCTTCGTCCGGTCACTCGGAACAAGGCCGGACTGGGTAGATGACATTGCCCAGGAAGCATTCTTGACGGCCTTGAACCAGTGGGAAACCTTTGATCCGTCACGAGATTTCGGCAAGTGGGTTCGTGGCATCGCCTTTAACATCATCCGCAACGAAACTCGCAAGGACGCACGGCGCAAGCGAATCCTCCATACCGATGTCACCTGGATGCTGCTCAAGCGCTGGGAGAATGCACCCAAACACTCGGAAGAGGTCTCCGTGGAATCCATTCGCGAGTGCATGGAAAAACTTGCCCCGATGAGTCGGAGACTGATCGAGGGGCGTTATCGGAATGAGGAAACATCGTCAGAACTGGCCAAACGACTTGATCTTTCGGCAACCAACGTCAGGCAGATCCTGATGAGAGCCCGCCGGCATATCAGGAAATGCATTGAACTTCGTGTTTTACAGGAAACAAGATCATGAACGAGTCCCGTGTGGATTATCTACTAAGCCTCTTTGTTGACGACATGCTGTCGGAAACAGAATCGCATGAACTGGCTGAGCTGATCGAGGGTCAGCCGGAACTGCTTGAGGAACTCCAGGCCCAGCTGGAAGCAGCAGACCTGGTGTCACAGGCAGAGAATGACCACAGGTCTCCATCCCGCTTCCTCGAGGAATTTCAACGACGACTCGACGAACCGGTCATGTCGGACCCGCACGACGACGAGCCTGCTTTGCCAGTTGAACCAGCCCAGGCCGAAAGAGCATCTCACTGGGTTCCCAGCAAGGCCTGGCTGGTAACAGCGGCAGCCCTGCTGCTGCTGGGCCTCTCCCTTGCCGGCTTCTTTCCCAGTTCCCCACAGAACATCGCGCGCATCCACCGGCTCCAGGGATCCGTAAGCTGGACAGGAAATGGCGGGCTGATTGAACGCAACCTGAAAACTGGCCAACTGCTGACCGGGGGAACCCTGGAAACACTCTCCACCGAATCCTGGATTGAAATCGATTTTTTCGACGGCACACGATTGATCCTGCCCGGGCCATCGCAGCTAACGATTGCGGACCATGGTCAAAAAGAGCTGTACCTGAAAAAGGGAAAGCTCTCTGCCACAGTGGTGAAGCAGCCAGCGGGACAACCTCTCCTCATCAACACCGCCACGGCCCGGATCGAGGTGCTGGGGACCCAGCTGAATATCGAGGCAGAGCCGGTACGGACAACACTCAACGTGAACGAGGGAAAGGTCCGTGTCACACGACTGGTGGATGGGAGGGTAACCGAGGTTCCCGCGCAGCATGACCTGCTGACCACCGTCGACCGGGGAGATGACCACAAGCCGCTGCGGCGCCGACAACCGACGGGCCTCTGGACAAGCCATTTGCCCGATGACATTGAACACGGCGAGTGGCACCCAACTGCCTTCAGGGACGTTGCCGAACAGGGGGTACAGGAAAAACCTTATGTCTATACGTACGATGACGGACAGGGGGAGAAATCGGTCCTGCTGCACCTGATCAGCCTGAAGGTATCGGAGTGTGGTGAATCACCTGTCCTGATCCAGCCAGATTCCATGCTTTGCATAAGGGGACGGAAGGAGAATGATAGCGAGGTTCATTTCGTCATCAACACCCAGCTCCCTGATGGGGGATGGGCAGGAAAATTTGATGTCCCGATAACAGCAAAGGAAGGAGACTACCTGTTTGAATTCAAGGTGCCAGCCGAGTCATTTTTTCTCTCTGACGACAACTCAAGGACCTCTCTCAAGACCTCTTTCGCCGATGTCATCGCCAAGACGGGTGGCAGCCTGAAGCTCACCCATATTTATGCATTTTCCATCGACGATCCCGCCGGGCTGGAAATCCTGGAAGTAAAATTACTGCCACCCAGGTAGGCATCCTGGCTGATGAGAATCCGTTACACTTGATGGTTTACCGGCCACCTTAACCTGTCATTTTCTGCGTCCGGAGAAACCAGATGTTGAAGTACACAAGTTCGCTCCTGGCAGTCATCTCTCTTGCCCTGGTCCTTGGTTGTGGTGGCGATGAAACCACGGAAAACGGAATGCCCACGGCTCCGTCATCCAAACCTGCCCAGGCAACAAAGCCAGCCACGGGAGCTTTTTTCGAATTCATTCGGAACAACGATGTCGCCTCTATCAAGCAGCAACTGGCCGATGGAGTGGATCCCGAGTCACTTGATGCAGAACTCCAGATGACCACCCTGGCGATGGCAGCGGCGGTCGGTAGCGAGGAGATCACCAGGCTGTTGCTCGACGCGGGTGCGAATGTCGATCTGCGGAATACGGATGGAACAACGCCCCTTGCAACGGCTGTCTTTTTTGGCCATCCGGAGGTTGTCAAGCTGCTGTTGGAAGAAGGGGCAGACCCGGCAGCACAAAACCTCAAGGGTGAAAAAGCCTCCGACTACGTCACCCAGCCGATGCCCGACGGCATCCTTCAACTGGTTGGTGGAATCATCCGCGTCAGGGTGGATCCGGTCGCGGCCAAGCAGTCCATTCCAGCGATCGCGGCCCTGCTGGGTGTGGAACCCGCATCTGCCACTGCAGCAGCTCTCCCGGTAGGAAAGTCCATCTGGGACGCGGCAGCAGCAGGAGACCTCGAGCTTCTCCAGGCCAACCTCAAGGTTGGGAATGATCTCAACGCCATGGTACCAGCCGGTCTCCCGGGCGCCGGTGGAACACCACTGCACATCGCCGCAATGTCAAACCAGGTGGAAATCATAGAGTTTCTTCTTGGCAAGGGTGCCGATGTAAACATCAAGGCGGGGGACGAAAACGGCAGCACTCCCCTGCAGTGGGCCGCTGTTTTCGGCAAGTATGAAGCGGTCAAGGCGCTGGTCGAAACCGGCAAGGCCGACGTCAACGCGCGGGACAATAACAATGCAACGGCCCTGGATGCCCTCCCTTTTGATATTACCTTTGGCACCGATCCAACCATCTCGATAGACAAGCCGAAAATCAAGGCTTACCTGTTAGCACAAAGTGCCAAGCCGGGGACAGGTTCGGACCCCGATTCTCCAACACCTTCTGGCAGTGCCAAGGATATCTGGACTGCGGCGGCCGAGGGGAATATCGCCGCTATCCAGGCCCACCTGGATAGCGGGGTGGACATCAATGCCCGGGCCCCGGCAGGAGCTGAGGGAGCCGGAGCAACGGCCCTGCATATCGCGGTCATAACAAAGCAGGGAAGGGTGGACCAGTTTCTGGGGGACAAGGGAGCGGATGTAAATGCCAGGACAGAGGATGAGGATGGATCCACGCCACTGCACCTGGCAGCGGCATTTGGCAATATCGACTTTGTCGAGGGCCTGCTCAACTACAAGGCGGATGTGAACTCCAAGAATAATGGTGGTCTTACTCCGCTCGATGTCCTTGCCACCGATCCCACCGGTGGCCTGCTGGCCAAGAACCCCGAGATCATTGCCGCCAAGGCCAGGATCAAGGAACTGCTGCTGGAAAAAGGCGGCAAGACCAAGGCCGAACTGGACCAGTAGCACGGCGGGAATCGACGTCACGCGCTTTCGCTGATCCGGTTGCGCGTCTCACTTGGTCGCATCGCCGCCTGGACCCTGGCCGGATCCGGATCGAAATAACCGCCAATGTCGACTGCTGCTCCCTGGGCAGCGAGAAGCTCCTGGAGAATTGTCGCCTCGTTTTCTGCAAGGGCATCGGCAAGCGGAGTAAACTGCTCCCTCAGTTCCGGGCTGCTGTCCTGGTTCGCCAGCGCCTGGGCCCAGTAGAGTGCCAGGTAAAAGTGACTGCCCCGGTTATCCAGCTCGTTGACCTTGCGCGACGGGGAGCGGTTTTCCACCAGGTAGGAGCTGGTTGCCTGGTCGAGCGTATCGGCGAGTACCTTGACCTGGGGGTTGCCTGTCTTCTCGGCACAGTCCTCCAGCGAGACCGCCAGGGCCAGGAACTCTCCCAGCGAGTCCCAGCGCAGATGGCCCTCCTCAAGAAACTGCTGGACATGCTTGGGTGCCGACCCCCCGGCCCCGGTCTCGAACAGGCCCCCGCCGGCCAGGAGCGGTACGATCGAGAGCATCTTGGCACTGGTTCCCAGCTCCAGGATAGGAAAGAGGTCGGTGAGATAGTCCCGCAGCACGTTCCCGCTCACCGAGACCGTGTCCAGTCCATCCCGGCAGCGCTGGCAGGTCACGCGAGCCGCCTCGACCGGTGAGAGGATCTGGATCTGAAGCCCCTCGGTATCATGATCCGGCAGGTACTCGTTGACGTACCTGATCAGGTTGGCATCATGGGCCCGCTCCTCGTTGAGCCAAAAGATGGCCGCGGCACCGGTGGCCCGGGCCCGCTGGACCGCCAGCCTGACCCAGTCACGGATCGGGGCATCCCGGGTCTGGCACATCCGCCAGATATCCCCCTGCTCGACCGCATGTTCCATCAGCACCTCGCCCGCATCGTCCAGCACACGAACCGTTCCGGCCTCGGGGATCTCAAAGGTCTTGTCGTGCGAGCCATACTCCTCGGCCTTCTGTGCCATCAGGCCGACGTTGCAGACATTCCCCATCGTGGTCACATCAAAGGCACCATGTTTTTTGCAGGAATCAATGGTCGCCTGGTAAATCCCGGCGTAGCAGCGGTCCGGGATGATCGACTTGGTGTCATGGAGCTGGCCGTCCGGCCCCCACATCTGGCCCGAGGTTCGAATTGCCGCCGGCATCGAGGCATCAATAATCACGTCGCTGGGAACGTGAAGGTTGGTGATCCCCTTGTCCGAGTTGACCATCGCCAACCGCGGCCGGCGAGCATAGGTCGCCTCGATATCAGCCTGGATCTCGGCCTGCTGGTCCTCCGGCAGACCCTCGAGCCTGGCCTCCAGGTCCCCCAGGCCAAGGTTCGGATTCACGCCCAGCCGGTCAAACGTGTCGGCGTGCCTGGTAAACAGCTCGTCAAAGTAGACACTCACAACATGGCCGAAGATGATCGGGTCGGAGACCTTCATCATCGTCGCCTTCAGATGCAGTGAGAGCAGCACGTTCTGTTGGTGGGCATCCTCGATTTCCTTTTCCAGGAAATCTCTCAGTGCCCGACAGCTCATGACCGAGGCGTCAATGATCTCAGCCTCCTGGAGCTCGAGGCCCTCTTTCAGCGCCGTGGCCTGGCCCGCTTCACTGACCAGTTCAATCCGCACGCTGCCCGCGGCAGCCATCACGTGCGACTGCTCGCTGCCGAAAAAGTCTCCCTCCTGCATGTGGGCCACGTGCGATTTACTGTCGCTGCTCCACTCTCCCATCGAGTGTGGATTGTCCCGTGCGTATTGTTTCACCGGCGCCGCAACCCGGCGATCGGAGTTTCCCTCGCGGAGCACCGGGTTGACGGCACTTCCGAGCACCCTTGCAAAGCGTGCCCGCAATTCCTGCTCGGCCTCGCCCTGGGGTTCTTCCGGGAATTCCGGGAGTGCGTAGCCATGATCCTTCAGCTCGGCGAGGGCGTCGGTCAGCTGGGGGATGGAGGCACTGATATTGGGTAACTTGATAATGTTGGCTGCCGGCGTCTTGGCCAGGGCACCCAGTTCAGCCAGGGCATCCCCCTGCTGCTGGTCGTCGGCCAGTTGATCGGGAAAATTGGCGAGGATCCGCCCGGCCAGCGAGATATCCTTGAGCTCGATCTGGATACCCGAGGAGCGAGTGAAGGCCCGGATAATTGGCAGCAGGGACTCGGTCGCCAGGGCGGGAGCTTCATCGGTCCTGGTATAGACGATCGTGGTGGAGGGGGCGTTCATCGGCAACATGTCTTTCTGGCTGGAGTGCGACGGATCTGTCTCACATTAGCACTAACATCGCCGGTCAACAATAACGGCGATGGCGGGAAAGAAACCGGCTTGACCGATCGCCACGGCAGGAGCGACAATCGTCGCCGGGAGAACAATCATGGACGAGAAAAAATGTGAACTCGCGACCAGGGCACCCCGTCCTGCCTGCCCGGCCTGCGGCGGCGAGCTGATCGAGATTCGTGCCAAGCTGCAGTGTTCGCGCTGCCACACGATCTGCGAGACCTGCTGCGAGGGAGGCAGAGGCTAGGGCGGCCCTAGACGTACGGGAAAAAAGTCGCTGGAAAACCCGGCCCGGAAAAAACTACTCGATCGAGATTTCAACCCAGCTGAGCTTGACCTGCTCCGAGGCAACCACCTCGATCACGTTATAACCATCGCCCATGGCCCCGGGGGGTATCGAGTAGAGGTGTCGTAGCGGCTGGACTTCCTTCCAGCCAGAGGCCTTGATATGGTCAGGCTCTCCCAGCTTCAGCCAGCTGCAGGCAATCCCGTTGACGCTTACCGTAAGCGGCTCGTCATGATCGGGAACCACCAGCTCGACCCGCGCCTGCTGGCCATCTGACGGCCGAGGACCCGTGTGAAGCCGAAAGATCCCCTGCCGTCCGGAGTAGGGCAGCTGGCTTGGCTTGCCCGGGTGGCCCGTGGACCAGGGACTGATGAGAGTCAGGACATGACGGCGAGGTGCGGCAGATAACGCCTTGTAGGATCCAGCGTCGGTAAGCAGGCGGTCATGATCTGCTCGAGGCCAGCGCTGGTAGGGCCCGGTATAGAGGTTGAAAAAATAAACCGCGTCAGCTCCCCGATCCAGTCCGCTGGCCAGGATGCCCCGCATTTCCTCGTGAGTCATCGTGCGACGTCCACTGTCTCCCGAATTCACACCATCTTCCAGGTGGATGGCCACCTCCACACCACTCCCGTCCAGCAATCCCTTCCATGTCTCCACCGGGATATCACTGTTCGTCGAGGACCAGAAGGAACCGGCAATCACCAGGTCCACCAGCCCCTCCCTCGCCCAGTCGACCGCATCCAGCCCGTGCCGCCGGGCAATCCAGGGATCTGCCGGTACCCGAACGGCCAGTCTCACGGGGTGCCCCAGTCTCTCGGCCGCCTTCTCCGTAGCCCGCCGCGCCTGCCTGACCAGGTCCGTCATGAGTGGGACCCCCTGGTGTTCTCGACCGGGACGAAAATAGAGCCAAAAGCGGAGAAAATCGAGCTCGATCCCGTCACTGTCATAACGGTCACAGAGTTCACGGATCAACGCGAGAGTGTGTTTCCGTACCTCCGGCTGTTCAAAATCAAGTGCCTTGTTTGAGAGGTGCCACTCTGGATGTGCCCGCCAGAAGCTACTGTGATAGGGATGGGTCGGCCGGTCCGGGTAATGCGAATCATTCATCCGCACCGAGAGCCAGGCACCAATCTTGTTATGCCGGGCACGGGCCAGCATCCTTTGCGGGTAATCACAGCCCTGCAGGTGGAGGGCCCGAACATTCTTGTAAAACTGCGTCTCGAATATCCGTTTTGGATCAATGCCGGCGAAGAACGGCTGATCATCCCCTGCATCTGGATCGTAACCATCCCAGTCGGATTCCCAGGCCGTGCCACGGTAATTCGTGCGCTGCGCATTGACGTTGATGAACAGGTCCGAGATACCGGCTGCCGCATGAGCATCGACAAAGGCATCGAGCGTCTCCGGCACAAGAGGGCCAAAGGTGCCGACGAAGAACTCGGAACAGTCCAGGTTATAGATCACCCGTCCACGTTCGCGAGGCGCCTGCTTTGGCTCCTCCGCACGTGCAGGTGCCAGGGTGCAAAACATGCCTGGAACCATGGCGGCAGATACCAAGGACAACAACCAACGCACGCTCTTTTTTTTCTGCATGGTGATCCCGTTTAAAAATGGACAGCCCGTAACCTTAATTCATGACAGGGACAATCCCCTCCGACAAGAGAACATGGTAGTCTACAAAAGGACAGTAAAAAAATGTCCTCTCGCCAAAGTAGAAACTCACGATGGCTAACTATCCACCATCCCCACCCCCCGCGGCCTGGCCCCAGCAGCCAC
Source organism: uncultured Pirellulaceae bacterium (assembly GCA_964476375.1). Lineage (GTDB taxonomy): Bacteria > Planctomycetota > Planctomycetia > Pirellulales > Pirellulaceae > SAT2750. The sequence goes on from CAYYZW010000116.1 coordinate 76,107, forward strand.
CCCCGCCGCCACCTCCCCCCCGCACATCGCGAAAGTGGATCTGGATCCTGATCCTCATCCCGGCGTCTATTGTCGGCGTGGTGATGCTGTTCCTTAGTGCAGGACTGCTGTTTGTTGCCACGGGGAAAGAGGAACCGGTAACCGAAGCGGACAGGGCTGTCCTGGTGGACATTGACCACCTGAGCGAATGGATGTTCGACGAGTATGTTCCTGAAAAGCGGGGGGAGACAGTCACGAAAACTCGTTACATCGATGGCTCTTATGACATCGAGTACGAGTACGATATTCCTGAAGACCTGAATGCACCCTACCTGAGCTGTATCATCACTGTCGAAAGAAAGATTTCCGATGCGCGGACCTCCTACGTTGCCATGTGGAGCGGAAGCCAGCTGGGAATGTCCCTGCAGAGTGATATCGAGATCGACGTGGTGGAGAGAAATGACCTTTTCCGCTGGGGCGACCGATCCCGCTTTGCCATCCTCTTCACCGAGGGGGAACCATTTGGAAACGTGTTTATCACCCGTACGGGAAAGCACATCTTCTATATCGTTATTTCCGGGGTTTACTTTGACCACCAGGAGGGAATCCGTGGAATGCTCAGTGAACACCTCGATCGATTGAAATCCTATCAACCCTGACCGATCTCGCGGTCAAGGAGATGGTGTCAACTTCTCGTGGGAAACTAGCTGGCATCCGCCCCGTGGGATAGGATAGACCGGAACCGGTGTGTGGGATCTTTCATCCCACGGGTCTGATAACCGATACACTCTTCCAGGAGAACCGACGATGGTCCGCCGCCTGACACTTTCTGCTTTCATTTCCCTGCTTGCCTTTCACTCCCTGGCCGCCGAAAAGCCACAAGAAGCGCCACCGGAAGCGAAGGGGATGAAAAGCATCTTTAACGGCAAGGACCTGACTGGCTGGGACGGTGATCCACGGCTCTGGTCGGTCAAGGATGGAGCGATTCGCGGCGAGACGACCGCGGAAGTGAAAGCCAATGGCAACACCTTCATCATCTGGAAGGATGGCGTGCTGAAGGATTTTGAACTCCGGCTCAGTTTCCGCTGTAACGCCACCAATAACTCGGGGATCCAGTACCGATCCAAGCACATCACCGAGGGAAATCCGAGGAACAAGTGGGTCGTGCGGGGATACCAGCACGAGATTCGAAACCAGAATATCCTGCCGAGCGTGAGTGGGTTTATCTATGACGAGGGTGGCCTGGCGGGAAAACGTGGTCGAACCTGCCTGGTAGGTGAGAAAGCAACCTGGGGTGCCGACGGCAAGAAAGTGACCGAGACGCTGATCACCGCAGAGGAGTTCAAGAAACTCTTCAAGCTCGATAAGTGGAACGACGTGATCATCATTGCCAGGGGGAATCACATCCAGCACTACATGAACAACCGGCTGATCATGGATTTTACGGACGGGCATGAGAAGGCCCTGCTCGAGGGGATCCTGGCATTTCAACTCCATGGCGGAAATCCAATGTTCGCCGAGTTCAAGGATGTCCGCATCCGACAGCTGAAGTAATGAACCGCTGGCTCTTTCTTTCACTGACCGTGCTGCTTCCCGGTGCGCTCCTTTCAGGGCAGCAGAAGAAAGTGAAACCTGCTGTCCTGGCACCTCTGCCAGGGCAGGTACCGGCACCAAAAGACAATCCGACCACGCCGGCCAAGGTGGAACTGGGAAGGCAGCTGTTTTTCGATGCGCAGCTATCCGGCAATAACAGGATCAGCTGCGCCAGCTGTCACATTCCGGGCAAGGCGTTCACAGATGGCCGGGCCGTTTCCACGGGCGCCGATGGCGCGCCGCTTCGGCGGAACACGCGAAGCTGCCTGAACGCGGGCTTTGCCACAAGCCTGCTCGCAGACGGCGGAGCAAAAAGCCTGGAGCAGCAGGCCCTGCTGCCGATCCAATCCCCGGCAGAAATGAACCAGCCACTCGACGAACTGGAAAAAGAACTCGCCCTGGTTCCTGGTTACGTCAAAGATTTCAAGACGGTGTTTGGTGGTCCCCCCAACCGCCAGGACCTGGCCCGTGCCCTGGCTGCTTTCCAGCGGACACTGGTCAGTGGGCCCTCCCCGTTTGACCGATTCCTGGCCGGGGAGAACGAGGCTCTCTCGGCCGAAGCCCAGGCAGGCTACGAGCTGTTCCGTGGTGAGGCGGGCTGTATTACCTGCCACAATGGACCACTGCTCAGTGATGGAAAATTCTATCGCCTGGGTGTTTCATTCCGGGATCAAGGTCGGGCCGGGATCACCGGCAAGAAAGAGGATCGCTACCGGTTTCTTACACCCTCGCTGCGGAACGTGGCCCAGACAGGCCCTTACATGCATAATGGATCCCTCAAGACACTCGACGATGTGATCCTTTTTTACTACCGGGGTGTCCCGCGCCAGGGGCGAGATGGACTACCCGTGGAAATCGAGGCCCTGCAGGACCAGAGTTTTTCGGAGATCCCGTTGCTGGTGGAGTTTCTCAAGGCTCTTTCCGGCGAGCTTCCCGAAATCACGCCCTCGCCATAAGCCCCGGCCACCCCCTTTTATTTGCCTCCGGCCTGTCCGATTTCTATGATGACACTGGCAAACAGGTGTGAAAACGATCATGCCTGGGGCATGCTTTCCCAACCGTTCCTGTTTCATTCATGGAGGCGCACGTGATGATTCGCCATGCCCTGCTTACAGTCAGCCTGGTGCTTTTTCTCGGCGTACCTCTGCCCCACTCCAGCATCTCGGGCGGTGACGACACCTCTCCAGGCCTCCAGGCGGGCCAGGCATCCCGGACCAATGCCAAGGTCAATGTTGCCAAGATCTACGGGAAAATCCAGTTCGTCAACTCGTTTCCGGATTTCAAGGTACAGATTGTCAACTCGTTTCCCGACCTCAAGGTCCAGGTGGTGAATTCATTTCCGGACAAGGTCGGAAAATGGAAGATCGTCAATTCCTTTCCGGACTACAAGATCCAGATCGTCAACTCGTTTCCGGATTTCAAGGTCCAGTACGTCAACTCCTTTCCCGGTGTGCCATAGAAGGCGAAACGGATCCAGGTAAGCGGCTCTCGAATTACCTGGCCTTCCCGTAGCCCGGCGTGGGCGTGCCGTTCTTCTCCAGCTTGCCGGCCGCCCAGAGCAGGCCGCGGGTGACCAGGTCCAGGTAGGTCTCGTGACGCATGGTCTCGTTGTGATGCCCAATCGTGGTACCGAAGACGCGCATCTTTTCATGCGTGTTGGTCCAAATGCAGACGTGGTCTTTCTGCGTATCCTCGCCAAACGCCTTCCCCAGTGGGGTTACCCCCGGCCAGAGCTTGTCAATCTTGTAGAGTTCCCCGTTGGGCGTGTTCCAGGTCTTTGGGAAACCCTGCATCACGGGATGATCGTTTACCAGGTTCTTGACTGCCAGAGGACGGTGTTTTTCATGGCTAAATGAACTCACCCCGACGACCTTTCGCCAGGCATCGGTCTTGGCGTTACGGTAGCTGTGCGGCGTGCAGTGGATCATCACCGCAGGCATCCCCTCGGCATGAACCCGGGCAATCCCCTCGACGAAGGGGACATCGACAACACCGCCAAAGCACTGGTTATGTACGACAACGTCATAGCCGTCAGCCCAGTTCGCTTTCTGGAACAGCTCGATCTTCTGGTTTCGGTCCTTCCCTCCCTGGTGCGCAATTGTCCACTTCACGTTCGCTCGTGCCGCAATGCCCTCGGTGAGAATCAGCTTCTGGTTGTCGTAATCATGGCTGCTCCCACCGGTGACAAGCAGTACCTTGAGTGGTTCCACCTTCTTTTCTTCCGCCCGGGAAACATCCCCCGAAGCCAAAAGCACCGCCGCTGAAACCAGGACACTTGCAACCAGTGAACTTCGCAAACCGACCATCGGATACTCCCTCTTGTGAATTAGGACCAGTCCCAGGAGATGTGCCGGAGGCAGAGACAGCCCGGGCAGGATTTCATTGTAAACCCTTGCCGGGACAGGAACACGTGCCATCCGGCACGATACACTAGAGACATTCACTTCCATATCTTTCCAGAGACCCTGCCATGAAACCATTCCCCCATCGTCCCCGTCTGGCTTTTACCTGCTGGATAATAACCCTCGTCTCGATCCCAGTGCTGCTGAGGGCAGCGGAACCGGGAGAGATTACTGGCCTGCCACTGGATCAGGCACGGATCTGCGTCACCGGTTTCGATCACAACCGTCCCGATCCCTTCCCCGGGCTCGGTGATTTCATTGGCTGGGTCGGTGGTGTGAAAAAGCTTGCCGACGGGGACCTGTTGTTCGTTCACTCGGCAGGCTACTGGCATGTCTCGTTCGCCATGCCGATGGTGCTCAAGGAGGACCTGGTCGAGCCATACAGGAAAGCAGGTTTTGATCTGAAACAGAGCGCGCCCACGGGCGGCCGGATCATGGCCTGTCGGTCCAGCGACAACGGCAGGACATGGACCAAGCCGGTGACGATCTACGATGGCCCGCGGGACACCCGACCCAGCGCGGTATTTGTAACCAGCAAGGGAACGGTGATCGTGGTCGCCAACATGCAGGCATCCTGGTATGGCTTTCCAGAGGCACCCAGGGGCCACCAGAAACTCAACACCCGCCAGCTGATTCTTCGGTCGACAGACCACGGCCACACCTGGAACAAACCGACACCCCTGAAAAGCTCGGGAACCTATTACACGCGCGGCCGATCGCGAATCCTGCAGCTTCCAGATGACGGCCTGCTGTGGATGTCCTACGACATGAACAAGGGAAGCGGTGTGCTGAACGGGACCATTCATCGCTCTGATAATGATGGAAAGTCATGGCGGGTGATCTCGGTCATCCGTCGCCTCAAGCCAGACGGCGATCGCGTGGCCACGGCGGACCTGGTCACCTCCGGCGATGCCGACGCTTTCCTGAAACTGGAAAAACCCGGTGATGAGAAGCTCATCGATACCGACGAGGGAGATCTGGGGCGGCTCTCCAGTGGACGCCTGGTACTGGTCGTGCGCCCGGATGGTGGCACGCTTGTCTCGGACGACAACGGGGTCACCTGGCGGCAGATCAGCCGTGTCGGGCCGGATTATGTCTATGCCCCACAATTGGTCGTGCTGGCCGACGATACACTTGTCCTGACGGCCGGGGGAAGTGGCGGCCAGGCCGTCTTTCTCAGCACCAACGGTGGCAAGGACTGGTCCCAACCGATGACCGTGGATCCGGCCGTCTACGGTTACGGACGTCTAACGTTGCTGGAGGATGAGTCGATGCTGATGCCCTATGTCGAGCGGCATGGCGTGCCCCAGCGCTGCTACATGGTCCGTTTCAAGGTCAATCAAGCACGTGACAGTATCGAGCTGCTTCCTATCGGCAAGTAGCAAAGAGTTCATGGCCCGTCGGGCTCTTATCCTGCACTCAATGATCCGTGACAGCGCAGTGGCTTCACCGCTTGCCAGGAGGTAATATATTTTCCTGGGAAAAGTAGACGATCCCATCCTTTTTACAGCACACCATCAAAGGAGGAATACCCCTTGGCTGTGATCCTTAATTGTCCCCAGTGCCGGAAGATCTTCTCCGTGGCAGAAGACATGAAAGGAGCACAGGTCAAGTGTAGTTGCGGTAATGTCGTGGCTGTACCGGGTGGAATAGCGCCAGCCGGTTCGCCTGACAACTTTCGAGTACAGGTACAGCAGCTCTTCACCGAAAAACGCCATCGCCTGGTCGGTGACAATCTCTACCTGGCACCGGATATTCCAGGCAAGAAGTTTGCCAACGCGCTGAATACCTTTGCCAAGGGAGTCAATGGAAATGACGCACTGCTGCTGATGGACAATACGGTTTTTGGTAGTGCAAAGGATGGTTGCCTGATGACCGATGAGGCACTT
>CAYYZW010000117.1:0-14784 GCA_964476375.1 uncultured Pirellulaceae bacterium
AAAAGGATATACGCCGGGACCTGGCCACCTACAACGCGGTGATCTCTCACATGGACCAGAAGGTGGGACGTATCCTGGCTGCACTGGAAAAAAACGGACAGGACGACAGCACGGTTGTGATTATTGCCAGTGAACAAGGACTGGCCCTGGGCAGCCACGGGCTGATGGGCAAGCAGAATATGTACGAGCATACGATCACCGTCCCGCTGCTCATCCGTGGGCCGGGATTCGAGGCGGGGACAACCTGTAATGCACAGTGTTACCTGCGGGATCTTGTCCCCACCAGCCTGGAACTGGCCGGGATCGATATTCCCGCTAGTGTCGAGGGGGCCAGCCTGATGCCGGTTGTGCGGGGCGAGATCGACGAGATCCATCGTTTCATTATTGGGTACTTCGCCGACAAGCAGAGGATGATCCGGATGCAGGACTGGAAGTATATCTACTATCCCCAGGTCCGGCGCGAGCAACTCTTTTTCCTGGGCCAGGACCCCCTGGAACGGAACGATCTTTCAGGCGACCGGCGGACCGCGGGAATCCGTGATGAGCTGCGAGTGGAAATGATCCAGTGGCTCAAGAACCACGGGGATCCGCTGAAATACGACAGCGGGGGCCAGTAGCACTTTCTCCTGGTGCGCCTGCTGAAAAGCAGCTTGGCCCTGGAAAAAATAATCGGGTATGATTGGGGCTGCCTTCCTGAACGCGATTGGTGAGCTCCCCCGGATGGTCATTCCAAGGTTCCTTCTTCCTGTCCTGCTTTGCCTGCTGGCGATCCCCGCCCAGGCCGCGCCGCCGCTCTCGGCGCAGCTGGACCGCCTGGTGGAAGCTGCCGCGCCGGGCAAGCTGGCCGGGCCGGCGAATGACGCCGAGTTTGTGCGCCGCCTTCACCTGGATTTGGCCGGGATTGTTCCCACTGTCGGGCAGGTTCGTACCTTCCTGGCTGACAAGGACCGACAGAAGCGAGAGAAGATGATTGACAGGCTGCTCGCCGGTGAGGAATATCCTCGCCGTATGCGGGAGGCTTTCACGGTGATGCTGCTGGAACGGCGGACCGGGGCCACGGTGCCCGACGATGAGTGGAACAGCTTCCTGGAATCCTCCTTTGGCCAGAACAAGCCCTGGGACCAGTTCGCTCGTGAACTGATCCAGGCGGATGGGGCGAACGAGGACACACGAGGGAGCATGAAGTTCTTCACGGCGACCGGGCGGACCAGTCACGACCAGATGACACAGGATGTCGGCAGGCTGCTGCTGGGTATGAATATCCACTGTGCCAAGTGCCATGATCATCCCAACGTCGAGCAGTTTACCCAGGCCGATTACTTTGGGCTGCTGGCATTCCTGAACCAGAGTGCGGTGGCCAAGCATTCCAGCCTGCAGAAGAGCTTCCTCGTGGAAAAAGTGGCGACGGGCAAGCTCGAGTTCGAGTCGGTCTTTTTCCCGGGTGAAAAAAAGCAGGTGGGCCCCCGCTTGCCGGGAGGGGATGAAATCGAGATTCCAACTTTTGAGAAGGGGGAGGAGTTTTCCGAGCCGGCGGCGGATGGCCTTCCGGGGGTGCCGAAATTCCGGCCCCGGCAACTGCTGGCGGAAAAGCTCGCGGTCGCCACCAACCGCCGTTTCGTGGAGAACAGTGTCAACCGGTTCTGGTTCCTGATGATGGGGCGCGGACTGGTTGAACCGCTCGATATGCTCCACGATGCGAATCCTGCCTCCCACCCGGAACTGCTGACCCTGCTGGCCGACGAGTTCGTGGCACACCAGTTTGATGTCAAGTGGCTGCTGCGTGAACTGGCCCTGAGCAGTACCTACCAGCGGTCGAGCATTTTTCCCAAGGGCGTGCAATCGACCGATGCGCCGCCCCGCTCCTACCAGGTCGCCAACGCCAAGGGGCTGACGCCCGAGCAGATGGCCTGGAGTATGATGCGCGTGACCGGGGTACTGGAGCGAATCGTCAAGACACCCCGGCCAGAGGATTCTGCTTTTACATACAAGGATTATATCAATGGCCGCATCCCGGCTCCGGGGAACCTGGCCGATACGATGCTGCTGTTCACCTCGGTGTTCGGGAACCCTCCCGGGGAAGCAGAAATCGCCTTTCAGCCCTCGATGGGCCAGGCACTTTTCCTGATGAACGAGCAGCTGGTGCTTGACTGGCTCAAGCCGAGCGAGGGAAACCTGGTGGACCGGCTGGTCAAAATCCAGGACCCGGTGCAAATCACCGAGGAACTTTACCTCCAGGTCCTCGGCCGTTTTCCAGGCGAGGAGGAAGCGGCCCTGGTGGCCGCGCACCTGGAGAAGAACAAGGACCGTTTTACCGAGGCAGTGAGCGAGTATGCCTGGGCCCTGGTGACCTCGGCTGAATTCAAGTTAAACCACTAGAGAACAGGACCTGGAAGTGATCCGCGAAAACCCGCATGCATGTGGCAGCTTGCAGCACGACGTCTCGCGTCGACAGGCCCTCGGTGCACTGGCCGGGGCAGCAGCGGGAGTGGGGGCCGGCAGCCTGCTCAGCCCGCTTGTAGCCGAGCAGCTCAAGTCGCAGCAGAAACAGGTCCTGTTGATCTGGCTGGACGGGGGCATGAGCCAGCTGGAGAGCTGGGATCCGAAGCCGGGGACCGAGTTCGGGGGTCCCTTCCGTTCTATTCCGACCACGCTGCCGGGGGTCCACGTCAGCGAGCTGATGCCCAACACGGCCAGGCAGATGCAGCACCTGGCGGTGGTTCGAAGCATGTCTACCAAGGACGAGAACCACTCCTCCGGGGTTCCCAGGATCCTGCGGGGAGATCCCAAGAACCGGGGCGTGACCTATCCCTACATGGGATCGGCGATGGCCCACCTCAAGGGAGAGGCCGACAGCGAACTGCCCAATTACATCTGGGTCAAGCCGGGATCCGGGGGATTCATCTGGCAGCACGCCGGGTTCCTGGGTGCGAAATACGGGGCCCTGGCTCTCGGTGACGGCAAGCCACCGGTGTACATCAACCGGCCGGCGGAAATCGATGATGCCCGCGACACGGCGCGAAATGATATTCGCAAGCAGCTCAACCGCCGCTTTCGGACAGGACGCCGTGAGGCAGAGGTGGAGGCCTATGACTATTCCTTCCAGATGGCGGAAAAACTGATCCGCCGCAAGGACCTGTTCTCCGACTTTTCTCCAAAGCAACTGGAGCGATACGGCTCGCATCCGCTGGGACGACATATCCTGCAGTCGAAGCGGCTGATCGAGGCCGGGGTGCTTTTCGTGCAGTGCCATTCCTATCACTGGGACACGCACGGCGATAACTTCAATATGCACCTGGACCTGGTTCCCCAGATCGACAAGCCGTTCGCCGCCCTGGTCGAGGACTGGCATGAAAGTGGGTTGCTCGACAATGTCCTGGTCCTGTTGATGTCGGAATTCGGCCGTACGCCCAAGATCAACCAGCGACTGGGACGGGATCACTGGCCCGAGGCCTGGTCGCTCTGCCTTGCCGGTTGTGGCATGAAACGAGGTCTGGTCCTGGGCGAGACGACTCCCAACGGTGCCTGGGTGGATGGGACCGAGTATGACATCGGCCATATTTTCCATACCGTCTTCAAGGCCATGGACATCGATCCGCTGACCATCGAGTACCACAATAATGATCAGCCCTTGCCGATCGCCCATGATGACTGTGCTGTGATCAAGGAGCTGCTGGCATGATCAAGACCGTCCACATGCAACTGGATGTCACCAAGGCCTGGACCGAGAGGAAGTTCCAGTGGGAGAGGCAGGTGACCGCCTGCCGTTTCAGCCCCTGTGGCAACTACCTGGTTGCCGGGGGTGTGGATTTTGCGTTACAGCGATGGGACATGGAGAGTGACGAGCGGGTCAGCCTGGAAGGACATCCCAGCTGGGTCGGCGACCTGGCATTCCATCCCGACAGGCAGCGGCTCTACTCGGTCGACTACCATGGCGGCCTGTTCTGCTGGGATTACAGGGAGGCAGCGCCGCGGCTGCTCTGGAAAAAAGAAGATGCCCACCAGGGCTGGGCCCGCAGGGTGGCCGTCAGCCCGGATGGCAAACTGGTGGCCACGGGCGGGAACGACCAGGTGGTTTGCCTCTGGTCGGACCGGGGCAAGAAAGTGGCCGAGCTTGCCGGTCACGAGGGATATATTTTCAGCCTGCTGTTCCATCCCGGGGGAAAAGGACTTTTTAGCGGGGACCAGCGGGGAGTAGTGCGGGAATGGAAGCTGCCAGCCGGTAAGGAGGTTCGCCAGCTGGACCTGACCGTCCTCCACACACGACTGGAGAACTTCCTGGCCCACGTGGGAGGGGTCCGCAGCCTGGCCGTGGACGAGACCGGGAATATGTTGGCATGTGGGGGCATGACCAATGCCAAGAGTAACGCCTTCTGCCCCGGCGATCCCCTGGTGGTGCTGGTCGACCTGGCCACGGGCGAGGAGAAGATGCGGCTTACCCCATCGGAGAAAGCGGATGGCCCGGTCAACGGCCTGCAGTTTGTGCCGGGTGGAATTCTTGCCGGGATCGGCGAGGGGGCATCAGGGGCCTCGCTCGCTTTCTGGAAAACCGACCAGGAAAAGCCGATCCACAGTATCAAGATGAACAGCGGGTATGCCGTCGACCTGCACCCCGATGGTCTGCGACTGGCCGTCTCGCGATTCGAGACCAATGGCCGCAGCGGTAACGGCCGACATTCCACTCCCGAGACGTATACCAGTAATGACGGGGTGGTCGAGATCTATCATCTTCATGAGAAACCGGCCGAGTAGATTGTGGCAGGGGCCGACACGAGGAGCCGGCCGGCTCGCTTTTTCAGGACATCCCGTCCTGCCCTGTTCGTGGTAGACTTGGATTTTCCTACTCTCTGTGCGAGCACGATTCCCATGAAGATCAACGTCTATGGTGTCGGTAATGCCCTGGTCGATTTGCAGGTCCAGGTCAGCGATGAGATCCTGGCCCGGACCGGCTTTGAGAAGGGGATCATGACGCTGGTCGATGATGACCAGCAGCGCGAGCTGCTCGACCAGATCAGCCAGCTCCCACGGAACCAGTGTGCCGGCGGTTCGGCGGCCAACACGATCGTGGGGATCGCGGACCTGGGGGGCTCGGTTGCCTACTGCGGCAAGGTCAGCCAGGACGCGATGGGGGAGTTTTTTCTGGCCGATATGAATGCACTGGGTGTGAACGTTGATGTGACAGCAGCGGCCGAGGGCCCGACCGGGACCTGCGTTGTCCTGATCACGCCGGATGCCCAGCGGACGATGCTCACGAACCTGGGGGTCTCGGCAACGCTGACCCCGGAGGACATCGACGAGCAGCAGCTGCGGCAGGCGGATTATGTTTATGTCGAGGGCTACCTGCTGACCGGGGAAACAACCCGCGCGGCTGCCTACCGGGCGATGGAGCTGGCCGCGGAGCATGGCGTGCGGATCGCCCTGACCGCCTCGGATCCCTTCCTGGTCAACATGATCCGTGATGAAATATGGCAGCTGATCGAGGGGCCGGTAGACCTGTTCTTTTGTAACGAGGAAGAGGCCCTGGGGTTGACCGAGAGCAAGGATCCGGTGGACTCGCTGCATGCAATCCACCAGCACGTGGAGAACGTGGCGGTCACGCTGGGGGCCAATGGCTCGATGGTCATGCACCAGGGAGAGCTGGTGTCGGTTGAGGGCGTGGAGGTCGAGGCGGTCGATACGACCGGTGCGGGGGACATGTACGCGGGGGGACTGCTCTATGGCGTGACCAACGGGATGGACTGGAAGCAGGCCGGCCGCCTGGCATCGCACTGTGCCGCCCGGGTGGTGTCGCAGCTTGGAGCGCGTCTGGCGGAGAAAATGACTCCTGAACAGATCGAGGCACTCTAGTTTTGCTGGAACCGACCATGAGATATTTGTCCCCCCTGCTGCTGCTGCTTTCGCTCTGCTCGTCGCAGGCGTTCGCTGACAAGAAGCCAAACGTTTTGTTTCTTGCGGTGGATGACATGAACGACTGGGTCGGGTGCCTGGAGACGACGCCCCGGGCAATCACGCCGAACCTGGATCAGCTTGCGGCGCGAGGGATGAATTTCACCAACGCGCACACGGCGGGGGTTTTCTGTGCGCCGAGCCGGGCGGCGATCTTCAGCGGGCAGTTTGCCTCGACCACGGGCTGTTACCGGACGGCAAACTATTTCGTCGATCATCCGACAATCGAACCGCTGCAGATCAGCTTTTCCAAAGCCGGCTACGAAACATTTGGCGCCGGCAAGCTGTTTCACCATCCGGCTGGAGCCATTGATGTGCGAGGCTGGAACGAGTTCTTTCTGCGCACCCGGCGTCAGCGTGAAGGCGGCTGGCCGCTGGATTCGTGGGGCAAGGGAACACCATTTCCCAACCCGTTTCCCAGTAGTATCTACAACCAGGGTCAGCAGATCACGGGCGGCCTGTTTCTTGAGTGGGGAGCTATTCCGAACAGCCGCGAAGAGGAGATGGCCGATACGCTCCGGATCAACTGGGCGGTCGAGAAGCTGAAGGAAAAACACGACAAACCGTTCTTCCTGGGTGTCGGGATCTATGCGCCACACTTCCCCAATTACTGTCCTCAGAAGTATTTCGATCTGTACGACCCCGATCAGATCACGTTACCGCCTTACAAGGTGGACGATCTGGACGACCTGCCGCCGAAGATCAAGAAGATCAAGACTGCCCGGTCGAGGATTCACAAGAGACTGGAAGATTTGAATGCGGTTGACGACGCGATTCATGGATATCTCGCCTGCATCAGCTATGCCGACGCCATGATGGGCCGCGTGCTGGATGCTCTCCAGGCCAGCCCCTATGCCGACAATACGGTTGTCGTGCTTTGGAGTGATCACGGCTACCACCACGGGGAAAAGGGGGACTGGGGCAAGCACACGCTGTGGGAACGGACTTCCAACGTTCCCTTCATCTGGGCCGGTCCGGGCGTGGCCAGGGGCCGGACGTCCGACGTGACCGTCAGCCTGATCGACATGTATCCGACCCTGGTGGATCTCTGCGGTCTGCCAAGGCCGCATCAGAAGCTGGAAGGCCAATCGCTGGCGAAGACGCTTGTCGATCCGGCGTCTGCCAAAGACCGCAATATCTTTCTGCCACACATGAACCCCGGCGAGTATGCGGTCATTAATCGTGACTGGCGTTACATCCGCTACGGCGAGGATGGTGAAGAACTGTACGATCTGCAGGCCGATCCAAACGAGTGGCACAACCTTGCCGCCAGTCCCGAATACGCCGCGCGCAAAGCAGAACTGCGGAGATTCGCGCCCGCGACTTTCGCCGAGCCGGCCCAGAAACTCAACGCTCGCAAGGACCTTGTCGTCGACGGAGAGACGTTTCGCTGGGAGAAGGGAAAAGGCAATTATACGCCGTTACCGAAACAACTTCCCTCGACGCTGCGCCAGCAGAAAACGGGTCCACCTCGAGCTGCGCCTGCCCGGCCCTCTTCCCAGGGCAGAGGCACGCGGCCGAATGTCCTCCTGGTGATCTGTGATGACCTGAACCGCCATGTCTCGACCTCCGGGTACAAGCATATCCAGACACCCGCCCTGGACCGGTTGGCAGCCACCGGGATGACCTTCGGCCGGGCCTATTGCCAGTACCCGGTCTGCGGCCCCTCGCGGGCCTCCTTCCTGACCGGTCTCTATCCCGAGTCGACCGGGATCCTGGATAACAAGTCAGATATCCGTGTAGTCCGTCCCGGTCTCAAGTCATTGCCCCAGCTGTTCAAGGAAGATGGTTACTGGACCGGGGGAGTGGGGAAGATCTTTCACGGAAAGCTGGACCATGGCGAGGCAGCCTGGCACGAGTACCACAGTTTCCAGAATGAGTGGAACCCGGTTCTCAAGCCGATCCAGGATGCCTTTGAGAAGAAACACGGTTCCATTGACCTGCCCGAGAATGAGAAGCCATGGCGGGCCGTTTCCAAGGAGTTTCGCAAGGCTGCAGGAGGCCAGTCGCCGCCCGGTTTTGGTCCCACCACGATGACGGACGCCCAGCACAAGGATGGCAAGAACGTCCGGCAGGTGGCCAGCTGGATTGACCAGGAGGCACACGGCGATAAGCCGTTTTTTATTGCCTGTGGAATCCACAAGCCGCATGTCCCTTTCTGGGCACCACAGAAGTACTTCGACCAGTACCCGCGTGAGAAGCTGGTGGTCGACGCCGTTCCGGCAGATGACTGGGCGGATATTCCGCCGCTGGCGCTGAACCATCGCTACAAGGCCTTTGGTTTTGAAGCGGCCGTGGAGAACCTGGATCATCGCCGCGAGTACATGCAGGCCTACCATGCCTGTATTTCCTTTGTGGATGCCCAGATCGGCCTGCTCTGGGAAGCGCTGGACCGGAACAAGCTCTGGGAGGAGACCGTGGTGGTCTTCATGTCGGATCACGGTTACCACCTGGGGGAGCATTTCCAGTGGGGCAAGGTGACGCTGTTTGAGGAATGTGCCCGGGTTCCGTTCATGGTGCACGCGCCGGGGCTGACCACGGCCGGCTCCAGGTCCGAGAGCCTGGTGGAACTGGTGGACCTGCTGCCGACGCTCTGTGAGCTTTCCGGCATTTCCATTCCCGCGGTGGTGCAGGGGAGGTCCGTTGTCCGGGTCCTGGAAGACCCACAGGTTACCACGAAGAAAGTTGCCTACACGGTGGTCACGCGCGGGGACAGGCTGGGCCAGGCAATCCGTGGTGAACGCTGGCGGTATGGTGCCTGGGCCGAGTCGGGTAGTGAGCTTTATGACCTCCGGCGGGATCCCGGCGAGATCCGGAACCTGGTCGAGATGGACCGGGAGCAGCAGGTCGAGCGGATGAAACGGCTACTGGAAACAACCCGCGGCCTGGCCCGGCCAAAGTGAACGCCGGTCAGTCCTCGTCCCTGCCGAGACGGTACACCAGGTGCTCAATTTCCTCGTAGAAGGTGGTCTTTTCCACCGTCATGCCCACTTTTTCTGCCACGCCCCGGGAGGGGATGTTGATCGGCCGGATGAGAGAGATCAGGCGTTGTTTTCCGAGGTCCTCGAGGGCGTAGTCGCGCGTGGCGATGGCGGCCTCGGTGGCAATCCCCTGCCGCCAGAAGGACTGGTGGATCATGTACCCGATCTCGAACTCCTCCACGCCATCCACATGTGGGGAGAGCAGGCCGACCTGTCCGCGTGGCTGGCGGGTCTGGCGGTCGGCGACCAGGAAGAAGCTGTGTCCACAGCGCTGGTAGCCATCCAGGACCCCCTCGACCCAGCGCGTCGCCTGCTGACGGTCGTAGCAGTGAGGGTAGAACCGCATCACCTCCGGATCGGCGAGCATGCCGGCGATGAAGTCCAGGTCCTCCATCGTCATCAGGCGAAGAATCAGTCGCGGTGTCTCGTAGACAACCTGCTCGTCAGGCATGGTGTTTTCCCGGCCTGGAGATGGCCTAGCTGGACTTTCGCGTGAAGACCCAGTCGTCCTCCTCGGAGAGGGCCATGTTGAAACGGTAACCCTCGAGGTTAAACGTCTTGATGTCCTCCACGTCCTCGAGCTGGTTCTGGATGATAAAGGAGGTCATCAGCCCACGGGCTTTCTTGGCAAAGAAGGTGACCTGCTTGAAGGTGCCGTTCTTCTGTTCCTTGAAGGTGGGCGTCACGATTCGCGCCTCGAGCAGCGCCGGCTGGATCGATTTGAAATACTCCACCGATGCCAGGTTGACCAACACCGGGTTCTTGCTCCCGGCCAGGTCCCTGTTCATCACCTCGGTAATGCTTGTCCCCCAGAACTCGTAGAGGTTCTTTCCCCGGCTGTTTTTCAGCTTGGTTCCCATTTCCAGCCGGTAGGGCTGGATCAGGTCCAGTGGCCGCAGGATCCCGTACAGGCCCGAGAGGATTCTCAGCGACTTCTGGGCCGTGGTGAAGTCGGCCGCCGAGTAGCGGTCGGCAGCCAGGCCTTCATAGGCCAGGCCATTGAAGGTGAGCACCGCCTGTTTTGCGTTGGCGGTTGTGAAGGGGGGGCTCCAGCTGGAAAACCGCTCGTGGTTGAGTGCGGCCAGCTTGTCACTCATGCCCATCAGTGTGGCCAGCCGCTTGGGAGAATAGCCGCGCAGGGATTCGACCAGTTCGCTTGAGTCGTCCAGGAAGATGGGCGTGGTGTGCTTGCGGGTGAAAGTCTGCTTGTCAAAGTCGAGTGTCTTGGCCGGGGACAGGGTAATCAGCATGGCGTTTTTCTTTTCCTGGAAAGCGAGTTATGGTTCTAGTGTGACTGGGGGGGATAGACTTCCTGCATGCCCGCTGGCGGAGCAGAGATACCGGGCGAGGGCGGTGGATAGTAATTCTCCATGGGCTGTACTACGAGTTGCCCCTGGCCCTTGGAGAGCAGGTAAAAGGCAGAAATCCAGAGTCCGTAACTGGCCAGGGACAGGAGCATCAGCACATAGTTTGCGATCTGGTAAAGGAGAGAATCAAATATTTCAAAATCGGCCCGTGCATACATCGCCGTTCGTGCGATCCAGGCCAGCCTGACGAGGAGAAAGAGGATGCAGCCAATCATCGCCAGCGTGGCCTCTTTCCTGCCGGATGCTTTTTGCAGCAGCAGGATCAGGAACGTGATCACAACAATTGTTTCCGGAGCGAGATGGAAGATCTGATTCAGGACAGGGTTCTCAAAAAGTGTCATGACGGGTCTCCTTCGGCATGCAGGTCGAGACCTTGATACTGAAATGCCGATGCGGAGTTACCGGGCATACCCGTTGGGATGGGAGTGCTGGTGCGAGGCGTGAGCATCGAGAGGATGCCCAGCAGGATCATGATGATCGCGCTCGGGTAGATCAGGAAGTCCATCAACAGTGGTAGCCAGCGACCGAAAAAAAAGAAACGAAAGTGAAAGAAATAAAACAGGATGGCTAATAAAAGCAGTCCCCAGCCGATGGTTGTCAGTATGGCGGCTGTCCCATGCCGGGATAAGGCCCTGGCTCCAAAGATCAGCCCACAGACGCAAACAGCGATATGGCTGATCGAGTAGAGATAATTGAATAGGTTGATCATTGGCCGCCGTTATTCTTTCTCGCTGAGCAGGTAGACCTGCAGGTGGGAGTTGACTGCCATGTCCGTGATGGCCAGGATCAGGTTGGCTAGGACCTTGAGGATGAAGTATCCCCAAAGGCAGGCGAAAAACGTCAGCAGCCCGCTGCCAAGGAACCAGAATTCTTCCGTCCGCAGCGTGGCAAAGAGAGAAGCAAGAAGCGCGAGTATTCCCAGGACGAGCGTGATCATTGCCATCACATGGCAGACCGTCTGGTAATAAACAAGTGGCGTGTAGCGGTCTCCTGCTTTCTGTCGCAGCTGGTTCAGCTTGTTTTGGACAGGATTGTTCATGTTTTTTCGATCGTCCTGCAAGGATCCAATGCCTTGTCTACCGACAACGGTGATTGATTGTAATCACCATCACGGCAGGATCACAGTTTACCGGCACCGATTCGAACGTCATTGGCTGAAGAAGCGACACCTTTCCTAGCCGACCTTGTAGCCACTGGCCCGCAGGATCGACTCGTGCACGGCCAGTTCATGCGAGAGCGGGTAATCGGTCTCTTTCTCCTCGCGGAGGATGGCCGCCATGTCCCTAAAAGCGCTGATGAAAATACCCGGCCCCTCGGGGACGGTCACCTCCTGGTATCCGGTCTTGTAGTCTCCCTGCGGTTTCTCCAGGGCCAGCCGAAAGGTGTGGCCACCCAGCGGTCGCAGGTCAAAGGTGCCGAATTCCCCGCAGACGGTAAACTGTCGCCGCTGAAAGCCCTCGTACTCGACCAGCGTGCTGCGAACCGAGGCGATTGCCTCCGGATAATCAAAAACCGCCAGCTGGTTGTCCACCAGCGGATCCTGGTCCGGATGGGTGGTGCGGCCGTAGGGGGTAGTGCCCGCCGGGGGGCCGAGCACACGGACCATGGCATCAATCACATGGCAGCCGATCTCGAACATGGATCCGCCGGCAAAGCGGGAGAGACGTTTACGTGAATCGGCACCCACTTTCTTGCTCATTACCGCGTGCACTTCAAAAATATCCCCCAGCCACCCCTCGGCGACCGCCCTGTAGCAGAACTGGAAGGCGGCCTGGTAACGATAGATATAGCCCATCTGCAGGTGCAGCTTGCGTCTGGCAACCTCGTCGAGCAGTTGCTTGAAGTCCTTGAGGTTCTCCCCGGCCGGCTTGTCCAGGTGAATGCTCATCCCTGCCTGGACACAGCGGCCGGCGGTGGGGAGCAGGTCCTGGACCTCGGTTTCCACGACCACCGCTTGCAGTCCGGGGGTGTTGAGCAGTTGTTCCTCGCTGATCAGCTTGACCCCCTGGTACTCGTTGCCGAGTGCCTTGCGGCGCCGGGGATCGTTCTCCACGATCCCGACCAGCTCGTAGTCATCGGTCACCTGTTTGAGCTGGGAAAAGACGCCCGAGGCATGTGCATGGCCGGTGCCGATCTGCCCGATCTTGATCTTCTCCTTCTGGGCGGCACGGACTGGCCTGGTGGTCAGCGAGAGAGAACTGGTTGCGGCGGCCGCGGCGGCCAGGAAGTGGCGACGGTCCAGGGATTTCATCATTAGGTACCTCTCCAGGAGAGTTGTGGACTGCACGACTGGTATAACATACTGGAGTTTTCACACGGATTGAATGATCCGGCCTGTTTCACGCTGTTTGAGTTCCAGGCGGGCATGGCGTCGAAAGGAAAGATGATGAAACCTGGAAGACATGTTTCCCGGTGGGGAGTGCTGGTGATCCTGTTGTTTTCTGTTCCATGTGCCCAGGTTGTCGGGCAGCAGCGCTGGCTTCCGAAAGCCGGGTATGGACTGATGTTTCATTATCAGGCCTTCAAGAACCACTCTCCCGAATCCTATAACCGGGCGATCGACTCCTTTGACGTGGGCCGGTTTGCCGATGCGGTGAAGAGTACCGGGGCTGGTTATGTCATTTTCGTTGCCGGCCAGCACTGGGGGAAATACTGTGCGCCCAACAGCGCCTACGAGAAGCTGCTGGGGGTGGACAATGGCACCTGGACATCCAGGCGTGACTTGCTGATGGAGATTGGCAAGGCCCTGGCGGCGCGGGACATCAAGCTGATCATCTACATGACGGCGCGGGCACCGATGCGGCACTACAAGATCATCGCGGCGATGGAAGATGCACTGCCGACGATTGACGGCAAGCCGGCCGGTCCCAACGTCAACCCGCTTTCCCATCCACGCAAGGTGAAGGGTTTCGTGCGGAGCGAAAACCAGCCGCCGCCTCCAGCATTCCTTAAAAACTGGGGGGATGTCTGTGGAGAATGGTCGATGCGTTATGGCGAGCTTGTCTCGGGCTGGTGGTTTGACGGCTACAAGATGGAAATGAAGGATGCCTACGAGGATCTGAAAAAGGAAAAATACAATATCGATACCTGGGTTGCGGCGGTGCGGTCCGGTAATCCCAGGGCGGAACTGGCCTTTAATGCCGGTGCCCACCCGATTCTCTCGCTCTGTACCAACGGGAAATTATGCCCGCACCAGACGTTTACCTCTGGAGAAAACCACGAGTTCTACCAGAAAACCAAGAAGGGACTGGGGAAAGCCCTGACCCCCAGCAACTTCCCGGCGCCGGAAGGGGTTGCCTGGCACCTGTTGTTGCCTGTCGGTGCGGGCTGGGGGGCAGGGGATGAATCCAGGTTTGAGCTGAAAACGCTCACCGACCGGATCGACCTGATTAATGCGGAAGGGGGCGCGGTGACGCTGGATGTGCCGATCGCCGAGAACGGCACGATCCCGGTCGGTATCCTCAAAGTTCTCCAGCAGCTGGGCAAGGGAAAAGAGCAACTGACCGACGGTGAACGGTCTTACTGACGACCGCCATCGGTAAAAAGGAGAAACAGGATATGTGGCCATGCAAGAGAGTGACGTTGTTGCTGGCACTGGGTCTGTGCACCTGCCTGACGGCCGATGCCCAGCAGAAAGAGGGTGGCAGCCTGGTCACGGTCGAGGGCCTGGTGATTCCTCGTGATGACGATGGCATGTATGTCCGTAATCCGGACGGCCAGTTCGAGATCGAATGGACGGAAAAGACCGAGGTTGCCCTGGAAGTCAACACGCGACTTTTTAAGGGCCTTGAGCGAGGTGTGCTGCATTACCAGGTCCATTCATCGCCCGAGGTGATCGATTTTCCCATTCCCGCGGGCCCGGTCACGGGGATCATCACGCTTCGCGGCGGCAACCGTGTTGATAACGCGTTGAAGGTCGCCCGGGAGGAGAACTGGATCCCGGAAGTTGGACTGGTACTGCGGTTTGGTGAAAAGCCTGCCGAGCAGCTTCCGACCCGTGACGATCCGCGTTTTGTCGGCCTCTGGGATCCCACCAGCAGCCCACGCACGTTGAGTATCCAGGGCACAAGGTACGAGGTCTCGCTCAAGAAAGGGGGCCAGACCAGGGCCTTGCTCTTTAACATGCTCGGCCCCGGCGACTGCAAGCCGTTCGTGAACCGGGCCCGCGTGATCGGTCAGCAGGATGGTGAGAAGATCCTTGCCAGCCAGATTCACCTGCACCCCATCGGGGACCAGGCCGCCAGTGACGACCCGCGCCTGCCACGTTACCTGTTCATCGGCGACTCGATTTCCGGGAATTACAATAATGGCCTCCGCTCGGCACTGGAGGGGACGTTGAATATTCATCATCCGCCGACCAACTGTGGGCCTTCCGGGAAAGGGAAGAGCAGCATTGTTCACTGGCTTGGCGCCTACCAGGAGAAGGGCCGTGGCTGGGACGTGATCTCCTTTAACTTTGGGCACTGGGATGCCGGCAGCGACAAGGCCAGCTA
>CAYYZW010000118.1:0-1992 GCA_964476375.1 uncultured Pirellulaceae bacterium
CCAGGTGCCGGATGACCGCCGCATTGACGGCATCGACCAGACTGAACTGTTGCTGGGCCAGCGAGAAACCGGCCGTGACCACTTTTACTTTGACCGGGCAGGGGTCCGGCAGGGGAAATGGAAATACCTCAAGGGGGACGCCCACTTTTTCAACTACGCGGTCGAAGATGACCGCACGCTGGTCGAGGAACTTTACGACCTGGAAGCCGACCTGGGCGAGAAGACCAACCTGGCCGCACAGTTCCCGGAGAAAGTGGCGGAACTACGGGCCCTGCTGCAGTCGATCGAGGGGACTGCCCGAAAAAAGAAATGACCCAGGGGATGGTGATGGAGAGGTTTGCCCGGCTCGAGGCGTCCGGAGGCCATCCCAAGAAACGTTGGACTTGTGAATGACCGTATTCCGCTCATACAATAAGGAGCGTCAGCCCGATACAGAACAACAGTCGTGGGCTTTCTTTCAAATGGGAAAAACAGCATGTTGATCAACCGAAGAAACATGATCCAGACAGTGGCCGGCGGCCTTGGTGCCGGGTTGCTGGCACCCTCGCTCCTCCCCGGGGCAGCGACGACCACGACCCCCCGGCGGATTATTTTCTTCATGCAGAACCAGGGATTTGACCCCGCCACATGTATTCCGGAAGGGATGACCAGCAGCGGCTCGCTGGCCAAGGCCACGCTTCCCGAGCCTATCCGTGCACTCGAACCTTACAAGGAGCGACTGCACATCATCAACGGCCTGCACGGCATGCACACCAGCCCCTCGCACAGTGCCTTTTTCGGCGCCCTGGGCGGTTATCGCGGGAGCGACGGCGTGCCGCCGAGTGCATCGACGATCGATCATGAACTGAGCAAGGCCCTGCCACAGACGCTGCTTCCGCATCTCTGCATCGGCATGGACTCGATGGAGAATATGACCGGCAAGCCCACGATTGCGACGCTCTCTGCCAGCGGCGCCGGCCAGCCGATCTTCATGTACTCGAACCCCAACCATCTTTACCAGATGCTCTACGGTGGCATCTCCACCGGGGATATCCGCCGCCAGCACGAGGCACGATCGAACGTGCTAAGCCAGGTCGAAAAGCTGGCCGCCTCCAAGGGGCGTTCGCTTCCGGTCGCCGAACAGGCCCGCTTCGGTCAGTACGTGCAGGGATTCAAGGATATCAACGGCCTTCGCGACCGGCTTGGCTCGGTTGCCGACCACCTGCGCACGTTCGCCCCCACGGTCGATGACCGATACACCAACCCGGAGTTTGAAACCGACTGGCACGACATCCTGCTGGACCTCGGTATCTCGGCGCTCACCTCCGGCATTACCAACACGCTGACTATCGGCTCGGGCCGCGGCGAGATCTTCGGTGCCTGGAAGGGACTGGGGGTCGAGCAGCAGGGACACAACCTCGGGCATATGAAGCAGCCGGGCAATCCGATCTGGATCAAGATTCGCCAGTACAACAGCCGCATGCTGGTGCGGATCATGGAAGCACTGGAGAGCGTGCCCGAAGGGAGTGGCAGCATGATGGATCACACCCTGATCGTTTACACCAGTAATAACGCGGATCAGCAACATACCAACGGGGCCAACTGGCCGGTCATGCTGCTGGGGAACCTCGATGGCGCATTCAAAACCGGTTGCTTCACGCAAATGGACGGCAAACGCCCCATCAACGCGTTGTATGCGACGCTTCTGCGGGCCGCAGGGCAGGAGTGTGAGCGGTTCAACATGAACGACAAGCTGGCCAAGAAGTTTGACTCCGGCACCGGTCCGCTCAAGGACGTGCTGGCATGAACAGGGTCGGGGGTCTTCTGGCGATAACGCTGGCGGGGAGCCTGCTGTCGGTGGCGAGTGGCCAAACTCACACGCCGGGGGAGAAGGTCAACAAGGACTTTGGCCGCTTTGCCAAACCCTTTCTCGCCCGTCACTGCCTGGACTGTCATGGCGACACAGACCCGGAGGGCAATCTCTCGCTGCATGACCTGGGGCCTGTGGATGAA
>CAYYZW010000119.1:0-50439 GCA_964476375.1 uncultured Pirellulaceae bacterium
CTGGATCTGGGCAAACTTTACCCGCTCCAGGAAGGATTGCGGCAGGGGGTTCCCGTCTCGCTTGTTCAGCTCCGGCTTGGGGTCGAACATGTCCAGCTGGCTGGGAGCGCCGATCTGGAACATGAAGATCACGTTCCGCGCTGTCGGACGAAGGTGTGGGACGCGGGGCTGGTATACACCGCCCGGTGTGCCTGCAGCGGCATCGGCCGAGAGCAGGGCAGGCAGGGCGACGCCGGTGAGCCCCTGGCGAGTCCGCTCAAAAAATGTCCTGCGTGAAAGCATCGTTCTACTCGCGGGTGATAAACTCGTCCAGGTTCATGATCGTCCGGCTGACGGCAACCCAGGCAGCCTGCGTCGCCAGGTTCATGCCAGGGAGATGGTATTCTCCCACGGCGGCGGCGGCCAGGTCCTGATTTTTCTGGAAGATTGCCAGCTGGGTGGCATACAGTTGTCCTGCCAGCTGCTGTTCCTGCTCACTTGGCCTGCGGCCGAGGCAGAGAAGGAAGAGCCGGCCGATCCGCTGCTCGTCGGTTGCAGCTTCCTCGATCAGCCGCGCGCCCATCGCCCGGGCGGCCTCGACAAAGGTCGGGTCGTTCAGCAGTCCCAGTGCCTGGACTGCCACGTTCGACCGGGTGCGGCGGGTGCAGCTGGTTGTCATGCCTGGCCCGTCAAAGATTGTGAACATCGGGTGCGGTGTGAGCCGCCAGATGTGCGTGTACATGCCCCGGCGATAACGATCCGGCCCGCTGCTCTCGGTCCAGGTGGCAGGCGTTGCCCGGAAGGCGAGGATCCCCTCGGGCTGGTAAGGAAAGACGCTCCGGCCCCCGACCCGGTTTACCAGCAGGCCGCTCGCCGCCAGGGCGTTGTCCCGCAGGATCTCCGCCTCCAGCCTCAGCCGCTGCTGGCCCAGGAACAGTCCGTCTGGTATGCCACGGCGATAGCGAAATTCCGAGGACTGCTGGTAGGTCGCCGAGGTGACCACCAGGCGGATGAACCGCTTGATGCTGTTGGACTGCTGCAGCTGGGAGGCCAGCTGATCGAGAAGCTGGTGATGGCGTGGCCGTGGGGTCTGGACCCCGAAATCATTTTCCGTTTCGACGATCGGTCTGCCCATGAGTCGCATCCAGAACCGGTTGGCCGTGACACGGGCAAAGAGGGGATTCTCGTGATCCACGATCCAGCGGCCCAGGTCGGCCCGGTTGGGATGGGGACGGTTTTCTTTCTCCCACTGCAGCGGGTGCAGGAAAGCGGGGATACTGCTCTGGACCTGCTCGCCCGGCTGCGTGTGGTCGCCGCGGACAAAGAGGTGGGTCGTCTGGGGGCTGTGGGCCATGACCAGTGTCGTGTCGGCTTCCGGCAGTCCGGCGAGCAGTCCTGGCCTGGATTCCAGCAGCCGCTTGTGTTCGGCATGCTCAAGCCGGAAGAAAGTGACCAGTTGCGTGAGGTCTGTCATGGAACGCTGAGTGGGGGGAATATCAAAGAGGGCAAGAATCCCCTCGCTCAAGCCTTCCTTGTTTTCACGTCGAGCGGCCACAAGCTGATCCATCCCTGCCTCGATCTCCTTCTCGATTTCTGCCAGCCGGGTATCAATCGCCGCCACGCTCGCGTTCGCTTCGGCACGTTGCTTCTTGATCTCCTCGTCGCCCAGGTCCAGCGGTGTGATCATGCCGGTGTTAAAGAAAGCGTAGAGCTGGTAGTACTCCTTCTGCGTGAGCGGGTCGGTCTTGTGATCGTGGCACTGGCCACACTCAAAAGTCAGGCCCATGAAGACCGCCCCGGTGGTATTGACGCGGTCAAATACCGACTCGTGCCGGACGCCACCATCCTGGATGGCGTTACAGTGAAATCCGGTTGCCACCCGCATCATGTCGGTGGCTTTCTCGAGCTGGTCCCCGCCGATCTGCTCGATCACGAACTGGTCGAGCGGCTTGTCCTGGTTGAAGGCGCGAATCACCCAGTCCCGGTAGTGCCAGATCCTGCGAGGGATGTCCGCTTCATAGCCTGCACTGTCGGCATAGCGGGCCACGTCCAGCCAGTGCCGTCCCCAGCGCTCGCCGAAATGCGGTGAGCCCAGCAGGCGGTCGACCAGCTGCTCGTAGGCGGCGGGGGAGGAATCGTCCAGGAAGGCGGCCAGTTGCCCGGGCGTGGGGGGAATGCCGACCAGGTCAAGAAACAGGCGGCGGGCCAGGACCCGTGCGTCGGCACGAGGGGCTGGCTGCAGGTCCTGCTGGTGCAACTGCTGCCAGATGAACGAATCGATTGGATTCCTGGGCCAGCGCGTGCCGGGCGTGTCCGGGATCGGTGGAGAGACGATGGGCTGGAATGCCCAGTGCTCTCCCGTGTCATCGACATCCCGCAGGCCCGGCATGCCGGCGGCGATCCAGCGCTCGAGGACGGAAATCTCCTCCTCCCGGAGTTGCCGGGATTCCAGGGGCATTCGGGCCGAGTCATCGATGGAACGGATTCGCTCGATCAGCATGCTCTCCGCCGGCTTGCCGGGGACCATGACGGGTCCATTCTCGCCTCCGGCCAGGGCCGCCAGGCGGCGATCCAGCCGGAGTCCTGCTTCCTGTTTCGCCTTGCCGTGGCAGCGGAAACAGTGGGCCCGCAGCAGTGGCAGTACATCGGATTCGAAATGGATCTTTCCGGCTGCTGTTGCCGTGGTGGTCCCCGCCAGCAGCGCTACCAGGGTCAGCGCGAGAGATTGGAGGTGTCTGGACATGGACAATCCGCAGAGGAAAGGTGGGACAACGCTATTGTGACGGGAGAGGTAACGGCGAGGCAAGTCACCTGGCCTGTTTGGGGAGAGACATGCGGAACAGGTCAAATCGACCTCCGTGTTCCCGCACCCAGGCGATCTGTCCACTGCCAGGATGCCAGCAGGCATAATCGTCCTGTTCGGCATGCTCGGTGAGCCGCTCCAGCCCGGCTCCATCCACACCAACCAGGTAGATCTCGTAGTTGCCGTCGCGGTTACTGGTGAAGAGGATATGGCGGCCGTCTGGTGACCAGCGCGGCCGCATGTCCAGGCCCTCGGCCGTGGTCAGGCGTCTCACCTGTGAGCTCTCTCGCTCGATCACGTAGAGGTCATAGTTACCGTCCCGGCTGGAGGAGAAGGCGACTTTTTTTCCGTCCGGCGAAATACTCGGCCAGTCATTCCGGCCGGCGGAATCAGTCAGCTGCACTTCCTGGTCCGTTTTCAGTGACCGCAGGTAGATCTGCCCCGAGAGGTTGTATGCCACTTCATCTCCCAGTGGGCTGACCTGGACATTCCAGTTCACCTTCCGCGAACCGGTCAGCTGCCGGGTCTTTGCCGGCTCGGTCTGCTGGATCACGAAAGCGGTCTCGTCATTCCCGGTCAGCCGCTGGAAACAGAACACCCCGCCGTCGGCACTGTAGGAGGGAGCCATCTCGACCAGGTTCGATTGTGGATTGACCCGGCTGGTTTTTCCGGATGCCAGTTCCAGCTGGAAAAGGACCATGCGGGGAGAACGGTGCCGGCTGGAAAAGATGATGTGTTCAGCTCCCGGCACGTAGCAGGGATCTCTCTTGAGCAGTCCATCGTGGGTCAACTGCTCTGGCGGCTCGCCAGCGGCCGGCATCCAGGTGATGGCGACAAGGATGGCGATCAGGTATCGAGCAGCAGGTTTCATCGGCCGGGTCACTCCATCCAGGATCGCTAGAGTAGTTGCTCGATCAGCTTTCCCTCGGGCAGCACGCGCAGCCTGGCCCGCTGCTCGCTATGAATCCCCAGCTGGTCCAGGATCGTGGTGCCCACCATCAGCGGGGTGACCGGATCGGAGAGCGGGTCATTTCCGTGGGGGTCACTTTCTCCAACAACCTGTCCGGGCTGGATACCGGCACCGGCCCAGATGGAAAAGTAACATCGTTCCCAGTGGTCCCGTCCACCATTTTTCGAAATCGTGGGGGTTCGGCCGAATTCTCCCATGGCCACAACCAGCGTGGTATCGAGCAGCCCCTTCTGCTGGAGGTCATCGAGCAGTGCCGAGAGTGAACGGTCCAGGATCGGACCATGCCGCTCCGCCATGTTCTCGAAATTGAGCCAGTGGGTATCCCAGCCGAAATCGGTACGGTTGTCGTAGATATTCTCCACGTACTCACTCCAGTTGACCTGGATATAGGGCACCTCGGCCTCGGCCAGCCGCCTGGCCAGCAGGCAGCTCTGGCCAAACTGGGTATGTCCGTACTGTCCGCGTGTCCGCGGATCTTCCGACGCCAGGTCAAAAACCTGCCGGCCTTCTTCGGAGGTGATCAACCGGTAGGCTCGCTGGAAGTGGTTGCTCCATTGCCTTGGCCCCGGGTGTCGATCCATGCGGCGGATTTTCTCCAGCTCTCGCTGAAGCTGGGAACGGTCGCTGAGCCTGGCAAGCGTCTGCCCCTCCAGCAGCTTCAGGCTGGGAAGCTGCACGTCATCGATTTCCGAGCAGCGGACCGGGAAGGGATCATAGGCGGGTCCCCAGACCCCGCCCCCGTAGGCCTTGATGTCCCCGGCGGCCGTGTTCAGGTGTCCCGGCCCCACGGCAATAAACGGAGGAAGATCCTGCCGCCCCCGGTGAAGCCGCTGCACGATCGAGCCAAAGTTCGGGTCATAGTCCTTGTCTCCGCCCCGGCCGGGACTGCCGCAGAGTGCCATGGATCCGGCAACATGGTGGGCGTTGGAATGGTTGACATTGGAACGGACCAGCGAGAAGCGGTCGTTGCGTGCGGCCAGTCGGGGGAACAGTTCACTAAAACGGATTCCCGGGATGCGGGTGGGAATGGTCGAGAAAGGGCCGCGAACCGTGGCCGGGGCATTCGGCTTGGGGTCAAACGTATCGAGGTGACTGGGGCCCCCCCAGAGCCAGAGCAGGATCACGGACCGTGCTCCTGTCGCCGCAGGTGCCTGGGCGGAAAGCAGGGAGCCACCCAGCAGTGGAATGCCGAAGGATGCCTGGAGAAAGGCCCGACGGGAGGTTCCACGGCAGCCAGCGGCCCGGAAACTCCCTACGTCGAACATCCCCGGTCCCCCAACCTAGATCAATTCCGGAATCAGCTCACCACTGGGAAGAATTGGAAATGGGCGACCTTCCAGGGTCTCGGTGTGCAGGCTGGTGTTGATTCCCAGGTGCCGGTAGATCATTGCCAGCACATCGGTCGGGTGGATCGGTCGTTCGCTGGGAACCTCACCATTGGCGTTGGAGGCCCCGATGACCTGTCCCACCCTGAGTCCGCCGCCGGCGATCAGGATACTCATCAGCTGTCCCCAGTGATCGCGGCCGCCGGTCGGGTTGATCCGTGGTGTGCGGCCAAACTCGCCCCATACGACCAACAGTACTTTCTTGTCCAGCCCGCGCTGGTAAAGGTCGGTCACCAGGGCGCTGAGCATGCGGTCCAGTGGCGGCCCGGAGATATCCATGCCCCGGCTGGGGCCGTCCGAACCGTCGGCGGGCCGGTCGTCATTGACAATATTCCGGTGCCAGTCCCAGCAGAGTGAATCGGGTGCCGTGTTAATCGTGACGAAGGTCACTCCCGCTTCTACCAGCCGCCGGGCAAGCAGGGCGGACTGACCCCAGCGGTGGGGGCCATAGAGATCGCGGGTCGCCTTGCTTTCCTTTTCCAGGTTAAAGGCGTCCCGGGCCTTGCCGGTGGTTACCATGTTGAAGGCGAGTTCGTTAAACCGGTCCATGCCCCGCATGGTTCGCCGGTTGTCCACATCGCGTTCAAACCGGTCAAGCGACTGCAGCAGCGAGCGGCGATCCCCCACGCGTTCCAGCGTCACGTCATTGGCGAGTTCCAGGTTCGAGGTGGCATCGTGCAGCTTGTCCTGGCGGAAATTGTACTTGAAGGAATCCTGCAGGATTGTAAACGGGGCATGGCGTGCACCCAGGTGGCTCGATCCCATCACGCTCCCGATCTCCGGGTTGCGGGTCTGTTCTTCCGAGAGCAGCACGTAGGCCGGCATGCCGGGCCGGTTCGGACCGCGGAAGCGAGAGACCAGGGATCCCGAGGAGGGGTGCGAGGAACGGTTATTGGTGCCGATATAGCCTGTCGAACACCAGTGGGCCGCGACGAAATGGCCGTTGTTGCCGTGGGCGATACTGCGGATGATGGCCGTACGGTCCACGACCTGGCCGGTCAGCGGCATTTTTTCAGAGAAGGAGATTCCGGGAAAGAGCGTCTTGACCGTGCCGTAGGGGCCACGGATCTCGGCCGAGGCATCGGGCGTGGGGGCAAAGGTCTCAATCTGGCTGTGTCCGCCTCCCAACCAGACCTGGATCACCGCCGTGTCATTTTTTACAGGGCGATCACCTGCTGCCTGCAGACGTAACAGGTCTGGCAGGGATACCGATAGTCCCCCGGCGCAGAGGGAGGCCTGCATCATGCGTCGCCGGCTGACCTTGCGAGCGGGGTTCACGGGAAGGTCCTTATGGAAGGAATCGTCTGCAAACTAGTATAGCCTCTGACGGGGCACTGTACTGTATTTTGTCCGGCTGCTTCAACATCTCTGTCGGAGTTTCCTTTCTCAGCCACAGGCAGTGGTGTACGATCATTCCCGGGGACCGACCAGGTGCCCGGAAAAATAACCTGGCCGACAGGGGAGGAAGAAGAATGCATTCGATATTCGTGACCGTCAACGTCCACCCCGAACATGTGGATGCGTTTATTGCGGCCGGCGATGGCGATGCCCAGGGATCGGTGCGCGATGAGCCCGGCTGCTTTCGGTTTGATATCCACCAGGATGTCGAGGTTCCCACCCGCTTTTATCTCTACGAGGTCTACACCGATGAAGCCGCCTTCCAGGCACACCTGGAAACGCCCCACTTCCTGACCTGGAAAGGCATCGTCGAGGAAATGTTTGACGGGGAGCTGGAGATCACGCCGATGAAAACGCTGTTTCCTTCCGATGATGGATGGAGGCAGCAAAAGCCGGGGCTGCTCAACTGGTAGCAGGGTTACTTTTCGCCCATCAGCTTCTTCAGGCTCGGCTCGATCGACTCGGCCCAGATCGTGTAGCCCTTTTCGCTCAGGTGGAGCAGGTCCGGCATGATCTCGCGGGTCAGCGTACCGTCGTCCTCGAGAAACTTGGGCCCGATATCCAGGTAATGGACATGGGTGCCATCGGCAAGTTTTTTGAAGATGGCATTGGTCTTCTCGTTGACCTGTCGTCGCTTGTCATTTTTATCGGTTCCCCGGGGGAAGACAGCCAGCAGCAGGACCTTGGTCTTCGGGAGCTTCGTCCGCAACTGCTTGACGATCACGGCCACTCCCTCGGCAATCTGTTCCGGCGTGTTGCTTCCGGAGTTATTGGTCCCGATCATTACCACCGCCGCCTTGGGCGAGATGTCCTTGATGTTGTCATGGTCCAGTCGCCAGATCACGTGCTGCGTGCGATCCCCACCGATGCCGAGATTCACCGCATTCCGTTTTCCATAGAACGTGGCCCAGACACCCTTGCCACGGCCTTCCCAGCCCTGGGTGATCGAGTCACCGATAAAGACCAGGTCCACGTTTCCCTGGGCGACGCGCTTGTTGAAACTCTCATGGCGTGTCATCCAGCCGCCCTGTCGGGGTACCGGCTTGATGGCATCGTGTTCTTCGGCTGCCACAAGGCAGGGAGTTGCGATCAGGGCAAGAGCGGTAATCAGCAGGTGGCGTGAAAGGGCGGTCATCGACGATCTCTCCTTCTGGAATGAGGTGAACTGCCGATCAGCTTAACTCTTTAAATGACCGGCAAACAACCACCTGGCTGCTATAGCCGACAAAAAAAATCCCGGGAACCACGCGGCGGCGAGCGGTTCCCGGGATACGGAAGGGGGTGCTTCGTATCCTGGTTCAGCTCCCCAGGACAATAATCTTGTCCGCATGATCACCGGTGAATTCGACATGCACGCGGTCTCCCTTGTAGACCTTTGCTGGGTTGCCATGTCGATCCTCGACAACGGTCGCGGCGTCTATGTCGAGCGACACGGTGGGTCCTACTTTCTGCTCCACCGTGATCCCCTTTGTGCTCAGGTGGGTCACCGTGCCGGTGGCGTCCCCTCCAAGCATCTGGGGACGTACCGCTCCCAGGTCATTTTCCAGTCCATCGACCGGACCATTGTCCGAGCCACTTTCCAGGTGCTCGGGACGGTCATCATAGGGTCGAAGTCGATGTGGATTTCGAACATGGACGCCCGTCCGATCAAGCTCGATACTTCCGCCTCGTTCCCGGGCTACCATCACCAGGCTGTAACGGCCCGATCGAATGTGCCGGGGGACCATGGGTCGGAGATACAACATTTCCCCTTCCGGGCCGTCGAGGGCCACCTGGCCGGATCCAATCTGGACCCGAAAGTCATCCCGGGCCAGGTAAATGTCCACGTTCACCAGCGCGATATGGCGACAGCGATTCTGCAGTCCGACCACCATCACAAAATGGTCACCGGCCATCAGGACATCCGGGTTCCGCAGGATTCCTGCACGGATGCAGCCATCCTCGTGCGGGCGGTCGTTATCCAGGTCACGCGGTCGTTCTGTTATCCGCTGGGCATAAACAGGTGCTGCGAAAAGTCCCAGTAAGATCATGGTTACCATGAAAAATCGTCGTTCCATTTTAGCTCCTCCTTGAGTTCCTCCGGAAAACACGACAGCCCCTGTCGTGGATTGTGTTTTCCGAACGAGGAAGGGACTAACGCAACTGCCATGCCAAAAGTGTCCAGGAAAGAAAAAGAAGATGGACGTGCAGACGATTCAGGAAAAGTTTGAAGAACTTACAAGGATTCCCGGCGGCGCACGGACGAACCGTCTGCCGCATTGTGCCGAAGCAAAATCGGACAGTGTGCAATAACAGCACACTCTTTTGGCCATCCAAGAAAAAGGGCGCAGCTATTTTTCCCGCCGGACAGGTTTGCGTGGTTCGGCTGGCAGGACCGGTCGGTGGCGTGAGATCTGGGATCGGAAGTCTCCCAGGCTCTGCCAGTGCAGGGGTTTGCCCAGGTCCACCTCGGCAATCGCCACGGTCCCCCACTCGGTGGACTGCGCCAGGGGCTTGCCATCATGGCCGTACACTGCCGAGATCATCCAGTTGGAGGAGACATCGGTATAGGTACTGCTGATCACGTAAACATGATTTTCACAGGCCCGGGCGGCACCCAGCATGGGGTTGCATCCCCAGACCGGCCAGGCAATCACCTCGGCACCCCGGTTGCTCAGTTCACGGGCGACCTCGGGAAAAAATCCGTCGTAACAGATCATCATGCCGACCTTGCCAAAACGGGTCTGGAAGACCGGGTATTCTGTCCCGGGTGTAATCCCGCCCTCGATTTCACCGCGTGGCAATGTCACCTTGCGGTACTTTCCCGCGACTTTTCCATCCGGCCCAATCAGCACCGAGACGTTGTAGACCAGGTGCCTGTCACGTTCCAGCAGGCCGGCCACGATATAGAGGTCATGTTTTTTTGCCAGGCTGCCGAAGTAGCGGGTGGAGGGGCCGGGAATCGATTCGGCACACTCGGCATACTTCTTGCCACTGCCAAAATAGGTGAGGGTCTCGGGCAGGACCACCAGGTCTGCTTTCTGCTTACCCGCCTCGGCAATCATCGGCTCAAACAGCTGGCATTTTTCGGCGGCTGTTGTCCCCTGCTGGGGTCGGTAATGCACGGTGGCCAGTCGTACGGTCCGCGGAGCAGGTGCCTGGGTCGCCTCCAGTCTTACCTCTGACCATTCCACCTGGCCTGCCGCTGCCCAGCGGTAGGAGAGTTCCACGATCGCCTGCCGGGCGTCGGAGGGAACATGGTAAAGCCCGGAGATCCGGGTCCAGCCATTCTTCAGCATGGTCTCTTCCGAGGGGAACTCGGGTTCTGCTCGTGGGCGCTCTCCCGGTCGGTACGATGCAAAAGATGGCTCATCATGCTTGACTGCCTTGCCATCCTTGTCCCGCCAGAGAATTCGTGCGACGGCCGCGCGGCGGGGGATTTCAATTCCCGA
The DNA here is from genome assembly GCA_964476375.1 of uncultured Pirellulaceae bacterium. Taxonomy (GTDB): domain Bacteria; phylum Planctomycetota; class Planctomycetia; order Pirellulales; family Pirellulaceae; genus SAT2750. The sequence continues at coordinate 9,967 of CAYYZW010000119.1, forward strand.
GGTGCGGTAAAGGACGGTGAACTGGTGATACTCTCCTCCCTGGACCGGGTAAGTCCGTTCCCACCATCCGAACAGGCCCTCTCGTTCATCCGCCGTGATCACAAGGCTACCAGACTGGCCGGGGCCACCCTTGGGCAGGTAACGGAACGCCGGTCGGATCTCGTCACGGGGGGATTGCATCGACCAGCCGGAAGGTGCCGCAGCTGGTTTGTCAGCGGACACGGGGGTTGTGATGATGAGTAGGCCGAGAGCCAGCAGGGTACGGAACGGGAAGAGCGCGTGATGATTCATGCCAGCGGCCTCGCGATAATGGTCTATAAAGCCGGGGGAAAGAGTGGCCCCTTCCACTCATCATAGCGTGCCGGGGCAGGGAATTGCCAATCTCCTCGAGCGGTGGATAACAACAGCATTGTCGGGCCGCTATCATGGGGTTTGGGAAAACCCATCCACGATCCAGTTACAAGGATTCCAGCATGCATAGCTTCCATCCACCGGGGCAGACCAACCGCCGCTTATTTCTCGGGCAGGCCGGGGCACTTGTTGCCGGGGGTGTCCTTGCTTCGCCCCTGGCCGCACGGCAGCGCAGTCGAAAGGGAGATGCGGCGGTCGCGATCGGCAGCCGGCGCGAGCTGTTTCTGGACGATGCGCTGGTGGAGAGTACCCGGGGCAAGATTCACTTTCAGCTTCATCATCCAATTCCCCGTGAACAGGTAATTCACCACGACAGTCCCTGGGAAGGGACATCCTCGGGTTACCACACGGTCATCCAGGACGGGGATACCTACCGGCTCTACCACCGGGGACACAATTTTGACCTGGTCAACAACCAGATCCATTTTACCAACAGCGAGGTTACCTGCTATGCGGAAAGCAGCGACGGCATTCACTGGGTGAAACCGGAGCTTGGACTCCATGAGCATGATGGCTCAAAGCAGAACAACATCATCTGGAAAGGTCCCGGCAGTCATAACTTCAGCCCCTTCCTGGACCAGCGGCCTGGATGTCCTGACAGCGAGCGGATGAAGGCCTTTGGTGGCCTCAAGCGAGACGGGGGCATGCTGTTGTTCAAATCGGCGGACGGCATCCACTGGGAAAAGGCCCACGACAAGGCGGTGATTACCAACGGGGCTTTTGATTCTACCAATATTGGGTTCTGGGACCCCACGATCGAGAAGTACCGTGCCTACTGGCGTTATTTCACCGAGGGGGTCACCGAGGCGGATAACTGGAAACCAGCCGGGATCCGCGCGATTCGTACGGCTGTTTCGGATGACCTGATTACCTGGACAGATCATCAGGACCTGGTCTACACGGATTCACCGGACCAGCAGATGTACACCAACAACGTGATCCCTTATTTCCGCGCCCCGCATATCCTGCTTGGTTTTCCGATGCGGTATATCGAGCGAGGCTGGAGTCCGTCGATGCGTGCCCTGCCGGACCTGGAAAAACGCGAGTTGCGGGCTGCCGCCCATATCCGTTATGGAACCGCTCTGACCGAGACCCAGATCATGGCGAGCCGCGATGGTGTTGAGTTTCAACGCTGGAACGAGGCCTTCCTGCGTCCAGGAATCCAGCGACCGGATTCCTGGTACTACGCCCACAACGATGTCGCCTGGAACATGGTCACGACCCGCTCGTCACTCCCCGGGGCACCGGACGAGCTGTCCTTTTACGCCTCTTCAGGAAAGTGGCATGGGGAGGGATCCAGGCTTACCCGGCACACCCTGCGGCAGGACGGTTTCGTCTCGGCCAGCTCACCATTCTCAGGAGGGGAGCTTCTCACGCGACCTCTCACGTTTGAAGGCTCCCGGCTCGAGGTGAATTTCAGCACATCCGCTGCCGGTACGATCAAGGTCGAGCTTCAGAGCGCGACTGGTCGGCCGATCGACGGTTTCACGCTTGATGATGCGGATGAGACATTCGGCGACGAGCTTGACCGCACGGTCACCTGGAAGGGATCGCCTGATGTCTCCAGCCTGGCTGGCAGGGTGATCCGGTTGCGAGTGACCCTTAGCGACGCCGACCTTTATGCCTTCAAGTTCCAGGAAGGTCGCATGCCATGATCGATCGCCGGCGGATGTTACAGACTGGGGCAGCCCTGGTGGCAGGTGGCAGCTTGTGCCTGGAAGAGATGTTGCAGGCCGAGCAGGCGCGGGCGAACCCTGTCAAGATCACCGCGGTCAAGACCTACCTGCTCCAGGCCCAGCTGAAGCGGGCTTTTGGCGTCTCGATCTCGGTTCCGCTGGACAAGACCCGAGGTACCCTTCTGGTCAAGATTGAAACCGATGCGGGAATTGTCGGCTGGGGAGAGACGGCACCGATCCTGGGCGCCCAGGGAGCGATCGTGGACCACCTGGCCGGCCGGCTGGTGGGTGAGAATCCTCTTCGTTATCGATACCTGTTACGGCAGCTCTGGGGGCGGGTCTTCCATAATGCCCTGGCGGTGGGCGCACTGGAGATGGCGCTGAACGATGTCCGGGGGAAACTGCTTGGAAATCCGGTTGCCGAGCTGTTCGGTGGCCGGTTGCGTGACAGGGTTCCTGTCTATGCCTCGGCAATGAACTACCTGGAAGGGGCCGAGCCGGAAGACCATTATCCAGAAGAAGCGGTTGCCCTGGTGGAGCAGGGGTACCAGGCCCTGAAGATGCGACTGGGACGGTACCCGGTCCGCCGCGAGTCAAAAATTGCCGCCTCGGTCCGGGAGGCGGTTGGCCCCCAGGTCAGGCTGATGGCGGACGGGAACGCCGCTTACTCGATCAAGCCGGCCCTGGCGATGGGAGAGGCACTGCATGAACTGGATTTTGACTTCTGGGAAGAACCACTCCCCCAGGACCCGGACTACGCGGCGTATGACGTGCTCCGCGAGAAACTGAAAATTCCCCTGGCCGGTGGCGAGGTGATCCCAGATCGCACAACGGCCAGGCGGCTGCTGGATCGTGGGGCCTTTGATATCATCCAGCCGGACATCAGCCTCTGTGGCGGGATCAGCGAGGTCCTTTTCATTGCGGAACTGGCGGGACTCTCCCAGGTGCAGATTGTTCCTCATTGCTGGGGTGGTGCCATCCTGATCGCGGGGACCATTCACTTGCTTTCCCTGCTGCCTGATCCTCACTGGGGGTTTCCCACGGATACACCCCTGCTGGAACTGGATCGCTCGGAAAACCCGTGGCGAACGGAGATCACGGACCGATCCTTCGAGGTCGACCGCGATGGATTGATCGCCGTCCCCACCCGTCCCGGGCTGGGAATCGAGGTGGATGAGAAGCGTGTGAAGAAATACCAGGTCGGGTGATCCGTCCTGTCAGGTCAGCGAGGGGACACCGATCTCGCTCAAGATCCCGCGCAGTTCCTCCCGCTCCTCGTCATGGAGGGACCGCGTCGGCAGGTGACAGGGGCCACCCGGACGGCCGCACAGTTCCAGGGCTGCCTTGACCACCGGGCTCTCGGCACCCGTCCGTTTCCACATCTTGCCGCGAAAGGAACCCCAGGGCCAGTTGGCTCGCGTGATCTCGGCCTGGGCCGCCGGGTAGTCGCCGGCTTCGAGCAGTTTCCAGACAGCCACGTCGTGTTCCGGCCAGACGGTTGCCAGGTGGGTGATATAGCCAGTCCCTCCCAGCAGGTGGTTCATCACCTGCAGGCCCTGGTTGTCGACGACTGCCATGCGGTCGGCAAAGTGGGAGATTCCACGCAGGTAGCCACCCCCGCCCCCGGGAGTTGACCATTTCAGTCCCAGGCAGCGGGGCAACTCGGCCAGCCGGTCGATCTGGTCAAGCGACATATCGTAACCTTCCCAGTAGGTGTTATAGAGCATGATCGCGGCCGAGCTGGTGGCCTCGTGGACGGCCTGGAAAAAACGCAGGCAGTCCTCGTCGGAGGACTCGTAGTAAAAACCAGGGCTCATCTGGATACCGTCGGCACCGATCTCCTCGGACCAGCGGGCCATCTCGATGGAGACTGAGGGATTGGTGTCCTGGGCTCCCACCAGGACCGGGGTCTCGCCGCCTGCTGCCTCGACAATCGTCTTGCAGACGGCCTTTCGCTCATCCAGCGAGAGCATGGGGAAATCCCCACCTGCTCCGACTGCCAGCAGCACGCCGGATCCGCAGACAATGCCACGATCGACAACGTAACGGACGTTCTCATGGATTGCATCATGATCCACGGTGAGATCCTCGTTGAGGTTGGTGATTACCGGGATCATTGGTCCGCGAAGCCGCTCTTTTGCCTTGGCGATGTCCACAAGATGCTCCTTCGAAAAAAGGTTATGCTGGTCAGGATTCCTGTTGGCACAGGATAGCATTTTCCTTGTCGCCGTTGAGTCTTTTTTGGAAATACGGATACTCACCGGTTCCCGCCGCTTGCCTGAATGGTCATCCTCATGCTCTACCTGGTTGCCTGGTTAACCGACTTTGCGGCGATCATGTTCATTTTTGTCAGTACACGGGCCCTGGCGGAGGAGAAGGCAAGTATCCTCGCATTGGGAATACTGGGGGCCTGCTATGCATTCGCCTCCGGAGTGGCCAACACGGTTTCAGGCCGGCTGGCCGACCGGGTGGGGCGCAGGCCGGTCTCGCTGCTGGGAACAGCCCTTTTTTTCCTGGGCATGCTGGCCGCAGTCAACGCGTCAACGGGAAGCGTGGCTTTTTACGCCGCTTACATGGTGGTGGGGTGTTCGTTGGGTTTGATTTATCCACCGGTGATGGCCTGGCTGGGCCAGGACAGGGTGGGGACGGCTGCCAGCCGGACGTACCTGTGCTTCTGCCTGGCCTTTAACCTGGGAATCGCCTGTGGCCAGCTCGGAGGGGGCTGGATGTTCGAGCAGCGTGGCTCCGCTTTCCCTGTCTATGTTGCCATGGGGCTTGTGGCAGTCAGTTTTGCCTGCTTGCTTTTCATGCGGGAAACGGAGCCTCGTCCATCCCCCGCTGTCGACCTGCCTGTGGATAGCTCGGTCTTTCCAGAACTGGCGCGGGCCTTTAGCCGGCTCAGCTGGATGGCCAATTTCAGTGGTATGTTCTCTATGAGTATTCTCTGGTTCCTGCTTCCCCACCTTTTTGTCCAGTTGAAGATACCTGCCGATTCCCACGGCCTGGTCCTGGCGGTTGGCCGCGGGGTGGTGATCATGACATTCGTCACCATGCATTTTGTTCCCGGCTGGCGATACCGTTTTCGATACACGGCACTTTTTCACCTGCTGGGAATGCTGGGATTGTGCGGGATTCTCTGGGGCTCGAGCATCCTCGTACTGACTATCTCGGTATGTGTCTTTTCCATCCTGATGGGATACAACTATTTTTCCAGCCTCTTTTACAGCTCGACAGGAAACAGGAATGAACGAAAGGGGCGTGCCTTTGGATGGAACGAGGCCTTCCTGGGATTCGGCGCCCTGGGAGGTTCGCTTCTTGGTGGCTGGATTGGCAGTGCGAACCTGAGATCGCCCTACCTGCTGGCGGCGGTTGTCGTGGGGCTTTCCTTCAGCCTGCAGGGATTCGTTTACTGGAATCGTGTGCGACCGCTTCGGAAACAACTCTGGGTGCCAGGCGATTAGAAGAAACGGCTGCCCGATGTTGTTTTTATGAATGAATCTGGCACTATAAGGGCCATTGACCTGCCTGACCCCGGAGCCCTGACATGACCTGTTTCCGACGAGCCCTCAGCCTGCTGTTTCTCAGCCTGCTTGTCTCTTCAGCCCTTGCGGAAGAGACGCTTCCCGGATTCACGACAGTTCGCACCTTCCCGGCGCCCGAGGCACACCAGGGAGTGGCGGCCAGCCGGCAGCATGTGTTTGCCGTGACCAACCGGACCGTGGCACTTTACGACCGGCGGACAGGAAAGCGACTGGGTCTGAGCACGGGCGAGGCCATGCATCTGAACAGCGGTTTCGTCTGGAAGGGACGCGTGCTCTGCGCGCATTCGAACTACCCGCTTCAGCCGGAGAAGAGCGAGGTGAAGGTTTTTGACCCCGTGACCCTGGAACTGGCAACGCTGATCAATTTTGGTGACTACGGGGGGAGCCTGACATGGATTGTTCGTCGCCGTGGGCACTGGCTCTGTAATTTTGCCCGTTACGACGAGAACAACAGCGAGACGTTCCTGGTCGAATTTGATGCTGGTTTTAACGAGCTGCGCCGCTGGACCTATCCGCAGAGCGTGATCGGGAAACTTGGTAAGTACAGCCTGTCCGGTGGTGTCTGGTCCCGGGGAGAACTCCTGGTGACCGGCCATGATGACCCGGTCGCTTTTCGCGTCAGGATTCCTCGCCAGGGGACGGAGCTGGAGCAGGTGGGGAGTTACGCGGTGCCCTTTACCGGGCAGGGCTTTGCCGTCGACCCTGTCGGGAGCGGCCTGGTGGGGATCAGTCGTGCACGGCACGAGGTGATCTTTGCCGGGCGGGCGAGCAGGAAGCCGGGTTCAGGAGAAAGCCCGCCGCAGTAGCTTGAGGCTCTTGGGGATCGCTGTCTGGTGGGCTTCCTCGCCCTCGAATTCCAGCGAGATGTAGCCGTTGTAGTTGACTTTCCTCAGGATCGAGGCGATCCGCTGGTAGTCGATGTCCAGCGTGTACCAGGTACCCCCTCCAAAATAGGTCTTGGCCTGCACGTAAACGGTTCGGGGTGCCAGCATCTCGAACTGGCGGTACTGGTCCTCGAGGAAATTGCCGGTGTCGGCTGTGACCTGCAGCCAGGGAGAATCGATCGCCTTGACGATCCGCAGGACACCTTCCGCCGTGCGGCCCAGCCCCCAGTGGTTTTCTAGGCCCATCATCACGCCCAGCTCTTCTGCTTTCTTCAGGCATTTTTCGAAACTGTCGATCACCCAGCCAAAACCCTGGTCGTCGGTGTAGCCTTCCAGGCGGGGCTCGATTCCCTTGTTCTCCATCAGCTTGTTGAAGTCCCCGATTGTCCCCCAGCGGCCGGTGTTGACCCGGATGGTAGGGATTCCCAGCTTGTAGGCAAGTTCCAGGCAGTGAAGCGTGTGGTCGATGTTCCGCTGCCGGACGGCCTCGTCCGGTGAGACGAAACCCTGGTGGGTGGAGAAACCACAGAGGTCCAGCCCGTTGACGAAGGCACGCCGCTTGAGCATCTGCAGGTAGGAATTGTCCTCGCGTGTCATCTGCACGTGGAGGATTTCCACGGCGTCGAAACCGGCCTCGGCGGCCAGGTCAATACAGTCCTCGATCGGCAGCTTCGTGTCCTTTCGATATCGCCAGTAGGAATAGGTGGAAACTGCGATCGGATTTGGCTTGTGAGCCACCGGCTTTTTCTCGCGTCCTGCGAGCAGGGAAGGAGTGATGAGGCCTGCGGCAGCAAGGGCGGAGCCGGCCATGAACTGCCTGCGAGCGAGAGCATTTCTGTCAGATGGCGCTGGCACGTGATCGACTCCATGTGAGAAAGGAATGGGAGGCCAGTATTTTACCGCGAATTGTCATCATGTCCGACTCCCGGCCGGCGGGAAAAAGGAAATCCCTGGCAGGTTCCGGCACGGACCCGGGTGGATACCTGCACCATTTTTTTTCGTTACACTTGCAGACAGTTGCTTTTATCAGCTTGCATCATGACCTTCTCCAGCTGAGGTGCCCCATGAGAATTATCCTCACCTTCTTTCCCTGCCTGATGCTGATCGGCCTGGCCACCTGTCTCCCCGGGGAGGAGCCTGAAGGAGCCAGGAAAACGACGGCGGAGGAGGTCCAGGAGATTCTTGACTCCGTTTCCAACTGGGGACGCTGGGGAGAGGATGACGAACTGGGGACGCTGAACCTGATTACCCCGCGCAGGCGTCGCCAGGCCGCCTCGCTGGTCAGGGCGGGGGTATCGATTTCCATGGCCCATGATGTGATCAAGGAACGGATGGATGGATCCAGTCCATTTGAGCACGAGTTGATGGTCAACGCGGTCTCCGGCGGGGTGGGAGGAGCGGGAGATCGCTATAGCGTGCAGTACCATGGTTTCACGCAGACGCACCTGGATGCTCTCTTCCACATTTTTTACCAGGGCAAAACCTATAACGGTTACTCGGCCGATCAGATCCTGACAAGCGGCAGTGGGCAACTCTCCATTAACCGGGTCCGTAACGGGATCTTCACGCGTGCCGTGCTGATGGATATTCCGGCCCTGCTGGGGGTCCAGTACCTGGAGGGTGCCCAGGCGATTTACCCGGAGCACCGGGAAGCCTGGGAAAAGAAGGCCGGGGTGCGGGTTCGATCCGGGGACGCGGTGCTGGTGAATACCGGTCGCTGGACACGGCGCGAGCAGGAGGGTCCCTGGGATATCATGGCCGGCTCGGCGGGACTGCATGTCTCCTGCCTGAAGTGGCTCAGGGAGCGAGATGTGGCCCTGGTCGGAAGTGACCTGGCCCTGGATGTGATGCCGTCCGGTTCTGACGGGATCCAGCTCCCGGTCCACCTGGGAGTGATCGTGCAGATGGGGATGCCGATCCTGGACTGCTGTGACTTTCGGGCCGTGGCCGAGGAGTCGCGGCGGCGAAAGCAATGGACTTTCCTGCTCACACTTGCCCCCCATGCCGTGGAAGGGGGCACCGGTTCTCCGATCAACCCGATCGCAACGTACTAGGAGCCATCCTGTTTGAGTTGGGACATCGCCTGGTCGAGCGGCAGGCTGGAGAGCCTTTTGGCAGCGGGGAAATGGAGCGGGCAAAACCAGGCGGCATTGGGAGGATGCCCGGTCAGTCCGCTTTTGTCCATCTCGTGCTGCCACTGCTTGACCTCGGGGGTGGAGGCAAAGTAGACCAGGTTGCTCTCACTCTCCTTCTGGTCAGCGGGGGCACAAAGACAGCATTCCGGGGGCATCATGGCAGCTTAATCCCTGGGGATGAACTGTCGCAGGTATCGATGGCTCTCTTCAAGCGACGTGATTCTCAACTCGGCCGTCTCCTCGTAGTCCCGGTCCTCGACTTCCACGCAGACCGGACCATCGTAACCACTCTCATCCAGAACCGAGAAGAATTGCCCCCAGTCAATGTCACCCTTGCCAGGTAACTTGGGAGTATGATACTTCAGCGGCGTGGCCAGGATGCCGACCTGGTCAAGCTGGTCTCGCTCGATCCGGACATCCTTGGCATGGACATGGAAGAGCTTTTCCCGGAAGTCCAGCATGGGCTGGAATGGATCCATCTGTTGCCAGATCATGTGGGAGGGATCGTAATTGAGGCCGAAGTGGTCGCTGGGGATATCCTCGAACATCCGTCGCCAGACCTCGGGACTGATTGCCAGGTTCTTGCCCCCGGGCCACTCGTCGTCACTGAACAGCATCGGGCAGTTTTCAATCCCGATGCGGACATTCTTCTGTTCCGCGAACTGGACAATCGGCTTCCAGGTATCGAGCATGCGGGGCCAGTTGTCACGGATCGACCGGCCCGGATCACGGCCTATGAAGGTGTTCATCTGCGGGATTCCCAGCAGGGTGCAGGCATCGATCACCTTGCAGATGTGCTCCACGGCCGTGTTGGATTCGGCGAGGTCCGGAGAGAGCGGGTTGGGGTAATAGCCGAGTCCGCTGATCGACACGCCCACCTTGTCAAATCACTGCCGGATCTCCGTCGCAGCTTCCTGGTCCAGCTGGTCGACGTCCACATGTGTCACACCCGCGTACCGCCGTTCGGCCTTGCCCAGCGGCCAGCACATCAGTTCAACGCAGTCGTAGCCGATCTCGTGTGTCGTGGTGAGTACTTCATCCAGGCTCAGATCCGGGATAATCGCACTGGCAAAACCAAGCTGCATGGGACTTCTCCTGGGATATGGTGATCCGCCGGTGCGATTCCTTAACGCTGGACCCGTGCCGATCCTCCCTCGGCCAGGGCTTCTACTTCGGCCAGGGTGGCCATCGTGGTGTCACCGGGGAAGGTAGTAAGCAGGGCACCATGGGCCCAGCCAAGATTGAGTGCCTGCTGGGGTTCACGGCCGGAGATCAGTCCGTAGATCAGGCCGGAGGCAAATCCGTCTCCTCCCCCGATTCGGTCCAGCACGTCAAGCTGGCAGGTCGGACTCACATATCTTTGGCCGTCAAGCCAGAGCACAGATCCCCACTGGTGCCGGGATGTCGATTCCACTTCTCGCAGCGTGGTGGCGACCATCTTGATGTTGGGAAACTTCTCCAGTGCCTGCTCGATCATGTCAAAGAACGCTTCCGGATCGAGTTTTGACCGTTCTTCCTCGACTTCCGGCCCTGGAATGCCGAGTCCTTTCTGCAGGTCTTCCTCGTTTCCGAAAAGTACGTCCGTGGTGTTGACGATCCGGGCCATTGTCTCCTGGGCTTTTTCAATACCCCCGGAGGACTCCCACATCCTGGCCCGGTAATTAAGGTCGAAGGAGTTGATTGCTCCGTGGGCATGAGCCGCTTCCATTCCCTCGATGATCAGGTCGGCCGTGGTTCCCGAGAGTGCCGAGAAAATACCGCCGGAGTGGAACCAGCGGACACCCCCGGCAAAGATCTCGTCCCAGTCAAAGTCCCCGGGCTTGAGCATTGCCCCGGCTTCATTGGCACGGTTGTAAAAGACCACCGGGGCCCGTACCCCGTACCCCAGGTCACTGTAGACCGTGGCAATATTGGGGCCTCGCATGCCATCATATTCAAACTGCCTGTAAAACGGTGTCACCCCGGATTCACGAACCCGGGTCTGTACCAGCTCACCAATCCCACTGTTGACCATGGCGGTGGCAACCCCGGTGTCGAGTCCAAAGCAGTCTCGCAGGTTGACAGCCACGTTATACTCGCCACCAGAGACATGGACCTGGAAGTTGCGCGCCTTGCGGAAGGGGATCGCGCCCGGATCGAGTCGATGGACAAGTGCCCCCAGGGCAAGGAAATCAAGCTGGCACGAATCGTCACGGATATTCAGGCCGGTCATCTATATGCTCTCCATCGTTCTGCAATAAAAAACTAGATCGTGGTCGAGGAAAAACCCCCGTCAACAACGATATTCTGCCCGGTCACAAAAGAGGAAGCGTCCTGGGACGCAAGCCAGACGACAACGCCGCCCAGTTCTCGAGGGTCTCCAAAACGACCCATCGGGGTGTGCCCGATAATCTGGCCTCCCCTTTCACTGTAACTGCCATCCTCGTTAAACAGCAGGGCCTTGTTCTGTTCGGCTGGGAAGAAACCTGGGCTGATGGCGTTCACACGGATGCCCTGGGTGGCCCATTCCCGGGCCAGGAACTGGGTCAGGTTGATGACCGCCGATTTTGCCGAGGAATAAGCGACAACTCGTGAAAGCGGCAGGATCCCGGCCATGGAGGCGATGTTGATAATGCTTCCGGTTCCCTCGGCAAGCATGGACTGGCCAAAGACCTGGGATGGCAAAAGTACCCCTCCCACGAGGTTCAGGTCAAACACGCCGCGCCAGGCATCCAGGGGGAGTTCACAGAAATCACTTCCAGGCGGAAGCGTGGCATCAGGATGATTTCCCCCGGCTGCATTGACAAGCACGCTGACAGGTCCCAGGGAGGAGGTGATGGCATCCCGTGCCATTACCAGTGTCTCCGGGACAAGGGCGTCGGCGGCCTGGAAGACGGCGGTCCCACCCGCTGCCTGGATTGATTCAACGCGGTCATTTCCTCGTTCCGGGTTGCGACCGATCACCGCCACGTGGGCTCCGGCGGCAGCCAGGGCATCGGCCATCGCGCCACCCAGGACACCGGTCCCGCCGATCACGGCGGCGACTTTTCCTTGAAGCTGAAACAGGTCGTTACTCATGGTTCTCTTTCTGCAAAAAACATCATCCGACTATAGGGTAGGGGGGAGAGCAGATACTGTACAAGGGGCCCGGTCGGCAGCTACTTCTCGGTGGGGACGGCGTTGATCGTATTGTAAATCGTCTGCTTGATGGCAGTGCCGGAAGCAGACCGGATGGAAAAGCTGATTTGCATCTGCATCACCGGCTGGATCTCTTCGAGTTCCAGGATCACGGTACGCCCGTCGGGAAGCAGGCGTGCCGTGTCGACGTAAACCTCCTCTCGTCCCGGCATCCGTGGATTGGAAACACGGTATTCCTTGGAACCGTATTCCATCGAGTACCGGTAGTTCCACCAGTCCACGGCATAGTTGTCCGGATCACTGGCGGTTTCCCTGTCCAGCGGATCGGTAAAGGTAATAGCGAGGCCGCTGGGGGTTACCTTCAGGTCTTTTGGCAGGTTCACCGGCTTGCCGGTGTATCGAACGCGCTGAAGACAGCCGTCGTCGGCAGCAAGTGTCTGCCAGCCCTTGAGTCCCGTGAGATAGAGCTGTCCGTCGCGGGGGCTGAATCGACCTCGCATCACCCCCGATTTGAAGAGGTAGGGCAACTTGACGGTGCCGGCATGTGACTCTTCACCGATCTCCTGCCGCATGACCACCAGCAGTGCACACTGGCCATAGGAGAGGTGCAGCATCTGCCCCTCGAAAGGGCCCCAGCGTTTACTGGTCACCCAGACCTGGCCCCCACTGGAATTATCCTGGAGCCGGGGCATCCAGCAGAGAGGGCGATCGTATCCGAGAGGGCGCTTGGGGGTCACCTGGGGTCCGCCAAAACCGTAAAAGCCTCCCTGGCGGACCTCGATAATGCAGGATTTTGGAGTCCAGGTACCTTCCTGGGGGGCGGCGGTGACAATACCCTGTGGACCGACACCGAGCCCCACCGGGTTACGAAATCCGGTGGCGATCGATTCGTGTTTTGTGCCGTCCGCTGAGACACGGACCACTCCCTCCTTGGCACGGATGTAGTAAAAGTTCCCGTCTGGATCGGTCTCCAGGCAGGAGGCGTAGTCATGGCCGCCCAGCGAGGTCTGGCCGTCATTGTTGAAGTTCTCGTACCAGTCCGCCTCTCCATCCCGGTCGCGGTCGACGAGGTGAGTGATCTGGTCCTTGCCAAGAATATAGATCTGGTCGTCAACGATCCGGACGCCCATCGACTGGTGAAAGCCGGTCGCAAAACGCCGCCAGCGGGCTTTCTTGAGCTGGCGGTCAATTCCCGAGACAGTCCAGATGTCTCCATGCATGGTGCAGGCGACCAGCACGCCGCTGGAGAGAAAGTCATGGCCGGCAATGAACATCAGGGCCTTGTACGGGTTATCAAAGGGAACCGGGATAGTATCGACCTGGTAGGGCCCGTCCTCCTCGCCCAGGATTCCGGGAGTGGCAAGCTCCTGTGGCCAGAGTGGTTTCCCAGGGCGAGAGAGGGCATGCAGATCGTCGGCAGGAAGCTCGGACTGCTGGAGCTGGGCAGTTGTAAGTTGCTCGGTCATCGGGCAGTAACAGACTTTGAGCCGCAGCGCCTCCCCGGAGGCGGGCAAGTCCAGTATCACCGCATCGCCGGCAATGCGTGGCTGGATACCAGGCGTCAGGACGACCACGCGGGTCACGTTTCCCTGCCAGGTTCCGGTCGCGGAGTTCTTCTCTGCGGTAAGCTCGCTTGCCTTGTCGAGCAGGGTCAGTGACAGGGGTTGCTTGTGGGGGCTCACTTCCAGGGTCCGGCTGATGGCGAGCGATCCTTCACGGTGAACCGCGCCTGGAGACTCAAGGACACCGGCATCGGCCACCTGGTAGGAAAGTACGACCTGGCGGCCATGTTGATACATGCCATGGTACTGCACCGGCGCACGACCCCAGGATGGTCGGGAACAGAGAAATCGCACCGTGCCGGCGATTTGCGGAGCAGCAACAATGCCATAACGACGTGCGTCAAAGCGGAGAAAATCCCCGCTCCAGGCGACCCGCATGGAGCCGGTCTGGAGGTCATATCCGACGGCTGTCGCGGCGGGGTTTCCCAGCCGAATGGAGAGTCCCTTGGCGATGGCGCCCCCCGGGGTATGAAGCACGCTGGCCAGGAACGGACCGGTGTCGGCATCATTCCAGCGGCCGTCGATACTGTCCTCTTCTTTCCAGGTTTCTCCAGGGTCGGCAGGCTGCTGCGCCTGGGCAATGGAAGCAGCCATGAGGCCGAGCAGCAGGGGAAGGTGGAAGTGTTTCATGCGTCATGTTCCGGAAAAGGTGCTTCGGAGTTGTCCCTTCCATCGTACCGGATCGGCTGGCTTCCTCGTAGCAGGTAGCCCCTCAAGAGCGGCGAGTGACCGAGAAAGATCAACCGGTTTCAGTCCGGTCTCGCCCATCGATACCGAAAAAGGGTATACCAGTGGAAGAGGAAGCACGAGTATTGAACCGCTGGCTTTTCCCGGGTCGGGCCATGAAGGAACCACAAGATTATCCGCGGGTCGCCGGCATGCTGTGCCTGTCTGCCGGCCTGGCCTGCCTGTTCTCATGCCTGGTCTATAACCAGTGGGTACTGGGCCTGCTGGATCCCTCCCCACCCCTGGCCCCGGGCACGCTCTCGGCAATTCATGTTTCGCAGATCGTGATGGCCCTGCTTGCCGGCCTGCTCCTGGCCGTGGCCCGGGTTCTGCGCCGTGCGCGGCAGCAGTCGTGGGGAACCAGGTTCTTTTCCAGCCGCCTCCGGGTCCGGCTGTTGCTGACACTGTTGTTTGGTTTTCTGCCGCTCGCGCTTGCCGAAATCATGGCCCGGCCTGTGGTTCCACCTGACAACCTGACAACGATCTTTCGTCCTGACGGGGAACTGGGGTGGAGGTTTTCTCCCGGAGTGAAGGACAGCTGGGGAGGGGTTCCCGTAACGATTAATGAAAAGGGACTTCGGGGACCGGAAGTGTCCTACGAACGGACACCGTCGGTGCCACGCCTTCTCTACCTTGGCGACTCGGTAACGTTTGGTTACCGGCTAGATAATTACCGTGATTCATTTCCTTACCGGATCGAGCAGCTCCTGGAAATCCGCAGCGGCGGCGCGGTGGAGACGGTCAACGCAGGGGTTGGTGGTTATTCTCCCTGGCAACATCACCAGTACCTGGTCAGCGAGGGGGAACGCTACAAGCCGGACCTGGTGGTTGTCAGCCTGGTTCTGAATGATGTCACTGAGAAGATGAGCCTGGCCCGGTTTGGAGGGGACAATACAGGCTGGCAACTGGCCCACTCGGCCAATACGTTCGGAGGCTGGCTGTCCCGGAAGCTGGCAATTTACCGGCTTGCCGGCCAGGCCTACCGGCGAATTCGTTTTGGTACTGATCCCCACCAGGGTGCGGTGGCCAGGGAAGTGCAATTTGTTCGTGACCTGGTGGAAAAGCCGGAAAGCCGTCGGGTGAAAGAAGCCTGGGAGGTGACACTCCAGAATCTCCGCAGCCTGACAGACCACTGCCGGGAAAAGAACCTTCCCGTGGTACTGGTTGTGTTTCCATACACGTTCCAGTTTTCCTGGCAGCCGAGGCCCACCGCTCCCCAGCAGATCCTGCAGACTTTTTCCAAGGATGCGAATGTGCCGTTGCTGGATCTCCTGCCGGCGATGGAAGAGTATTGTGCGAGCCATCAATGTATGCCGGCAGACCTCTTCCTGGATGCAAATCATCTCTCCCCTCAAGGTGGCCAGGCCGTGGCAGAGATGATCCTTGGGTTCCTTGACAATTCCCTCTCCCCGGGCACTTTGCCTGGCGCTGGTAACGTGTCGACGCCCAGCCCAGCGGAGCGATAGTCAGGTCGGTGGTGATTGAAGGGGGATTGCCAGGAAGACCTCGAATTCACGGGCGATGTTACAGCTCACGCGAGCGTGGACTTTCCCCTGTTCGTCATGAAACGTCGCCTGGGGCGAAAGCGGAAAGACACCCTCGTGCCAGACATCAGGGTGAATGTAGAGGCCACAGCCGGCCTCGCAGTAGAAGGCGACGAAGTCCCCGGGGGTGACATCGTCCCCTGGCAGGGCGAGCGGAACGATAAAAGGAGAGTCCTCGAGGGGATAGAAAAGCTGGCCCCCGTCCGGATGATAGTTGGCATGCCATAGCAGGACCTGCCGTGGACAATCTGCAGGCTCCTCTCCCCGGGTCGCTTCACCCGGGTTGGTGGACCAGCCCAGAAGATACTCATCTTGTACTGCGCTGTTGTTCCCCATCAGCACGTCTCCCTGCCACTGGCAGCTGAAAACACCGCTGGTTGTTCCCGCTTCGTCGCCGGTTCCGGGATCGACCGGCCGCCAATCCGGGGCGGGCCAGCGGACAATCTCGATCGGGAAATCCCTGTAATCATCTACCAGCTGGCCATATCCCTCGAGGGACTGTTCCGTTGCCCGGACCACCGGAACGTGGAACCAGGGCAGGGAACCGGGGACATCCGGCGAAAGATAATCCACCTTCTCTTCCTGCCGGGATTGTGAGTTGTCGACCATCCAATTCATCCCTTCCACGCGTGTATTTCAGATCACATTCGTTTCATTATCACGCATTTTTGACCGATGAACCGTATTAGGTCCGGTCATGCTGATTGCGCCATTCAGTAAAGATAGGCAAGGCAAGACGACAGGGTAAGAGTAGTCCGCCCTCGAGGCATGTAAATTCAGGAGTCTGTGAGAATGCAGAACAGTGTCATGAAAAAACATAGCGCCAACCACGGTGTTTTTCTCCTCCTGCTGTCGTTTTTCACACTCGGGAGCGTCGTGACAGGAGTACTTCCAGGTCAGGATTCTCCGGCCCGTCCCAGGCCACTGGCCGCAGCAGTCTTGTCGCGATCCTACGCGGTGGAACACCTGGATCTGGAAGCGGCAGCCGTCCAGGTGCGCCAGGCCCTTGATCCTGCGGAGGCACGGATTTTTCTTGACAGGACAAAGAACCAGGTTGTGGTGAAAGGGACAGTCCGGGCCCACCAGCTCACCGCGGAAATATTAAGGACCATCGATCGGCCCCGGGTCTCCTCGTCTTCTATCCCGATCCCGGTGATTCAGACAACCCGGCAACTTCGCTGTTACCTGGTGACCCCGGGTAACGTGGAACGCTGGTCCGAGGAATTACACAGGCGTTACGAGAACGTCTTCGGTGTGCGAATTACGCCGGATGTCAAGAATGGCCAGATTACGGTTGTCGCCCCAGTTGCAATCCACAAGCAGCTGGGTCAACTCTTGAGTGCGTCCCCCCCGCTCGCCGGCAAGGATGACTGGCAGGCCAGGGATGGACAGCAGGCGATTGCCATCGAGGAGAAACCACGCTCTACCGACCTGGTGGTTCCGGTTACAAAAATCGAGGAGCCGAAAGTCGAGCAGGGTGATACGAGTGACAGGAGCGAGTGGCTGGCCCGTGTCATCAAGCAACGGCCAGGAGCGTTCCCGGGCTCCAGCCCAGTGAGTAAGGAAGTACCAGTTTCCAGTGGATTGCCTGCAGGGGACATGCCGGTGGTGGAAGCTCCAGTTCCACAGCCAGCGCCTGGTGCACCGGAGTTGAACAAAACGGCCCCACGTGAACTGGTGACCGGGAAAAAGAAAATCGCCAGTGCTTTTCCGCAATCACGTGCAGTATCACGTACTTCCGTCGCGCGTCACCAGAACGACAAGCCAGATCCGCCGCAGGAAAAGCAAGTAACAGAGAAGAGCGAAAACACGATCGCCGAGTCGTTGAAAAAGGATTTCATCGAGGGTGTGAAGAGCATGGATAATGAATTTCGTTCTTTGCACGACAGGCTGACCAGGCCTGTCACCGGTTT
This sequence comes from uncultured Pirellulaceae bacterium, assembly GCA_964476375.1. Lineage (GTDB taxonomy): Bacteria > Planctomycetota > Planctomycetia > Pirellulales > Pirellulaceae > SAT2750. The sequence continues at coordinate 27,477 of CAYYZW010000119.1, forward strand.
TTTTGAATCAGTCCAGGACGACATCTCCATCTCGGTGACAGAATTGGCAGAGACCGTTTCGCACAAACTCGCCGGTCGTTCGAGGGAACAGGATTCCAGACCCCGTGCGGCACGAGTCATACGGGCGGGTGGGCATTCGGCAACCACCGAACCGGCACCCCCCGTGGCGAAGGCGCAGCCTGTTGAGAAACAGGTCTTTGAAGTTGTCCCCATGGAGGCGGAACAGGAAATATCCTTGCCCCAGCCATCCAGGCCAGTTGTCCCGGCGCCCTCACGAGAATTTTTTCCAGCGAAATCGCCATCGGCTCTCCCACCGGCTCCACGCCTGCCGGCAAAAAAGAGCGTGCCGCCAGAAGTGAAGAAACCAGCGGTACCGGTGAAGTCGGTCGAGACAAAGCCGAGTACCCGTCCGGAGAAACCGACTGTTATCACAAAACCGATACCCCGGGTGAGTACCGCTCCGGTGCCAGCACCCAGGGTGCCCCGTCAACCACTGGTGACACCTGAAAAGACCCCTGCCGTCAAGCCGGCATCCCAGCTGGTGGAGACAGGGCCTGTTAAGCCCGGGGTGAAAACTCCCGCCGCACCGGCCCGGATTCGGCAGCCGGAGCGGGCTATCACCTCGATGATTCCTTCTGTAGATGCTGCGGGCATTTCCCTGGTAGGGGCCAGTGACAAGGAGATTGTCGAGTTCGTGGCGAGGCACCTGCGGATGCAGCAGGCCGGAGAGTTGGCGGACTGTGAGATCCGCATGATGCTCGAGGATGGCCACGTCTGGTTTGTCCTGGAACGGGGGAATGGGACCATGGTCCGGGTCCGTGTTGGTGAGATCAAGCTGGATCGCGAGGGCAAGGGTGTACTGGTGATCGACCCTGAAAAACTCCAGTGATGAAATTCCTGCTGACTAGCTATCGCTATCGATCAGGTGGATCGTTGCCTCCTGCATGGCATCCCAGTCGATTTCAAGCCCCAAGCCAGGTCCCCGGGGTGCATGGACATGACCATCGGGCTGCGTGCGGATGACATCTTTCATCCCGTATTCATAGGATTCGTAAGGGACAGCCTGCTCGTAATAGGTGCAGTTATCGAAACCGAGCATCAGGTGCAGGTTGGCCGCGGCAACAAGCGTGAATCCCCATGACATGATCTCGCAGCGCATGCCCTCGTCAGCAGCCATTTGCATTGCCTGGCGTCCTCCAGTGAATCCGCCACACATGGTCACATCGGTCCTGGCAACACTCCAGGCCCTGGTTCTCAGTGCTTCTCCAAAGGCCGGGAGATCCTGGATCCAGTTGCCGGAGGGAAGAATCGGAATATCCACCTGGCGGGTAAGTTCCCGGTAACCCTCCAGGTCATAATCGAATAAAGGTGCTTCAAACCAGCTGAAGTTGAGATCCTGGAGTTCCAGGGCAGCCCGCAGGGCTGTCTCTCGGTCGTAGTTGTTCTCCACATCGAGCATGAAAGCGATCTCGTCACCGGGAAACCGCTCCCTGACTGCCCGGGCCAGCTCCAGGTCCCTGTCCGGATCGCACCAGCAGTGAAACTTGATGGCAGTGAATCCCTCGGAGATCATCTGGTCGACAAAATCCAGGTAAGCGGGAACATCATCGAACATGGGAGTGCTGGCATACGCCTTGATGCGATCCCTGGTCCCCCCCAGGAGCTGGTAGATCGGCTTGTCTTCTAGTTTGCCCAGCAGATCCCAGAGGGCAATGTCGATTGCGGCGATGGCGCCTGGGACGAGAGGGAAGACACGGGGCCAGAGAGCCTGCCGAATGGATTCCCTGTCCAGGGGGTTTCTACCCAGCAGGACCGGGATCATGTGCCGGATTGTCTCGGCTGTATAACGGTCGTAATCATACGAAGTGTAATTTGCTACCGCTCCCGTCCCGACCAGGCCCTGGTCGGTGAAAATTCTCACGATCGTGTTCGTCATGAACTGCTCGGGAATGTCGTGTGACCAGGTGTAACGCGTTACCGCTGGGCCGACAGCCCGCACTTCCACTCGTCTGATGATCATCGTCGGTCCTTACCAGAAAATGACAAAACTGAGAAAGCTTCCAAGCAGGATCACGGTCCATCCAAGCACGCATGGTAACCATGCCGGCTGCCCGTATTTACTCGGTTCAGGTTGCAGTTGGCGGATGGCCTTCTGACTGTTCCGCAACCAGGAACTGGTCGACTTTTCTTCCCAGTGAGACCGTGTTTCGGCAGGCTGCCAGCCAGCCAGGAGGGAGAAAAGGACCATCGTGGCCGCCGTGATCAGCATGGAAAACAGGTACGCAGCAAAGGAATTGACCATGATCGGTGGCAGCAGCAGGATGCCCCACTTCTCCGCGACCATCGGTGCAGCAAGCCGCAGCATGCCGTAACTGGCACCGACCAGTAGTCCAATAGTGCCGGATCGTGGATGGACCCTGGTCAGGGCTCCCATCAGGAACAGTGTCAGCAGGGGGATCACAAAAGTACTTGTCAGGTCGAGATACGTCAGGAGCATGCCCCCCTCGAGCAGTATGGGCATGTAGATGAAAGAGATCGCAATTACCAGGGGCGTGAACCACTGGCCAACTCGCACATAGTGCCGATCGTCCTGGTCCCGCACCAGTAAGCGGGCATAGACGTCACGTGTTAAGAGTCCGGAGAGGGATGAGCCGATGGAGTCGTAGGTCGAGAAAGCAGCGGCAAAGATTCCAGCGACGACGATCCCTTTCAGGCCCAGCATGTCGATCTGGCTTACCAGGTAGGGATAGATATTGTCCTGGTTGCCCATTGGCAGGAGTGACTGGTCAGGCATGACCGCCCGTCCCATGACTCCCATCGAGAGGTTAAAGAAGGACATCACGATCATGCAGATGCCTGCTGCGGCCGCGGACATTCTCATATCCCACTCGCTGCGGGCAGCCAGCATGCGATTGCTCTGGGTGTGGTTGACGATCGGGTAGGCCATGCCAATCACCATGAACCCGATGATCACCAGCCAGCCGGGAGTGGTCCGGTGAAGTTCGACCAGCGAATCCTTTCGCTCGAGATTCCCTCCGAGTAACAGCTTGCGATGTCGCTGGCTGTCATTCAGGGTTGTTACATCCTCGCTTGTCATGTTGTCGTGGTTGACATGGAGCAATTCGGCAACGGGTGGATCGGTAGCAGCGAGTTTCTGTTCAATTCCTGTCCAGCCACCCGCCTGCTGGAAGACGATCGTCCAGACAACCAGTGCCGCTGTGGACATCACGATGAACTGCAGGGCGTCCGTAATGACAACCGAACGCAGGCCACCGACGGCCGTGTAGATGCTGGCAAAGATACCGACAGCAATAACGGTCAGCAGGGAAGCCAGGAATTCCCATTCACAGACAACCCTCAGGGTCCAGAAAAGGGAGACGCCGAGAATCGCCAGGACGAGTGTCCGATACTGCACCTGGACAAGGGCACAGAGGACGCGGGAGGAGACGCCAAAGCGCGATTCAAGGTACTCGGCATTTGTATACATCCCCGACCGGTACATCGGCATGAAGAGGAAAAATGCTGCCAGCACCCAGCCGACCACCGTGCCGACCCAGTTGGTAACAAAGTAAGTCAGTCCCAGCGTGTAGGTTCCACCTGAATCGGCGACCAGGTCGCTGGCATCAATCGCGGTGGCGTACATCGAGATACCGACGATCCACCAGGGAAGTGAACGTCCGCCGAGGAACCAGTCCGCACTGCTCTGGTTGCCACGGGCCAGGTAAAAGCCGAAGGCAATGATGCCACCGTTAAGCCCGATCACGATCAGCCAGTCGACCCAAACCATTTAGATCACTCTTGCGTCTTGGGGAGGAAAACAGGTCTCTTCTGATCCTGGTACAGGCCGATGGTGCTTGTTCGTTTAGCTGCCGATTGGTCCCGTGCCTGGACTATCTTCCTGGATCAGCCGGGCGCACGAAAACGCCCTACCTGTTCACCGGAGGTGAATAAGCAGGGCGTTATCTGTTGTTAGCTTCTCGCGATCCGTGCGTTTGGCCGCCTCGTTACCTGCCACCAAAGGGCAGACGAGGAAAGTCCGTGCTTACAGAAGCGTGACGTTTTCCGCACGCGGGCCTTTGTCGGATTGACCTTCTGTAAAGGAAACTCGCTGTCCTTCCTGGAGCTCATCGAAGGAAGCGCCTTCCAAACTGGACATGTGGAAGAAAAGATCCTTTTCACCTCCCGTGTCAATAAATCCAAAACCGCGATCTGTAATTCTTTTAATCGTGCCTTCGCCCATTTACTCAAAATCCCTAAAAAAAGTTACTATACGATGTCACCTGAGTCCTGACAGTCAGAACCGGCACACCGCGCCCCTTCATTCTATTGATCAAAACGCTGTTCTCTAGGGTTTAGTACAAATAATTTCTAATTATTCTCCGGGCCTGCTCCCCATTTTTCCCGGAAAAAACAATCTTTCCGGGATTCAACCTATTCATTTTTCTTCTTGTTCATGAGCAGGTAATGTGCCACAGACCATTCTTTTCCCTCTCCATAACCAAAAAGTTCAGATACAGAAAGGAAAAATATTCTCCATCTCCACCACCACTGCTTTGCCGCCGAACCATAGTGCTGCTGAAGAAGCGGCCAGATGACCTTTTTCCCGGCATCCATCTTTTGCAACCATGCTTCTGCCGTGCGCTGATAATGTCGGCCGTTCCAGTTCCATTGGTTTTCGAGCTTGTAATTTTTCGCGGAGCGGGGAATAAGGTCGCTCGATGGCATGCTCCCCCCGGTAAAGAAATGCCTGCCCATCCAGTTTGCCGGACCCTCGACTTCAAATCGATACTGCATCTCGTGGTGACAGAAAACATGGATCAGCAGTTTTCCTCCAGGGGCCAGCCAACTGCTGATGCGGTCAAGCAGTATGGTATGGTTCAAAACATGCTCGAACATCTCGACCGAGATAATCCTGTCATAGGTTTCCCCGGGCGAGAAATGATTGATGTCCACGACCTCGGCAACCAGCCGGTCTCCAAACCCTTCTCGGGATGCTGTTTCACGAATGGACTTGATCTGGCGACCGGCATTGGAAATCGAAGTGATCTGGCACGCCGGGTACTCTTGTGCGATCCAGCGAGTGAGTGAGCCCCAGCCACAGCCCAGGTCCAGGACCCGCATGCCATCTTCCAGGCCGGCATGCTCGCAGGTGAGCTGCAGGGCTCGCCGCTCCGCATCATCCAGGCTGCCTGTCGATGCATCCCAGTAACAGCAGCTGTACTTTTTCCAGCTTCCAAGGACAGCTTCAAAGAATGCGGAGGGAAGTTCGTAATGCTGCTCGTTAGCCCGCTCCGTTTCAACGGCGATTGTCCCTGCGTCAGTGCTGCCATCTACAAAAGGATCGGAGGGGACTTCTCGAAGTCTCTGGCGACAGAGACGCCGGATTCCGGTGCGAATGACCCAGTCCGGCAGCCGGCCTTTTTCTGCCAGGGTGATCATCGGTTTCAGTAGCAGGCTGCTCAGCATCGGTGTCACTCGTCGGCTGGGCGGGGAAACCAGGGGATGAAAACCGGGGTGCGGGCCTGGTAGTGGAGGTAGCTTTCTCCCCGTCGCATGAGGGCCTGTTTTTCCGAGGGAGGAATACCGGTCACGAAAAAGATCAGCAGCAACAGCGTCAGTGGGGCAAGCAATGTCAGCCATCCCCAGGGTGCAAGCCAGGCCAGGAAAACGTAGCTGCACCAGTGAATCCATTCAAAAAAGTAGTTTGGGTGCCGACTGTATTTCCAGAGACCGACGGCACAGACCCGCTTTTCGTTTCCAGCCGTGTGGCGAAAACGTGTCATCTGAAAGTCGGCGATTGTGCCTCCAAGGATTCCAGTCATCCAGAAAAGGGTTCCCACCAGGTCCAGGATGCCAAGGGGGTACTGGTTTCCTGCCAGCAGGATAAATGGCCAGGCAAAAAGAACGGTCCCAAAGGCCTGGAACTGGAAAAAGAAAAACATCCTCCTTGCCCTGGTTGCTCCCCACCGCTCCTGGAGTTCCAGGTAGCGACCATCCTCGGGCAGTATTGTCATTCGCCAGGCAAGGAACAGGGTCAGGCGCAGTCCCCAGCAACTGATCAACAGGCTGGCTAACCAATGACGCGGCCCCGGGGCGACTGGAACCAGCAGCAGCTGGACTAATGCGATCAGCGTGACCCCGAGGGTCCAGAAGACATCGACAATGCTTCCTCGTCCACTTCGTGCTTGCCAGAACCAGAGTAGGATCATCAAGACAGCCACGCCGAGATAACTGAGCAGCAATGCCTGGACCATTCTCCTGCTCCTGCCCGTTAGGTGGAATACTTTCGGAGCACCATCTGGACTGCCGTACAGTGTCTCTCGGCAAAGCCTGCCTCGCAGTAGGAAAAGTAATATTTCCAGAGACGCAGAAATCGATCAGGAAAACCAAGTTGGTGCAGTTCCGTCCCTGCACGAACAAACCGGTCTCTCCACTGTTGTAGGGTTGTGACATAGTGGGAGCCAATATCCCGGATCCTGTCGATTTCCATCACTCCCTGTTGTTGCAGGATCTTGCCAATGAGCTGCTGCGAGGGAAGGAAACCACCGGGAAAGATGTACTCACGGATAAAATCGGTGGACCTGGCATACCTGCCAAAATCCCTGTCCTTCATGTTCATGAGAATTGCCTGGAGCGACATGACTCCCCCGGGCCGTAGCAGCCGGTGACAGCGATCAAAGAAAATTGGGAGGTAACGCTGTCCAACGGCTTCGATCATTTCCACCGAGATGACCTTGTCATACGTGCCTGCCAGGTCTCGGTAATCCTGCTTAAGAACGGTGACCCGGTCTGCCAGTCCCGCCTCGCGAATGCGATCCCGTGCATGGTCAAACTGTTCTTGCGAGATTGTCGTGGTGGTAACTCGGCAACCATACTGCTGGGCAGCGAACAGCGCCAGGGCTCCCCAGCCAGTTCCGATTTCCAGCAGGTGGTCCGATTCCTTCAGCTGCAGGTCATCGCAGAGGGTCTGCATTTTTCGTTTGGATGCCACCTCGAGAGACATGCCTGGCTCATCGAATATGGCACAGGAGTAGTTCATTGTCCTGTCCAGGAAAAGCTGGAAGAAGTTGTTTCCCAGATCGTAATGCTCGTGGATATTCTTGCGACTCCCACGCCGGTTATTTCTTCGATGCCAACTCCGTAAACGGACCAACCAGAGGGCAAGTCCCCGGAGCCGATCACGTACCGAGGTCATGGCCCCGGCACTTCTGAGGATGATCCGGAACAGACTCGTCAAGTCAGAGCAGTTCCAATGTCCTTCGAGGTAGGATTCAGCAATCCCCAGTTCTCCGCCAGACACCGCCTGGCCATAAAATGTTGGGCAGGAGACAACCAGTTCTGCCTGGAGTTCGGCTTCGGGATGGCCTGTTTCGATCGTTCCCCATTCGTCGACGAGACGGATGTTCCCACTCTCAATCCGCTTGATCCACTGGGTTATCAGACCGCGGGAGGCTGGTTTTTTCCGGCAGCTGGAAACAGTCTTGGGGACGACACGAAGTTCACTGGTCATTTGCGGTTTGACGTCCAGGCAGCGGCGGTAGGAAAAAAGGTCAAAGTGTCAGCTTGTCTCACCAGGATCTGGCCGCTTTTTTGGATGGTGATAAAAAGGAGTCTTTTTTAACCAGAGCCACAATGCCTGAATGTAGATTCGCAGGAATACAAACAATGTTAACAACGGAAATCGTATTGCCAAGCCGGTCAAGGTGGAAGCACGAAGAGGGACTCGCTGCATCTGCAGGCTCACATCCAGGATCTTCCCCGAGGGGGTCTGAACATCGATTTGGATCGAGAGATGGTCTCGGGGTTTGGCCAGCCGCCAGTAGTATTCCTGCTCCATGGCCATGAAGGGAGAGACATGGAGTTCTTTTTTTGTTGGTAAGTGGTGTCCTGGCGTTGCACGCCAGGCCTCCGGTTTGAGGAGGTAACAGTGGCTTTCACCCCAGGGGGTATTATTGACCTCGGCAATCACAAAGTTGAGTGTTTCACCATCCCGCGAAAAGACGTAATAGAAGGAGACCGGGTTCATCTGAATACCGAACTGCCGAAGGTGTGTGAGCAGTCGAATCGGTCCTTCCGGGTAAGTGCCGGTTTCTGCGTTTATGTATTGCCGGACGGCCTGGTCCAGGGGGATTGTTTTGTTACCGAGATGGTCGGCCCGCCGAAACCAGTTCATGGTTGGAAAACGGTGGGACCAGAAAAGGCGGTCCGCAAAAACCTGGTCCAGTTCTGCAAGATCCAGGTAAATCATGTAGAGGTGATAACGGAACTGGTGGGTATGCGGGAGGGACCGCCGATGTTCTACATGGCCTCGGTAAAGGCAGCTATTGGTGGGAGCATGTTTTTTCATCAGGGCAGGCTTTCAATGACCTTCCACGCACTATGCACTCCATCCTCGTGGAAACCATGTCCCCAGTAGGCACCACAACAGGAAACACCATGATTATTAATGAGTTCCATGTGGCGTTGCTGAACTTCACGACGGCGTGCATCGAATACAGGATGATGATAGATGAAGCGATGTAGGATGTCCTGCTGGTGGAGCCATGGTTCTGCATTCAGCGAGACACAGTAAGTGCGCTCGGTGGAAAGGCCCTGCAGGATATTCATGTTGTAGGTGACGATAGGCAGTGTGCCAGGATTTTCAGGGAGGTAGTAATTCCAGCATGCCCAGGCACGTCGACAGGCTGGCAGGATGCTTGTATCCGTATGCAGAATCGCCGTGTTCTTTTGATAGGCGATGGCGCCGAGTAATTCTTTTTCCTCTGCCCGTGCATGTTCTCCCAGTAATGCCAGGCTCTGGTTGCTGTGGCAGGCGAGGATCACATGGTCATAATTTCTTGTGCCATGCTCCCGTGTTGTGACCTGGATGCCATTGCCACCTCTTTCGATACTCGTTGCAGTCGTGCCCATCTCGACCTCGACATCCATGTTGTCTTGCAAGGCTGCGACGTATTCCTGGGATCCCCCGGCGATGACTTTCCAGTTTGGCCGGTCCCGCATGGAGAGTAACCCGTGGTGCCGGTAAAACTCGATCACGAAACGGGCAGGAAAGTTCTCGAAACGGTCTGCTGGGCAGGACCAGATAGCAGAACCCAGGGGTTGAAAGAAGTGTTCAGTGAATGCCGGAGAGAATCGATGTTGAGAAAGAAACTGGGTGACGGTGAGTTTTTCAGAAAGTTCTTTTTCCACCTGGCGGGCGAGCTTCTGGAATCGCAGGATCTCTCGTAGTAGCCGGTAATGCCGCACACGAAAAAAATTTCCGCGTTGGGCAAAAAAACTGCCCAGGCTTCCGCCCTGGTATTCGAGGCCTGTCCTCTCACACCGGACACCGAAAGTCATCTGGGTTGGCTGGCTCTGGACCGGGAGTTCATCAATCAACTGGCAGAAAAGGGGATAGGTGCGATCGTTGTAAACAATAAACCCGGTATCGATCGGGATCGATCGTACACCCTCCTTGACGGAAACCGTGTTGGTGTGCCCGCCGAGGTAATTGTTCTTTTCCAGCAGCGTGATGTCGTGGCGGGCCTGCAGGTAATAAGCGGCCGTGAGACCGGAAATCCCGGCGCCGACGATGGCAATTTTCATTCAAACTGACAGCAGAAGATGGGGTGACGTGGTTGTCTTTGGAGCGATTAAAACGAGGTATAGCGTACGTGAAAATGGTTGAACCGGGTTGTCCCCTTCACGGAAGATCAATTTTGGATTATTTTTGGAATCCTTATCATCCTGGAAAAGTGGAAATTGACAAGCCATGTCCATACGAGCAGAGGTCGATCCGAACAACTGGCGGTTTCCTTGCTGTTTTGTCTTCACGATTGTCATCCTGGCCTTCGCTGTTCGCCTGGATGCCCAGCAGACATGGACACAGTGGCGAGGCCCGGACCGCAATGGGCTGCTGAGCGAAGCAGATTGGCCTGCCACGCTCAGTGGCGAGCATCTCATTTCGCGATGGAGCACGAAGCTGGGTCCCAGTTACTCGGGCCCCCTTGTGACGAAAGATACGGTTTACACGACGGCAACACGTGAAAAAAAGTGGGAAGTGGTAATTGCTGTTGATCTGGAAACCGGCAAGAAACGTTGGGAGACGAAGTGGGAAGGTGCCATGTCGGTCCCCTTTTTTGCCAGATCCAATGGTGATTGGATTCGTGCAACCCCGGCACTCCATCGGGGGAAATTGTATGTTGCCGGGATGCGTGATGTCCTCGTCTGTCTGGACATAAAGAATGGCGAGGTCATCTGGAAAAAAGACTTTGTCAAGGAATTACGGAGCCCCCTGCCGACGTTTGGGTATGTCTCCTCTCCCCTTCCGGATGGGGATTATCTCTACGTGCAGGCGGGTGGAGGAATTCTCAAGCTGGAAGCCGAAACCGGCAAGATCGTCTGGCACAGTATGAAAGATGGTGGAGGAATGTTTGGGAGCGCTTTTTCCTCGCCAACCATTGACACCCTCCATGGCGCACGCCAGCTCCTGATCCAGTCGAGAAAAGTGCTGGCTGGTGTCGACCTGGAAACGGGCGATGTTTTATGGAGCAAGGAGATAGAAGCCTTTCGTGGCATGAATATTCTTACTCCCTGCCGGTACAAATCGGGATTCTTTGTGTCAAGTTATGGCGGGGGGACACTCTATTTTGAAGTGCAAAAAACAGACAAGGGCTATGCCACGGTTGAAAGGTGGCGAAAAACAGCCCAGGGGTATATGTCGACTCCGATCCTGATTGGAAAGTACGCCTACCTGCACATGCGAAACCAGCGGGTGACCTGCTTTGACATCGAAACCGGGCAGCAAACCTGGACCAGTACCCCCTTTGGCAAGTACTGGAGCATGATCTCTGATGGCGAGAAGATCCTCGCATTGGATGAGAAAGGAATTCTCTACATGATCGCTGCCAACCCGGAAAAATTTGAGCTTCTTGGAACTCGTGATTTCAACGGATCTTCCAGCTGGGCGCACCTGGGGATCATGGATAATAAGCTGGTGGTTCGAGAACTCGATAAGGTAGTGTGCTACCACTGGAGCAAGCCGGCCCCGGGGGACGACACGAAATAAGAGTCGACTGGACAGACGCGTGACCGGATTTCCCTGCCAATGCCGAAACGAATCAAACGTGGCCTTGTCTCCTTACTCGTTCTGCTTCTGCTCCGCTGGACTGTCATGCTGCTGATGCAGGTTTCGACCAGCCCGGTAGCAACCGGGGTGATTGCCGGGCACCTGGGGCCGGCCCCCGAGTCTCCCAATGGCGTCTCTTCCCTGGATCGCCCGGTGAAGAATTACCGTTACCTTCCGGTGCACCGGGACCTGGATCGAACCTGGGGGATCCTTGTCCATTACCTCAGGCAACGGTCGCGGGTTCGGATTGTGCTGGAGCAGGAGGATTATCTCCATGCCACTTTTCGTACACCACTGCTTGGTTTTATCGATGACGTGGAATTTTACCGTGACCGCGACAAAGGGAGGATCGAATATCGCTCTGCGTCCCGGATGGGCTACCACGACATGGGAACCAATGCAGCCAGGATGGAGGCGGTCATGGAGGATCTGTCGCGCCGGGACCAGGGGACCTAGCTGTCGGGCAGCGAGCGAGCCTAGAAATCCTTGCGGGTCACGTAAAAACAGCACAGTGTGAGCATGATCAGGACAAACCAGGCGCCATTTTTGAGTGGGCCGGCAATGTCCCTTACATCGTGATACTGGCGCAAGTCCGCTGTCCGGGGGGGGCCCCAGGCCCGGGCGTCCTCGTCCGTCAGCAGGTAATTGACCACCTCACCCAGTTCACCCGGCTTGGGAAAGATGCGGTAAAAAGGCAGGAGGAAAAATCGGTGCACACGGTGAAGCGTGGTCATCTCCGGGTCGTAACGGGACTTCTGCTTGAGCGTCTCGGTATCATACCGGGTCACGCGATCGACTCGATCGGCTACCAGTAATTCGCTTTTGTCAAATACAGCGGCAGAGACGTTGGTACCAACCAGACGGGTTTGCTCGTGCTGGATGTCGTACAGCATCAGTCGGCCGGAATGGAAAAGCACGGCCAGGTGGCGGCCGTCCGAGGACGCTTGTGCCTTGTAGGGAGTCGATTGTCCCGCGGGATAAAAACGCCTGCGGACATCCAGAGTCGTCGCATCAAGCAGGAAGACCTCCCCGTCGGCCAGCACGCAGCAGATTATTTTTCCTGCCAGTGCGAGCGTCACATCTTTCGATTCGGGCAATTCACATTCTGCACCCCGCTCGTATTTCTCGTCCTCGTTTCGGTGTAACCAGATGAGCGTGTTCTGGTGCCAGAGAAGAAGATCCCCGTTGTCAGGATGGGGCAGGGCAGAAAACGGCATCGACAGGCCCACCGCCGGTTCCGGTCCCACCCGTTCGAAAACATCCTTTTCTCCCATGAAAGGGATCAGGTTAAGCAGCCTGGCCCCAGGGTTTTCGTTCCGGGCCAGTTCTCCGTTTTCCCGGAAAACTCCCCGGGATGCGATGACCAGGAGACGGCCCTCCGGATCGTGAAAAATCCAGTTCGCTCCCGAGGGCAGGCCCTTGCCGGGTTGTGCAGTCCAGGTTGCATCCTGCCGTCGGCCAAGGAAAAGTTCCGGTTCATTGGATCGAAAGGGACTGCGGCCAAAGGAGGGGACCGGCTGTCGGATGAAAACAAGAAGTCCTTTTTCCGCGTCGTAAAGAGGGCCTCCCATGGATGCTCCCATGCCACTTTGCCGCCGGACGGGTGACATCGTGTCAGAGAGGATCTCGTCCCATGTCCCCTGGGGGGATGGCAGCCATTCAACAACCTCGCCGGAGCGGCGGATGCCAACGACGGAATCTTCCAGCGGCACCAGCTTGACGAGCCTTTGCGGTTCAAGGAATACCGCCTCGATAACTTCCTTGCTGGTACCGACAACGAAACAGGCAGCCCAGAAGAGAATCGACATCACGATGGAGACCGTGGCATTTTTCCATCGCAGGCCGGCAAAGGTGGAGACGCAGAAGTAGATCGAGAAGAGGAACAGGAAAAGCGGGATTGTCATCAGGATACGATGGTTCCAGAGATCGAAACGAGTGCCGATCACCAGCCAGATACCAATAATGAAATAGCTGGCAATCAGCAGGATGAAGGTACAGCCACCGAAAAACTTGGTCAGCAGCAGGAGTACCCGCGAGATAGGTTTGCTGAGCAGAAAATCGATGGATCCTGCCTCGAAGGTATTGGGGATCATCGAGGCGGTGACCAGGATCGCGGCAAAGACGCCCAGCGTGCCAATAAAGAAGTTCATCACGGCGGCCACGATCTCGTTGATAATCGGGTTGGCCAGGTCTCGCGGAAAAGGGAGAGCCGTGCCAACCGGGTTGCCAAGATAGGTCACAAAGACCTGGGTCCCGGAAACCGTAGGAAGGTGGGTGGGAAAAGCGGAACGCAGCAACAGCCGGTTGGCAAGGGCAATGTCTTCCCTGGAGGATGTCGCATCCAGTTCGGTCAGCAACTCGCGGGTGCTTTCGTCCAGGTAAACATCCTGCCAGGATGCCTGGTCGTAATAATCATGCCGGGGAAGAATCTGGTTGAGTGATTCAAGCAAGTCCAGGACCAGGGCCCGCCTCGTTCCCGGCTGTTCTTCATCTCCCTTCAGTGACGCTTTCAGCTTTGCCTGGATTCTCTTGTCGAGCAGTTCCCAGGTCCGCTTTCCCGGGGTCGTCTCGTCTGCGGTACCCTGGTCGACCAGCGTGGAAATGAATTCCGGCCAGTTCCGGATTTCCGAGCGTTGAAATTCTGTTGCCCGCTGTTCCACCATCGACAGGGGAGCGATCGCGGCCAGCAACAGCGTGGTCAGGATAAAGAGTATCCAGAGTACGCGAGAGGCAAAAGCCTCCCGAAAGGAATCGATCATGATGGCAAGGTAGGGTCGCATGCGTCAATTCTTTTCCGGATCAGAAGGTTCTTCTGGAGTTCCCGTGCTGGACCTGGAATCTCCCACGATCGAGGCAGGATCCAGGTCGATGACAGGTGCTGGTTGCTCGTTTTCGATCTGTTCGATGATGTCGAGGAAGGCATTTTCCAGGGTGGCCCGGGGCCGGGTGATTTCCTGGATCCCAATCTGCTGTTGCCGTAATCGGTCAATCAGCCGGTCAAGTTCTGATTGCTTGAGATCCCGGATGCTGATTTCCATGGTCTCCGGGGAAAGCACAGACACCGTGTCGATCGGGATCCCCTCGAGAGCCAGTCGCAGGGTGTCTTCCTGGCCGACCAGGACAAGTCTGGTCATGTCATTCCCGGTACGGGTGACCTCGTCAATGGTACCTATCCGCCGAAGCTGTCCATGGGCCAGGATGGCCACCCGGTCACAGACCAGTTCGATTTCCTGGAGCAGGTGGCTGTTGACGAAGATGGTTTTCCCCTCGTCCTTGAGTTCCTGCAGGATTGCTCTCATTTCGGTGCGACCCACCGGGTCGACCCCGTCGGTCGGTTCATCCAGGATCAACAGGTCCGGGTCGTGAATCATGGCCTGGGCCAGTCCAAGTCGTTGCATCATTCCCTTGGAATAGTTCTTGACAGGGGTTTTTCCCCAGCCTCCCAGTCCCACGCGTTCCAGCAGTTGGGGGGTTTTCTGTCGGATCTCGCGGCGGGAAAGATAACTCAGTCCCCCGTAGTAATCCAGCGCTGTATTTCCGGTCATGTGCCTGGGGATGCGGTGGTTTTCTGGAAGGAATCCAACTCTTTTACGACCCAGGCGGCTGCCCGCCGGTTTGCCCAGCAGGGCTGCATCCCCCTGGGACTTGCGGACAATTCCCAGCAGGATCTTGATCAGGGTTGTCTTTCCGGCACCGTTGGGACCAAGCAATCCAAAGATCGAACCCTGTTCCACTTCCAGGCTGACACCCCGAAGTGCATCCACCGTGCGGCGGAAAAAGAGACCCTCCCGGTAGGTCTTGTGCAGGTCATGGATTTCAATGGCCTTGTCTGTCATCGTCTGTCCTTGTCGCCCAAGTCCGAACCACTTAGTCCTGGTCGACGGTCTCGATCTTCAGGGGTGCAAAAGAGGTCTCGGTCTGCTTGTTATAGAAGCCCAGGAAGCGGATTGGTACGGCAGCGGGTGGCAGGCGAACTGCCATTGTGCGGCCATTGATCTCCACGTCCAGATGGCGGTCTCCAGGTCGGATGACAATCGAGATCTCCCACTCCTGTAGCGGGTCACCTGGGGCCGGCACCTTGGTCAGCCGCCCCAGGTTGTTCCAGCCACCGTCAAAGATGGAGTGTTCTGCAAGCCCTATTGCCGTGCCGATCTTGATGGTTGCATCGTTGGTCGGCTTGGCACCCAGGACGATCATGCCATTACGGGTTTTCCCGGTCGTGACAAGGGACTGGTAGCTGGTTGTAATCCGCATTGTTTTTTCCAGGGGCTTTTCAAGTTTCATCAGGGCCAGGCCCTCTCCCTCGCTGAGAAGCACGTATTGCCCCTCCACTTTCTTGACGGAGGTTCCAAGGACCACATCAAAGTCACCTGTCGTGTCCTTGCCCTGCTTGAGCATCCCAGATCGGCTGCGTGGTTTTCGATCATTTTTCCACCAGTCGGGTCCCTCTTCCAGGACGTCCCGGTCCTGCTCGATCAATGCCTGCTTGAGCTCGGCAAACCTGTCAGGATGATCCCCGGAAAGATTTCGGGTTTCCTGGGGATCCCGCTGGATGTTGTACAGTTCAAACTGCTCCAGATTGTCCGAGCCAATGATCTTCCAGTCTCCTATTCGCAGGGCGACCCTGTACTGCTGCGGCGCCAGGTGGTTTCTCCAGTAAAGGGGTTCGATCCGTGTGATCGGGTTTCCCTCGAACAGGGGCAACATGCTGGCGCCGTCGATCGTCCGGTCGGCTGGTAGTGGAATACCCACCACGTCCAGCAGGGTGCTGAAGATATCGGAGCCGATTACCGGTTCGCTGCTCTCACTGCCGGGCTCCACATGACCAGGCCAGCGGACCAGTCCGGGGACCCGGATACCCCCTTCGTGGGAATGGCGTTTGCGGCCCCGCAAGCCGCCGGTCGATCCACGCGTGCGACCGGTATTCCCATTCCCTTCCGGGCCATTGTCACTGGTATAGATCACCAGCGTGTTATCCCGGTAGCCCATCTCGTCGACCGCTTTCATCAGCAGTCCGAAAGCATGGTCGAGCTGGGTGATGTTCCCGTGGTGCTGCCGCAATCCTTCATCCTCCAGGTGTGCGTAGGGGGCCATGAACTTCTCGGCTGATTCGATGGGGAGGTGAGGCTCGTGGGTCCAGACCGTGATAAAGAAAGGGGCCTTCGAATCCTCCCGGTTCTTGAGCCAGCCAATCACCTCTCGTGCGGCGATCTCGGAACTGGGGCCTTCCATCTTCCCGGCGGCTGTCCCGTTTCGGACGTAGTTGACCGGGTTGAGGTGGTGGGGAGCAGCGTTGTTCTGGGTTGCCAGCCAGTGGTCATAGCCGTGATCATTCGGCTGGGGCTGCTGGTCGGAATTGAAATGGCCATTCAGGTGCCACTTGCCTGCATGGCAGGTGTCGTAACCCTTGTCCTGGAGCAACGAGGCGATCGTGATTTCGCTCGTCCGCAGGTGGACCTGGCTTCCGGAAGGAATCCACCGCCAGACACCATTCCGGTAGGGGGTCCGTCCGGTAAGGATGGCAGAGCGAGATGGCGAACAGACCGCACAGGCAGAATAACATTGTGTCAGGCGAAGTCCCTCGCTCGCAAACTTGTCCAGGTGCGGAGTCTTGAGCTCGGGATGTCCATAACAACCCAGGTCTCCCCATCCCTGGTCATCCGTGAGGAAGACAATAAAGTTGGGTGGTTGTGTTTCGGCAGCAGCAAGTGCCGGGGAGACAAGCAGCCAGGCGACAAGCAGGAGGATGATCCTGTACATCAAAGCAGGGCCCGATCGAGAGGGTTTTCATGGAGAACGGAAAGCAGGTCGTTCATTCTAGCCTGTTGAAATCCTGCTGGACATTATCCCACCACAGTCGTGTGAATCCGTGGCATAATGAGAAGACGATGAAACGGCTGCCCTGGCCCTGATGGAGAAGTAGAAGATGATCAACAGGGGACTGCAACGTGCCTGCCTGCTGGCAATCGCCTGCGGGATATGCCTGGTCAGCCAGGCGGCTCCCCCGCCGGAAGACCATCCTGCCCTGATGAAGAAGAGCCAGCGGCTGTTCACCGAGAAAGTCCGCCCGTTCCTGGTCGCCAACTGCCTCAGGTGTCATGGCGGAGAGAAAACACGCTCGGGGCTGAACCTGGCGACGCGCGAGTTATTGCTTGCTGGTGGTGAGAGCTATGACCAGCCGGTGCGGATTGGTTCTGGAAATGAGAGCCCCCTGGTCCAGCTTCTCCGGCATGAGCAGGAGCCTCACATGCCGCTGCAGCAGCCTCGCGTTGATGACAGCATGATTGACGCAATCTCGCGCTGGATTGACCTGGGAGCCGCCTATGACCGGCCGCTGGTAGAGGGGCTGGCAGAGGAAAAGACGGAGCTGCAGGTGACATCGGAGGATCGCCAGTACTGGGCCTACCAGTCGCTGGACCCGCCCCCGCTTCCACGCGTTCGAAGGAAAGGATGGGCGCACACGTCCATTGACCTGTTCCTGCTGCGGAGGATGGAAAAGGAGCGAGTGCTTCCCGCTCCCCAGGCAGACCGACGGACGATGATCCGGCGAGCTTATTTTGACCTGGTCGGTTTGCCTCCGGCTGCCGAGGAGGTGGAGGCCTTTGTGGCCGCGGAGGACCTGGCACAGGCCTGGGAAAAAATCGTGGACCGGTTGCTCGAGAGTGAGCATTTCGGAGAACGCTGGGCCCGCCACTGGCTCGATACTGCCCGCTTTGCCGAGAGCCATGGTTTTGAACACGATACCGACCGGAACCATGCTTACCACTACCGGGATTTTGTGATCCGGGCTTTGAACCAGGACCTGCCCTACGACCAGTTCCTCCGCTGGCAACTGGCCGGGGATGAACTTGCTCCCAATGATTCCCTTGCCCTGGCGGCCACCGGGTTTTTGGGTGCCGGAGTGTTTCCGACACAGATCACGATTAGCGAGGCGGAAAGGGTCCGTTATGACGCACTGGATGACATGTTGTCGACGACCGGCACAAGCATGCTGGGATTGACCATCGGCTGTGCCCGCTGCCATGACCACAAGTATGATCCAATTCCCACGGCGGACTATTACCGGCTACTCTCTGCCTTTGCCACCACGGTGCGAAGTGAGATCGAGGTCTGCACCGGCCCGGTTTCGGGAACCGACCAGGCCCCGGTGGTTCTCTCCCAGCTTGCCACGCTCCGGCAGCAGGTGAGTGGACGGCAGCAGGCGTGGCAGGAAGCGCTCGCCGCCTGGGCCGTTCAGCAGGCGGAAAATAGTGAGCCCCTGCCGGAGATCAAGGATGCGAAAGAACGCCAGGCACTGACATCCCTGGTGGTGGAGAGGAAGCTGCTGGGTGACCTGGGCAAGGAACTCCAGGAGGCTGCCAAGCGATGGTTCCTGCGAGAGGACCGCCTGCTGCGTGAACAGAAGGCCATGATCGAAAAACTGCTGACGGAGAACAAGGTCCAGACCATGCAGGTCACCAGCGAGGGATTCAAGCCGATGCGGCTGCACACATCCGATGGATCGATCCCGGATTTTTATGAAAAAGTATTTTTCCTGGCGCGTGGAGATGTGTCCCAGAAAAAAGGAGAGGTGTCCCAGGGATTCCTGGATGTCCTGACTCGCGCACCGAACGGCGCAGATCGCTGGATCGTGCCCCGGCCGGAATCGGGCAGCCTGTCGCGCACCTCCCACCGCCGCAGTGGCCTGGCACACTGGATCACCGATACCGACCAGGGTGCCGGGGCTCTTGCGGCACGCGTGATTGTCAACCGTGTCTGGCACCATCACATGGGCCGCGGCATCGTGGGGACGATCAATGATTTTGGGGTCCAGGGGGACAGTCCATCTCATCCCGACCTGCTGGAATGGATGGCAGCCGACCTGGTCGAGCACGGCTGGCGATTGAAACGGCTTCACAAGATGATCCTGCTGAGCCGGGCCTACCAGCTTTCCCACCAGGCCACGGCCTCGAGCCTGAAACGCGATCCGACAAACAAGCTGCTGGGTCATTTCAACAGGCGTCGGATGGAAGCGGAAGTGATTCGCGACAACCTGCTTGCGGTGGGGGGGATCCTGGACACGACAATGTATGGCCCCGGTACGCTGGACTCTTCCATGCGGCGGAGAAGCATTTACTTCAAGGTCAAGCGTAGCCAGCTGGTTCCCTTCCTGCGTGTCTTTGACTGGCCCGATTCCCTCACCAGCCTTGGCGTGAGACCGACGACGACGGTCTCTCCCCAGGCCCTGATATTCATGAATAATCCCCAGGTGCATGCCTGTGCCGAGGGACTCGCCGATGCGGTTCGTCCCCGGCTGGACGAGTCGTTCGCGGCCGCTGTCCGCGAGGCTTACCTGCGAGCTTACGGGCGCGTTCCCTCGGAACAGGATCTCCAGGATGGAATCCGTTACCTGGAAGATCATGCCGACCAGGCGGGAGAGTCCCTGGTGGACTACTGCCTGGTCCTGCTCAGCACCAACGAGTTTGTGTACATACCCTGACGAAGGATCCCACCCGGGATAATCACCGATGAATGAACCCATTCCTTTCCTCTCCCGTCGACACCTGCTCCATCGCTGTGGTGCAGGCCTGGGCATGACAGCACTGAGCTGCCTGCTGCACGAGCAGGGATTACTCGGGGCCGACCAGGATTCACTGGCACCGCGTCAACCGCATTTTCCCGCCCGTGCGACCTCGGTGATCTGGATCTTCGTCAACGGCGGACACAGCCAGGTCGACACGTGGGATTACAAGCCGGAACTGGCCCGCCGGGATGGTAGTGCGCTGAAAGGATTTGACAAGACGACCGGGTTTTTTAGCAACCAGGTCGGGCCACTGATGAAGTCCCCTTTCGAATTCAAGCAATACGGGGAAAGTGGTAAGTGGGTCTCGAGTATCTTTCCTCAGCTCAGCAAGCACGTGGACAAGATGGCCTTCCTGCACTCGCTCTACTCCGAGTCCAATAATCACAGCCCGGCGCTGTTCATGATGAACAGCGGTTTGCCCCGGATGGGATTTCCCTCGGTCGGATCCTGGGTGACGTATGGCCTGGGGTCGGAAAACAGGAACCTGCCAGGATTTGTCGTTATGTCCGATCCCAAGGGACGAGGGCTTCCCAAGGGGCACTCTCTCAACTGGAGTTCCGGCTTCCTGCCCGGTCCCTACCAGGGAACGTGGCTCAATCCACAGGGGGAACCGATCCAGAATCTCAAGCCACGGGAGAATATGACAGCCGACCGGCAGCAGGGGCAGCTCGACCTGCTGGCCCGCCTGAATCGACGCCACCTGCAACAGACAGGAAGCAGCCTGGAACTGGAAGCCCGGATCAAGAGCTTTGAACTGGCCTACCGGATGCAGTCTGCGGCACCGGAGGCACTGGATATCGGACAGGAACCGCAGCATATCCAGGATCTTTACGGGATTGGTCGGCCGGAATGCGACCATTTCGCGAGGCAATGCCTGGTGGCTCGCCGGATGGTCCAGCGCGGTGTCCGTTTCGTTCAGCTTTACTCTGGTGGGAACGAGAATGCTCGCAGTTGGGATGGGCATGTCGACATCAAGGGAAACCATACACAGTTTGCCGGTGAAACGGACCGGCCGGTTGGTGGCTTGCTGGAGGACCTGGAACAACAGGGCCTGCTGCAAAATACCCTGGTGGTCTGGGGTGGTGAATTCGGACGGTTGCCGATTTCCCAGCCAGGAGCCAAGCCCGGGCGAGATCACAATCCCCATGCCAATACCGTCTGGCTGGCGGGAGGGGGTGTCAAGGGAGGAGTCTCCTACGGGGAGACAGACGAGTTCGGACACAAGGCGGCTGTCAACCGGCTGCAGGTGCATGACCTGCACGCCACGATTCTTCACCTGATGGGACTGGATCATGAACAACTGACCTATTTCTACAATGGTCGGGATTTCCGTCTCACGGACGTGGCTGGCAAGGTGGTGAAAGAGGTCGTGGTGTGATCTGGCAGTAACGGAAAAGGATGGTGAGGATGACCAGTGATTCGAACACCACGAATCTTTCACCTGGCGAGCAGAAGGAAAATCGCTCGCTGGGGAAACGGGCCAGGATTGGTATTCTCCTGATTTTCCTGTCGATCGTGGTCTGGTTATCGATCCTGGGAGTCCCCTTTCTCCCCATCTCTTCCGGGTTCAAGTGGATCGTCGGGTTGCTCTTGTGGCTTAGCTCCTATGCCTTCTGGTTCCTGGGGCTGTACATGGCGGGGCGAGAAGTGGCCGGTCCATTTGTCAACTGGTTCTGGAAGTGGCTACCCTGGAGAAAAAGCCCCCAGGGTGAAATTGACGGGGGATGAGCGAGTCCCGCGGGGACCACTGGAGTACGGGTGGTCTATAATGAGCAATACCCGTTGAGTTTTTCGTCCGGAGACAACCATGAAAAAGACCACGCTGACCCTGGCGATCATGATCCTGTTGCCTTGCCTTTCCAGTGCCATGGCGGAACCTCCCAAGCTGGCCACGGTGCTGGATGATGAGAACGGGCTGGGAGCGGAGTTCTGGATGTACAACGACATCCAGGCGGCGATGAAGGAAGCTCGCCTGCAGAACAAGCCACTGTTCGTGACCTTCCGCTGCGTCCCCTGTGAGGATTGCCTGGCCTTTGATGCCGAGGTTGCCAAGGGAAGTAACGTGATTCGGGAACTTGCAGTCAAGCACTTTATCCCGGTTCGCCAGGTGGAGATGAAAGGAGTTGATCTCTCCCTGTTTCAGTTCGATCACGACCTGAACTGGGCGGCCATGTTTATCAATGCCGACGGTGTGATCTATGCCCGTTATGGTACGCAGAGTGCCGCCGGGGCAGATGCCTACAATTCGATCGAGGGACTCCGCCAGACCATGCTGAGAGTCCTGCAGCTGCACAGGGGTTACCCCGGCAACATGGCCGAGTTGCGCGGCAAGCGTGGCCCGCGGCTGCCTTACAAGACCGCCCTGGACATGCCCGGCCTGGAGAACAAGCAGAATTTTGTGGGCCAGACGACTCGCAAGAACTGTATTCACTGCCATAACATCCACGATGCCCAGAACAACCAGTATGCGAAGACCGGCAACCTGCTCTCGGACAAGATCTGGCGTTACCCGCTGCCGGAAAATATCGGCCTGGTCGTGGATGGAAACGATGGTCGCCGGATCAAGAAAGTGATCCCCGGTACGCCGGCGGCGGCCAGTGGCCTGGTGGCGGGCGAATCCATTACACACGTCAATGGCCAGGCGATCACGTCGATCGCCGATATCCAGTGGGTCCTGCACCAGCTTTCCTACGATGCTGCCCGTGTGCAGGTTACCGGCAGCCAGGCCGGGGTCAAGATGCTCGGGCTTGATACCGACTGGAAGAAGACAGATATTTCCTGGCGTGGATCGATCTGGTCAGTGAGGCCACGGCTGCGAGTCTGGATCCCCCAGGCGACGGCTGCGGAGATCAAGAAACTCGGACTCGATGGAGACCGGTCTGCCCTCAAGGTGAAGTGGATTAACCGTAATGCGCCGGGAGGACGTTCCGCCTACGAGTCCGGCTTGCGAGAGGGAGATTTTGTTGTTCGCCTGGACGGCAAGCCGATCCGGATGACCCCGGCCGAGTTCAATGTTCACCTCAAGCTGAACTACAAGGTGGGAGAGCGGCTCCCGTTGACCGTGGTGCGAGGTGAACGACAGTTGAAGATCGAATTGAAACTGGTCGAGTAGAATCCGCCGCACGAGAAGAGAGTGGATCGTCGGCAAAAGAGCCTGGCACATCACCGGTGCCTTACTCCTCTTCCACGGCTGGTCTGCCGAAGCCGAACTGGTCACCGGCCTTCATTGGCTGGTTGCCGCGAAAGTCGATCTCCAGCATTTTTTCACTTTGTACCGGACGCCCTTCCTCGTC
>CAYYZW010000120.1:0-20089 GCA_964476375.1 uncultured Pirellulaceae bacterium
CAGCACCCCCTGCAGCTCTCCAACTATTACGGCAAACGACAGCCCACTGATATCCGTGCTTTCCATATAAGTCCCCGGCCCCACCTGAGTCCGGCTTACAGCGACCTGGCTATTGCCGACCTGGACAAGGCGCTGGAAATCGAACCACGCTCCCTGGAAATGCTTCTTACCCGGGCCACTGTTTACGAGTCGGTCGAGGACTACGACAATGCCCTCGCCGACCTGACCAGGGCGGAAAAGATCCGGCCCGGCCTGCCCCAGGCGGCATTGCTAAGAAGCATGATCTATCAGCGGACCGAGCGATTCGATGATGCTGCCCTGCAGCTAAGAAGGCTGGTCAAGCTCAACCCCGGAAATGCCCAGATCCGGCTCCAGCTGGGATTCTGCTATTCGATGGGGAACCATCACAAGCTGGCCATCGAGGAATTCAGCCGGGTGATAGAAATCGACAAGGAGAACTGGATCGCCTTTTATTCCCGTGGTGACACCCAGTTGAATATTGGAAAGCACAAGGAAGCGATTGCTGATTACAATGTCGCCCTGCAGCTGAACAAGGACAGCGATGGCCTGCTCAATAATTTTGCCTGGGTCCTGGCGACTTCCCCGGTGGACGAGCTGCGAGATGGAAAGCGCGCCGTGGAACTGGCGCTCCGCGCCTGTGAACTGTCGGAGTACAAGAAACCGCATATCCTCAGTACGCTCGCGGCAGCCTATGCAGAAACCGGCGATTTTGATACTGCCATCAAGTGGTCGAGCAAGGCCGTTGAAACCAGCCAGGATGAAATCCAGGACCAGCTCAAGGACGAGCTCAAAAGCTACAAGAAGGGCAAGCCCTGGAGGGAACTGAAGGAAGACGAGGAAGGTCCGCCGGTCAAGAAAGAAAAGCCGGTGACCTAGGCTGGAAAGATCATGTCTTATGGATCGTGAAGATGCTTTCTCGTTGATGTGCGAGTACACGACCAGCGAGAGCCTCCGCCAGCATATGCTCGCCGTGGAAGTCTGCATGCGTCATTATGCGGAGCGGGGTGGGCAGGACGTGGAAAAATGGGGCATCGTGGGACTGCTCCATGATTTTGATTATGAACGCTGGCCCGATCCCCCGGACCATCCCCTCAAGGGTTCCGAGATCCTGGCCGAGCGTGGCTATCCGGAGGATATGATCTATGCCATCAAGTCCCATGCCGACTACCTGGAAGATTGCCCACGGGTCTCCGCCATGGACAAGACGCTCTATGCCTGCGATGAACTTGCCGGCTTTATCGCGGCCGTTGCCAAGGTGCGTCCCGATGGCATGCAGGGCATGAAACCAAAAAGCGTGCGGAAAAAGTTGAAGCAGAAAAGTTTTGCGGCCGCTGTCAACCGGGAGGACATTGTCAACGGTGCCCAGGACCTGGGCCTGGAGCTGAATGAACATATTCAGTTCATGATCGATGCCATGACCAGTATCGAGAATGAACTCGGGCTGAGTAGACCCGGAGACCCGGCGGGCACCACTTCATAAACACGAGGAGAAACAGGTCATGGAAATCCAGGCGACAGAACAGCTGCTGGCTAAAAAGTGCCTACCCTGTGAGGGAGGCGTGGAGCCTTACTCGCTGGAAGAATCGGAGCAACAGCTTGCAGAACTTGCCGGCTGGGAGCTCACTGGCGACAACCAGCGGATCCGAAAGGAGTGGACCGTCACGAACTTCATGGCCGGCATGGACTTCTTCAACCGGGTCGCCGAGGTTGCCGAGGACGATGGCCACCATCCCGACCTGCATATTGCAGGATATCGCAATGTCGCCATTGAACTCTGGACACACGCCATCGGCGGACTGAGTGAGAACGACTTCATCCTGGCCGCCAAGATTGACCAGCTGACGGTGGAACTGCAATAGCCTCCCTAGAGCAATGAGAGCGGGTTCTTGCGGTTCTCCAGCGGCATCTTGACCGGCCCTCCCTGCCGGTGGGATTCAAACACGCTGGCGATCATCTCCACCGTGGTCCGGCCTTCGTAGACGCTGGCCTCGGGCTGCCGGTCCTCCTCGATCGCCACCAGCAGGTCCGTACAGGCTGCCACGTTGCCCATGTGCGAGCTTCCTTCCTTGATCGGCTCTTCCTTGCCGGCCCCGGCAGAACTGATCGGCACCCACTTCTTGCCACTGCGACCGGGAGACCACATCGGATCCTCCAGTACAAAGGCCTGGGGCAGGTACCCGGTTACTATTTCGATAATTCCCTTCGAACCACGGATCTGCAGGGCAAACCTGCCTCCAGCCGTGTCCCTCTGGGTCCCGAAAAAACCGGTCACGCTTTCATCCATTCCGTACATCGCCGAAACGCCATCACCAGCCAGCTTGCCAATCCCCTCGGCACCATCCACAACATCCTCCTTCGTGACCGGCTGGTTGTCCTGGAGCAGGCGGGAAAAACACCAGTAGGGTTCGCCACCAAAAAAGTGCATCAGGTTGAAAATATGGCTCCCCAGCACCCAGAGATCCTCCCCACCTCCTCGCCGATCTTCCTTGCCTCGGCCTCGCAACTCAAGCACCCGTCCAATCACACCATCCTCGATCATGTTGCGAATGACCGGTAGCTTGGGGCTGTATCGTGTGGGATAGGCCATCGTCAGCTTGACCTTGTTCTGCTCACAGGCAGCCACCATCCGGTCTGCTTCCTCCAGCGTACGACACATCGGTTTTTCCATGTAAACATGGATCTTCCGCTCGGCAGCAGCAATCACCATGTCATGGTGCTGGTCCAGCCAGCGGGGACAGATGCTGACGATGTCCGGCTTGAGCTCGTCAAGCATCTTCCGGTAATCAGCAAATGCCCGTGGGGCCTTGAGCTTGCCAGCCGCGGCCGACCGCCCGGCCTCGTCCGGATCTGCCACCCCGACAATCTCCGTCCCGTCAATATGAAGCCAGCCCTCACCGACCCCATGGCCATAATTGCCGTGACCCGTATCTCCAATAACGCCAATCCGGTAATTCACTGCCATCAGAAGGGGCTCCTTGGTTCAAAAGGGATCCTGGGGGAACGGTCACGTACTGCGATCCGCATGCTGCCTGATTTCGGTATGATACATTGTGCCCTCGCGACTGTCGATTTTCCGCCCTTTCGGTTCCTGGCAGACCTGTTGACCTCACCCCCCGTGCCATCACTGATGAACTCCTCCCAGTTAACCAATCACGTCGCTGTCATCGGGGGAGGGATCTCCGGCCTGGCGGCAGCCCACCGCCTGTCAGAAATTTCACCGGGAACCGAGGTCACGCTTTACGAGCAGGGAGACCGCCCGGGGGGAATCCTTCAGACGATCGAGCGAGACGGATTTCTGATCGAACGCAGTGCGGACATGTTCACGGCCCGGGATCCCTGGGCCATGGATCTCTGCACGCGGATCGGTTTCCAGGACCAGCTGATCTCCACCAACGAGCAGCATCGTCGTGCCCTGGTAGTGCGCGATGGGCGGCTCTATCCCATCCCTCGGGGCTGGTCCCTGCTATCCCCGACCTCGTTTTTTTCCGTGATGACATCCCGACTGCTGAGCA
The DNA here is from genome assembly GCA_964476375.1 of uncultured Pirellulaceae bacterium. Classification (GTDB taxonomy): domain Bacteria; phylum Planctomycetota; class Planctomycetia; order Pirellulales; family Pirellulaceae; genus SAT2750. Next base: position 3,534 of record CAYYZW010000120.1, read on the forward strand.
TTCGAGGCCGCCTGCGAGTGGCCTGGGAATATTTCAAACCAGGTCGGGAAAACGTGGAGGACGAAAGCCTCGCCTCCTTTGCCCGCAGGCGACTCGGCCGGGAAGCATACGAGCATGTCATCCAGCCACTGGTGGGTGGCATCTTCACGGCAGATCCGGAGAAGCTGAGCATGGCCGCCGCGCTCCCACAGTTCCTGGCCATGGAAGCGGATTGTGGCAGCCTGATTCGCGGTGGCAAGCAAGCGAGCCGAAAGCAAGGGCACAACAAGGCCGGCGGCGCACGCTATGGCCAGTTCCTTGCCCCCCGCATGGGGTTCGCATCCCTGGTTGATGCGATTGCTGCCAGGTTACCAGGCACCAGTATTCGCTGCGGGCACCGGGTAAACCAGCTGGCACAACGTCCAGACGGTGGCTGGAAACTCGAACTCTCCACACCCACAGGTGACCAGCAGGAGGATGTCGATCACGTCATCCTGGCAACATCTGCCGCTGGCGCGGCCCAGCTCACAAGCTCTTTCCACCCCTCCCTGGCAGCTCAACTCTCTGAAATCACCTCGGCAAGTGCCGCCGTGGTTTCGCTTGGTTACCGCCAAGAGCATATTTCACATCCCCTGGACGCGTTCGGGCTCGTCGTCCCCCTGGCAGAAAAACGGCCCCTGATCGCGGTCAGTTTTTCCAGTCGCAAGTTTCCTGGGCGCGCCCCCGATGGTCACCTGCTTTTTCGTGTTTTCATCGGAGGAGCCTGCCAGCCTGAATTGCTTGAGCAATCCGATGATCAGCTACTGGAAACAACCCTTGCACAGCTCGAACAACTTGTCGGCGCCAAGGGAGAACCGGTACTGAGCGAGGTGGTTCGCTGGGAAAAGACCATGCCGCAGTACCACGTCGGACACCTGGATCGCGTCTCGCAAATCGAGTCCACGATCAACGAGATTCCTGGACTGGAATTGGCCGGAAATGCCTATCACGGGGTCGGCATCCCGGCCTGTATTCACGCTGGTGAGATGGCTGCCGAGCGAATCACCGGGGGAACCGGCTGAACCGGACAGGGGGGGCAGGTGAGACGATGGACCGTGCACTTGGAATGGAATTCTATGACCGAGACGTGGTCAAGGTCGCCATCGACATGCTTGGTATGCTCCTGGTAAGTCGAACCCGCGAGGGACTGGCTGCGGGACATATTGTCGAAGTCGAGGCTTACCTGTCACGCGGGGATACAGCCTGCCATGCCAGCCGTGGACGGACGGCCGGGAATGCGGCCATGTTTGGACCTCCCGGGTTAGCCTACGTCTACCCGATCCACTCCCACTGCTGTTTCAACGTGGTCACAGAAGCAGAGGGAGAACCGAGTGCCGTCCTGGTGCGAGCGGTTCAGCCGTGCAAGGGAGAGCGCCTGATGAAACGACGGCGTGGCCCATTCGAGAGGCGAGACCTGGCCCGGGGGCCAGGACGGCTTTGTGAAGCCCTTGGAATTGGCCGGGAAAGAAACCGGCACGACATGACTCGCGGAAGCGGCCTCTGGATAGAGCGGTCCCCGGGATCGACACCGGTGGAACCGGCATACTGTTCACCTCGAATTGGCGTCACCACGGCGCGCGATCGTTACCTTCGTTTCTTTCTGCTGGGAAATCCCTACGTCAGCGGGCCGAGGCAGCCTGCCAGGAAACGGCCTCTTGAACGCGGGATTGGTAACGAGGGTGTCGACTGGACCTGCAAATAATAACCGCCTCACTCCAGGTCCCCTAAAAATCCCTCATTTTCGTTGGAATACCGGTTGGTAAACCTTTGCACACGAATGGGTTATGCCGGTTATAAGGAGGCCAGATAGAGGGTCGTTCCTTCCATAACGATTGCCAAACAGATTTTCCCCTTTTTCTTGCCGTGACCAAATCTCCAAATTAATATCAAACAAGGGGTTTTATCGATGAAACATATGGATTGCCATTGGTTCTCGATGAGAGAATCCTCTCAGAATCAATCGGTAACCATCCCCCCGACTGTTTCCCTGTCTCTTCAGGACAGGCGAATCAAAAAGGAACAGAACAACAGAATGAAGCCTGCTTGCCGAGACTGGCACGCATCCATGAAAGAGGTAACCCCATGTTGACGCATTCACGCATCTTTCGCACCGTTTTCACAGCCTTGATGATTCTGCTGGCAAGCTGGGCGACCAGCGCCCAGGCCCAGTTTGGTGGCGGTGGCGGTGGCTTTGGTGGCGGTGGCCAGGGTGGTGGTGGCTTTGGCGGCGGTGGCCAGGGTGGTGGTGGCTTTGGCGGCGGTGGCCAGGGTGGCCAGGGTGGGGCTGGTGTGATTATCAGTCCCAAGGGAGTGCTGCAGGTCCGCATGATCGACCCGCGACTCACCCTCAAACGCGTGGAAGCCTCCAGTCAGCAACTCGAGCCTGAGGTAGCGCGTCCAAGCAAGCTTCGCAAGATCTCGTTAACGAAGCTGGAAGAGGCTGTCGCCAGTCAACTGGAAGCCGGGCAGCAACTGACCGAGGACATGATCTACCTGGCAGGAATGACCCGCATCCAGAATGTCTTTCTTTATCCCGACACCGGGGAAATCGTGATTGCCGGGCCGGCAGAAGGATATGCCGTGGACCCCTCCGGGCGACCGATTGGAATCGTCAGCGGGCGCGCGATCCTGGAATTACAGGATCTGCTAGTCGCACTTCGTTCCTACTCTCCCGCGGGAGAGCAGGCCCAGGTGATCAGCGTCTCGATCGACCCCACCAAGCAGGGACTGCAGAACATGCAGCAGTTCCTTGCCCAGGTCGGGCGACAGGGACTTTCCCCACGCCAGACCCCACAGCTCGTGCGGGGAATGCAGAAAGCACTCGGGCTGCAAACAGTCACCATCCAGGGTGTCTCACCGAGAACGCACTTTGCCCAGGTACTGGTCGAAGCCGATTACCGGATGAAACTGATCGGGATTGGCCTTGAACGGCCCGCGGCAAAGATCACCAGCTACGTCTCCAAGGCGAGCCCCGCTGCGGTCAGCCGGAATGCCTTGCAGCGGTGGTATTTTACTCCCAACTACGAGTGCGTGCTTGCAAGCGAGGACGGCATGGCAATGCAACTGGAAGGAGACGGCGTCAAGCTGATTGGAGCCGATGAGCTGGTCCGGAATGATGGCACGCGGGTTGCCAGTGGCGCCGTGGACAAGGCAGGCAAGATGTTCACGGAGTCCTTCACGGCGCAATATGCTGAACTGGCCAACCGGTCACCGGTCTATGCACAGCTGCGAAACCTGATCGACATGTCGATTGCTGCCGCCTATATCCAGCAGCAGGATTTTTATGGCCAGATTGGCTGGGACCAGGGATGCTTCGGACGGGAAGACCAGCTTCCGCTGGACCGATACGTGGCCCCGGTTCAAGTCGAGACAGCAGTCAACGCGGTCTGGAGAGGAAACACGCTGATGACACCGATCGGTGGCGGCGTGAATATCCAGCCCCTCAAGGCGATCGCCGAGAGCAACGTGCGTGTGGATGCCGAGGGTGCTGTTCTGCAACTGCATCGTCAGATCGATCCGCGACAAAAGCAGGTCAATCACTGGTGGTGGGACTAGTAACTCCCGGCCTGGGCAAGCCTGGATCCCCGCCCAGCACGATTCGGAGGTCGCAGACGTTAGTCTGAGTCGGCCCGGTTCGTAGCAGGCCTCCAAGGGTATCGAAAAACGTGTAGGCGTCGTTGCGTGCCAGGAAATCCACTGCATCCAGGTCCTGCGTCAACACGGCCTCTACCAGCTGCTGATCAATCCATGCCCCTGCGGCATCAGTCGGCCCGTCTTCTCCATCCGTACCGGCCGAGAGAATCAGTGCATTTTCAAGCCGGTTTTTCCCCGCCAGCTGGTCGACCAGTGCTGCCAGAACCAATTGCTGGTTTCTTCCTCCACGACCCCGTTGATCTGAATTCACAAGCTGGACCACTGGTTCCCCGCCACTCACCAGGCAGTACCCCTGCTGGCCCCGGGAGAGGTCACGCAGCCATCCTGAAAGCCGTATCCCGACGTCCTCGGCGTTCCCTTCCAGCTGCTGGTTTGCCTCCAGCTCGACCACGTAACCGCGCCGGGCCGCTTCCTGGCCTGCGGCTTTTACAGCCACCTGGTTGTTCCCGATCACATGGTGAAATACCTGTGCCACCGGCGACATCGCTGCTGCCCGTGATGAAGAGGCACCCTGGAGAAAGGAGATGATTTCGGCTGGAACAGAACTACCATCCGGGTCAAATTCCTCCAGCACGGCCAGGGCGTCGGTCGGTGTCGAGTGATCCTCGACCGTCGGTCCGGAGGCAATAATGTCCAGGGGATCACCAAGCACATCCGAAATCACCAGTGTGATCAGCGTGCCTGCGCCGCAGGCCCGCGCCAGGCCTCCCCCCTTGATCAGGCTGAGCTGTTTTCTCACCGTGTTGAGTTGCTGGATATTTGCTCCTGCCTCACTCAGGAACCGCGTCACCAGTCGCTTCTGCTGAAGTGAGATTCCTTCTGCCGGGGCAGGAAGCAGGGCAGACCCTCCGCCCGACAAAAGGCATATACAGATATCCTCCGCTCCCAGCGAGCGAACCATCTCAAGGATCCGGATGGATCCCTCCACCCCCTCCTCGCTCGGTTCATTGATGCCGGCAGGCCGGGCTGGATGGAGCTTGATCCTCGTGAGAGGAGCGACACAATTGGCCGGGACATTCACCCACCCTTGCAGGTCGAGTTTTTGCATCAGGCCCTCACCGAGTGCTTCTTCCAGGCCGGCTGCCATGCCTGCCCCGGCCTTGCCCGCTCCAACCACCACCAGTTGACTGGCCGACGTCAGGGGAACCGGCCGGCCGGCAATCATCAGCTGCTCACTCTCTTTTCCCCCTTCGACCTGGATCACGTCCCGCACAAGCTGGTGGCTATCGACAGCAGATACTCCCGCCTGCCAGATTGCCATCGCATCATCCCTCAGATGTGCTGGGAAGGAGTTCATTCGATTGACTCCCGGATTCTCAGAATGTCGAACCACTGTCCCTCGTGCTTTACCGTGACAGTACTCATGCCATTCGGCCTGGCAGTGGTAAAGGCCATCCCGACAAGGTACTGGGCGTCAGCAACTGCGAAACGTCCCGCTACCGCGCACCAGGAGCTTCCCCGGCCATGATCCCCGGGGAGGGAAAGCTGGTTAAAGAAGGCCTGGAAAAAACCCTGGGCACTGAGCTGTTCTGGCCACCGGAATACCACGGGGCGGTGCAGGCCACTAATACGGGTAAAATCCGAGATGAAATGGTTGAGAACATGGGGCAACTCCGCGTTCGATGGCAACTGGCTGTGGCGGCCCATCGGGGCGAGCACGATAAGCTGGATCCGTACCGGGGTTCCATAGAAATCGATGCGGAGTGGTCCGTCGGGAGGCCCGGCGACGACGAACTCTGACAGGTCGATCGAATGTCCTCCATCCAGCTGGTTTCCCTGGAAAGCACGCCGTCGTATGAATACCCAAAGCAGGCAGAACAGTACGACAATCGCAGCGACGGAGAACCAGAGAACAGGGTTCATGAACGTTTCGGTCATGAAAGCTCCCTCTCGCCAACGGCAGGGCGAATAATAGTCCGTCCCTGATGGTAAGCGGGCAGGGGGACTGGAGACAAGTCAGGGACCTGTCTCATCACTGGAAATCCCTGGTATCACGGTCCCCGGGATAACCTCGATCGAGAAGTCGTCCAGTTGGACTTCACCAAAGCCCGACAGGGCACAGGTCACAGTAAGTCCCTGGGACTGGTCGATACCCCGGTAGATGACAAAGGGTTGCCAGCGACCGGTCTGGTGGATCCTGAGGGCGAGCTGAGAACCCCCTGCGGAATCATAGATCAACAGGCCGTCACCGAGATCATCCAGTCCCTGTTCAATTTTCACCCAGCCATGGATCCGTACCAGGTCTCCGGGGTGAACATCGACAGGTGACGACTTGACCGATGTGGCGGCGGTCAGCAGGGACGACTGCTCCAGTGAACCGGCATCCCGGGCCCAGGCATGCATCTGCAGGCACCGTTCTCCATCATGGGGATCCTGGGGCGATAACTCGACATGAGAAGCAACGTTCGCCTGGTCCCCCCTGAAATGCCTCCAGCCCGCCTGCTGCATGAGATCCAGGTCCTCACATTCTCCCGCTGCAAGCAGGTTCCTGCCCCAGTCTTGACCCTGCAGGCGTTGAACCATTTTCCAGTGCTCCGGTAGTGTCTGGAAACCGACACAGAGGGGACTGGAGGTCACCGAGGAGAAGACATCACTCGTGGACTTCCAGGTCCTCCAGCGGGCTTGCTGGAGCGTACGGCGTGCATCCAGTGCGATCCCGGCAACCGCCGGATGGTCCCCCTGGCGGTGAAGGTGTTCCATCCTGGAAAGTCTTTGCGTCGACTGGTTTCGAACCTGTTCCCAGAGAGATCGCTGGGATGAATCAAGCGGGATGGAATCCATCACGTTTTGTGTCTGGGCGAAAAGTGATTTTACCTGGAGCCTGGTAAGCTCGGCCCAGCGATGCTGTACTTCATATTCCGTTCGTTTCAGGTAGTCGATTGCCAGGGGGTCATCGGTCATCACCAGCACGGTGACCGGCTCACGCGTGATGAGGCGGACGCGGGAGTTTCCCAGGGAGGGCCGCCGTTGCCGGGTACCGGACAAGTCGACCAGGTGAGGCCGGTAGGTAATGGGCATCCCCGGTACCTCCAGCGAGACAGCCTGGTCTGCAACACCGGCAATCACGCACTGGTCGGACGGGCCTGGACGAAACACCCAGACAAGCTGGGCACGGTTGGTCCGGATCGATACCGCGGTCACATCCGGATCGCCCGTTGATACCCCACTCGGTGGCCCACCCCCTGCGATCCATGGTTCCAGCGAGCGGAGTTCAAGATTGATCTGCTCGAGTTGTCGACACTTCTGTTGCTGCCATGCGGTCGGCCCATCCAGGCGGCTGGAAGACCGAAAGTAAAGACCCCGGCTTCCGGAGGCGAGGGCGCGGTGTACCGCAATCCTGAGCTGGTCCATCGAGATCGCCGCCGGCATTTCCATTCCCGCTGCAAGTGCCCGCCATTGCCGCTGGAGTGCTTCTGCCGGCTGGATCGGAATTGAAACCCAGTAGGGTGACCCCCGCCGGAGCTGGGAAATCGCCGCCTGGAGCTGCAACACGGCATCAGGCATCCCCAAGCTGGAAAAGTGGGGCTGCCAGTCCAGCCGAACCAGGTCGACATGACGCTGGTAAGCGGAAAAAGAGTCTGCCGGAGCACAGGTCACAGGACGTGTCGCAGAGGGAATCCGGCGGATCAGCTGAACCGTGCGAGCAACCTGCTGAAGATAGCCGCCATCGATCCCTTCCCCCAGGTCCCAGGCAAGGACCCGTTGGGCCACGTCAGGATCTGCTGACAACTCCGCTTCCGCTGGAGGGGGGGTGAGTAGCCAGAGCCCCAGTTTTTTTATTTCCTGGCGCACGGCCCGGGTCGGATAGGACTTGAACGCCAGCGTGTTGAAACCCATCTGCTGAAGCCATGCCATCTGTTCACCGTTGTATTCAATGATTTTTGATAATTACTGTCGTCCAACCGAGAGCAGAACCGAACCCTGGAATTGAACCTCCGCCATGTTGTTCTGATCCCACGAGGCAGCCCTCACTTCCGTCACTGGCTCGGCCTCCCTTGCCGCATCCACATTCCTGGCAGATGTCCTGACCAGGGGCGTGGCCATCGCAAGGTCATCGATCCAGACAGTGGTCGTCCCCGGCCCACCGTAAATATTGAGCACCAACTCGCTCACAAATGCCTGCCTCGTATCCACCGCCATCCCATGCTCGGCACTCAGGCTGGGAGCCTGCGTCTGAAGCAGGCGGTGCATTTTCCGAATCCCAAGTTGCTGCCAGCTTCCCGCCTGTCGATAAAAATCTCCGCGAACAAGAGTCTGGAGCGGTTCTCCTGTGCGAGGGTCACGCGTTCGGGGAAGAACAATCCTGGCAATCAGTTGCAGGTCAAAACGATCCGACCTGATCCAGAGGGTAGGATTGAGCTCATCAATGACCGGGACGCTGTCGACCGGGTAAGCCAGGTGGGCTCGCATTCCACGGCCCGCAACAATCCGGACAAGTTCACTTCCTGGTGCTGTATGGCCACTGGTAAAGTCCATCCTCTGCACGACAATCCGCGCCTGGCAGTCCTGCTCGCGCAGTTGCCAGCTGGTGCGGACCGTGTCGAATCGATCCTGGATATCTGCTATCGTCGGCGAGACAACCACGGCAAGGACGAGGGTGGCTGGTAGGAAATGGTGCAGCAACACAGGGAGCATCCCGCAGAGAGGAACGAAGCTTATTCCGGCGGTGCAAAGTGAGCTTGTACCACGGTTTCCCCGATCCAGCCATATCAATGGCACCTCACCGAGGGTTCTGATCGAGGCCGACATTGCGGTCATCGTGGTTCTGCAATACGATGACGTGCAATTCTCCCCTGCAGGAAAACCGCCGCTCTCGGTGCGTGTTTTCCAGGACATCCCCCTGGTGTGGAATTCTCCAGAACATGGTTAGGCCTACCGCAGAACGATTAGCCCAAATCTGCTTTGAGTGCAATCTTGTCGCCTCGAAACAGATGGACATGGTCTGGGGCGATCTGGGGAAAAAGGATGTGGATCTGGAAGTCTTCTCGTCGATGCTGCTGCGCAAGGAACTCATCACGAACTGGCAGCTGGAACGGTTACTCGATGGCAAGCGCGATGGTTTCTATTACGGGGACTACAAGGTGAGATACCTTGTCGGGGCCGGTACATTTTCCCGTGTCTACCGTGCCGAGCATAAAGAAACCGGTGTCGTTCGAGCGATCAAGGTGCTCAGGCAGCGATACAGTGGTGACATTAGCACAACAGAGAATTTTCTTAACGAGGCCAAACTGGCAATGCCATTGCGGCATCCCAATATCGTGCCAACCTATGATGTCTCCTCCAGCCGTGGTCGACATTTCATGGCCATGGAGTTCGTGGAAGGCCAGAACCTGAGGGACTTTGTCAGGCTCCGCGACTTCATGAAGCTAGGGGAATCCTTGAAGATCATGAAGGACGTGCTCAACGGGCTTTCCTATGCTCACAGCCACGGTGTCGCTCATCGGGATGTCAAGCTCTCGAACGTCCTGGTCACTGGGCGAGGAAGGGCCAAGCTGGTGGATTTTGGCCTGGCCACCATCATCACACCGGGCGACGACAAGGAGTCCCTGAATGCATCCAAGCCTCGCAGTATCGACTATGCCGGGCTGGAGAGAGCCACGAAAGTGAAGCGCGGGGATCATCGCAGTGATATTTTCTTTGTCGGTTGCATGTTCTATCACATGATGGCCGGACGATCCCCCATGCTGGAAACCCGCGACCGTATCCAGCGGCTCAATGCAGCCCGTTTCCGTGAAATCCCGCCAATCCGAAAATTCGTTCCCGAGCTTCCCAGCAATGTCGTGGGGATGATCAACAAGGCGATGGAATTTGCTCCCGAACGCCGTTATGACAGCTTCATTGACTTCCTTGGCGACCTGAAAAATGTGATCGACAACACGGGCGAGGATGCCACAATCCATCGGCCTGACATCGTCGCGGAAGAAACGGTTACAAAAACAAATCTGGAAGGGGATGGAAAGACACTCCTGATCCTCGAGTCGCGCACCGACGTCCAGGACCTGATGCGGGCAAGTCTCAAGAAACAGGGATACCGGGTGCTTGTTACCGCAAATGTCGAACGTGCAAGTCGTCAGCTGGAGGATCCAGAATCAGGGATTAACTGCCTTCTCATCTGCACTGCCGAACTGGGACGAGCGGGACTGCAGCTGTTTAACGCCATGGCCGATGAACCGTTGACCAGCCAGATCCCGGCTATCCTGTTATTTGAGAGTGCCCAGCAACACCTTGCTCGCGAGGCAAAGCTGGATGATCACCGCGGAATGATGCGGATGCCGGTAAAGATCAAACAGCTCCGCAGCTCCCTGACCCAGCTAATGAACGCTGATTCAAACTAGGTGTCCTTACGACCTGGGACAACGCAGCGAGCCTTGTCCATTGACGGCGATCTCGCCTGGCAGGATACTAGGGCCTTTCCTGGACAAGGCATTTTCGCCTGGGCCACCGATTCTTCATTCCTGCCAGCGCCAAGAAACAGGGCAAAGCTTGACGTCTGCATTCAACCTGACGTCGACTCCCGGGACCCTGCGTCCCATGCTCAAGCTCGCCCTTCCGGTCCTGGTTGAATCCCTGCTGGTCATGCTTGTCGGCCTGGTGGATCTGTTCCTGACCGGTCGTTTCCTGGAAACCAGGCACATGGCAGCCATCGGGTTGATGGCCTACCTGCTCTGGATGATCCCCTGCACGTTCAGCATCATTGCCATCGGTTCCACCGCCCTGGTCGCCCGTTTCACGGGGGCCAATTCACACGAGGAAGCCCGGCATACCACCAACCAGTCCCTGCTGGCCGGAACCGTCCTGGCCATTCTGGTGATTGGACCCATCTGGCATTTTAGCCCAGCCCTGTTGCGATTGATGCAATTGCCGATCGATGCCATTGCTCCCGCCGAGATCTACCTTGACTATGTCATCCCGGTTATCCCGGCGATCATGATCCAGGTCATCGGTACCGCGTGCCTGCGCGGGGCGGGAGACATGGTAAGTGGTTTTCTCACAATGGCAATTGTCAACGTGGTGAATATCACCGTGGGGACCTGCCTGGTGATGGGTATTGGCCCCTTCCCAAACATGGGCTGGGAAGGGCTGGCGATTGGGACGGCCTCCGGGTACGTCACTGGAGGCCTGATCATCCTGGTGCTGCTGCTTCGCGGACGAGCGGGGCTGACCATCAAGCGGAGGTTACTGCGCCCCTGTTTTTCGCTCATCAATCGAATCCTCCGGATCGGCATTCCTGGGGGAGCGGACACACTGTTCGTTGTTTTTTGCCATATGTGGTTCCTTTCCGTGATCAACTCTCTCGGTACCATGGCAGCGGCATCGCATGGCATCGGGGTGCGGATTGAATCACTCGCCTATCTTCCCGGCTCGGCTTTCGCCGTCGCTGCCACCACGTTGACCGGCCAGTTTCTGGGTGCAGGAAAGCCGCGCCGCGCTACCCGTTCTGCCCTGCTTGCCTGCCTCGTGGGCGGAGGAGTCATGGTGGCCGCCGGTTTCCTGTTCTTCTTCGGGGCGGAAATGCTGACAGGTATTTTTGCCGGAGAACAGACCAGGCGGGCGGCCGACGGTGCCATACCACTGCTACAACTTGTCGCGATCTCCATGCCCTCGCTGGCCCTGGTCATCATCCTCAACGGGGCCCTCCGGGGAGCCGGGGATACACGCGTGCCGTTAATCTTCACTGTCATCGGGCTGGTCGGCATCCGTATCCCGCTCGCATACTATCTTGCCTGGCAGGAACTGGAGGTCCCCTGGCTGGGGTTCCATATCCAGGGCCAGGGGATGGGACTGATCGGGGCCTGGTACGCCATGATTGCCGACGTGGGGCTCCGAAGCCTGCTGGTGGTGGGTCGCTTCTGGCAGGGACGCTGGAAGGAGATCACGGTCTAGGCCGGGACGATGGATCAATGGTCAAGGATAAACTCGTTACTGTTGAGCAATGCCCACCAGATATCCTGAAGCATGGCCGCCGGGTTATCGGCGGAAGAGAGCATCATCCCCACCACCTTGCTTTCCTCAGCCGTGGGCGGACGCGAGATAGCGGCCATGAACATGTGCTGCACCTTGTCCTGGAATGACATGCGGCTGTCGATAACGGTTCCCAGGACCCCTTCCGCCTCGACAGGACTGGTCGCCTGCTGCATCAACGGTCCGTTCATCATGACCAGAGACTGGTGAACGTCCCCGGCAAAGCTGCTGGATTCCTCTGCCTCATCGTTCTCCATCCGCCGGGTAAACTGTCCCAGCCAGGCTCGCTGTGCCAGCTGTTGTTCCGCGAAGGGCTGTTCGCCCCTCCGCACACCCGCCAGGAGCAATAACGACTGGTACACTTCCTCCGGTTGCATCGACCGCGTGTAGTATCGGCTGAAAGCCGGGATCTCACCGTTTCCAGGAGTATCGGCCAGGTTATTTTCCGAGTAGCGACTCGAAAGGGAAAAAGCATCGCTCAAGGACACCCAGCGAAAAAGCGACTTCATGTCATAACCGTGAGCCTCAAACTGGCTGGCCAGGTTTTCAAGTAATTCCGGATGGGATACCGGGCTATGGGCACCCATCTCGTCCACCGAGGTGGTAAAGCCATAACCGAAAAAATGACCCCAGATGCGATTTACCAGCGCCCTGGAGAGGTGTTCTGAATAGCGTACCTGCTGGGCCAGTTCGTTCCGTCGATCAAACTGTTCAAGCCGGCCACTTCGAGAGCTGGCACCCTGGCCAAGGAAACTTGGGTAGGCTGCTTTGACCTGCCCATCGGGCTGCTGGTAAAAAGTCTCACTGCCAGATTGATCCTGCTGGCCGCTGGAATAATCCCTGTCGACAAGTACCACTCCCTCGGTGCCAGGATCCTTGATCGCAGCCATCTGGCTGAAAAAAGCATCCATCTCCCAGAACTGCTTCTGGGCAATCTCATTAAACGGGTGATTGTGACACTGGACACATTGTAATTTCTGGCCCAGGAAAATACTGGTCGTTTTGGCCGTGGCCAGGGATGTATCCTTGCCCATGCAGGCAAGCAGGAAATTTACCGCTCCATTGTATTGCTCGCTACCGGGCGTGCTGTTTCCGGTTGCCGACAAGAGTTCAAAAACAAGCTGGTCATAGGGTTTGTTTCGCTGGAACGATTGCCTGAGAAAATGCTGCAGCCCTTCCCGGTTGGCCAGGTCATTGTTCGCCATTCCCCCGCGCCGACCGATCAGTGTATTGGTCCAAATATTGGTCCAGTGGCGGGCGTACTCTTCAATGTAGTTTTCGCCTTCAAGCAACATCTCTACCAGTTGATGGCGGTTTCCACGCCCTGGCTCTGAGAGGAACTGCTGCAGCTCATCTGCCGTGGGAATGCGTCCGATCAGCCGCAGGAAAACCCGGCGACACCACTCTGCATCGGTGGCCTGGCTGGAGGGAACCAGTTCACGCTCCTCCCAGGTCGACGCCATTTCCTGGTTGATCGACGAGACCATCACCTCGTAGGCAAGCGCGGGGATGGTATCGCGAGGCCCGATCGTCGCTGCCATCTCGACCGAACCTGGTGGAGAAAGATCCTCACGCGGGAAATCACCCTCTGCCAATGTGCCGGGCAGAACATCGTCCTGCGGCGGCGTCTTGTCGACGGGCCGGGATGGCTCGGAAGGACGATCTTTCCCATCCACTGACCGGGAGGGTTGAACCGCTTCCCCCTGCCGCGCAATTTCATCATTGCCTCCCGGGATCGGTCGGTTCAAACGGTTGACCACGAGACCAAGGAGCATTCCCGAGACCAGCAGACTTGCCGCGATTGCCGCGGCGTTCCTCACCGACCACCGGCTCGATCGACGACGACGGGGCGGGGGAACACTGACGGTACTTTCAGCCTGGTCCTGGTCACGGTAGCGGTCAAGAATCCGGTCGGTCAGATCCGGTGGCTGCTGCTCGCCGAGAATCTCGTCAAGCAGTGAGTCAACAATCGAGTTGTGTGGATCCGAAGTCATTGCATCTTACCTTCAACACACTGTCGCAACTGTTTCTTGGCCCGTTGCATCAGGTTCTTGGCACCATGTTCTGTAATTTCCAGTGAGCGTGCGATTTCCAGTCTCCGCAAACGCTGTCGAAATCTCATCTCCAGGGCCCCTCGTGCCCGTTCGGAAAGAAGCTTCAGACAATCCCTCAGGTTTTCCAGGAGCTGGTCACCGTTGTCCTGGCCGGCCCAGCGGTCCCAGGTGATGTTCAATTCATCCACGTTCTCTACCAGTGTTTCCTTCCGCGATCGGCGACGATGTGAAATGAACAGGTTGTAGGCCACTCGCCGCAGGTAAGCTGCCGTAGCCGCGTCACTGTACACCTCAAAGGGCTTCCGGAGCACCGACAGGAATGTTTCCTGGGTAAGGTCCTCCGCCAGGACAGCATCGCAGCCGAGCACACGAAGGTAACGCCAGATCCCCACCTGATGCTGCGCAATCAAATCCTGCGGATCGAAATCAGCGGCATCCTGGGAACGTGCTGGTGACATTTACTTCTTCCGGCAACAAGCCGTACCCATTTATTGGAGCGTTTCAGAAAGGGAAAAGTACTCCTGCGAGCACATATTTTATCGCTGTTTTCGCGAAAAAAGCACTGCTTTTATGGACAGTCTGTGAACCAGGGGCGCAAGAAACGGGCCGGGACTGGCCCGGCCCGCTACTTCCTGTTTCATCCAGCTCCTAGCTAAACAGCTCCTTGATGACCTTGCCACTATTGGCAATCTTCATCGGCCGTCCACTGTTGCTGGTAAAGGTCGTTTGCAGCGAGATCCCGAGGGCCTTGCAGATCGATGCCATCACATCCTGCGATGTGTAAGGCTCGGTATCCACCCGCGTTCCATCCTCGTTCGTGGCCCCCACGGCGATCCCGCCATTCATACCACCACCACCGACAACAACGCTCCAGGAGCGTGCCCAGTGATCACGGCCGGCGTTCCCATTAATCCGTGGCGTACGACTGAATTCACCCATCCAGATGATCGCCGTATCTTCCAGCAGGCCCCTTTGTTCCAGATCTTCGACCAGAGCACTCATCGCCTGGTCAATCTGTGGCAGCTTGTTATCTGCCAGGGTGGCATGAATGTTCTGATGATTATCCCAGCCACCATTGTCGACCTCGATGAAAGGAACACCCTGTTCCACCAGTCGCCGGGCCATCAGGCAGCCCTTGCCGAAATTATTGTTCCCATATCGTTCCAGGGCTTCCGGCGGTTCCTTATTGACCTTGAACGCTTCCATCTGTTCGCTGGTCATCAGGTTCAGCGTCTTTTTGAGAATCTTCTGATGATTCTCAGCGGCCAGGCCACGCTTCTGGCTAATGAAACCCTTTTCAATCAGGTCCAGTGCCGCCATCCGCTGGTAAAGACGGTCATCCTCCAGTCCCATTTCCAGGTTACGCACCCGGCCATCAGCGTTGACGGTGAACGGTGCCCAGGCCATGCCCAGGAATCCCGGCCCAATGCTTCCACCACCGACGGTAACAAAAGGAGGAATTTCCAGTTCCGCTCGCTGCTCAATCAGTTCGTGGGACAGCACGGCACCATAACTGGGATGCTCAACATTCGGATTCGGCACATAACCGGTATGCATGTAATACCGACCACGGCCGTGATCCGCTTCTCGCGTGCTCATCGACCGGATGATCGCCATGTTATGCATCTGCTTGGCCATCAGCGGCATGTGCTCGCTGATCTGTACATCCCCACTGGTCGAGATCGGCTTGAAAGGACCACCCGTTGCGGCACCTGGCTTGAGATCCCAGATGTCCATCGTCGAGGGGCCACCACCCATCCAGAGGAGGATCGCACTCTTGCGACGTTTTTTCAGATCCTGGGCATTCAGTTGAAGGGTATGTCCCATCGACAATGCCGGCAGGGTCAATGCCGATGCACCTGCCATGTGGGACATGAAATGTCGACGTGTCATCCCTTGGGGTATCTGAAATTTCATCTTCACAAATCTCCTCTCGAAAAAATTGAACCGGCGCTTACGGCAATACGAAAGCCCCGTTTTTCCCTAATGGTTAATGATAAATTCGTTACTGTTTAAAACAGCCCACCAGATATCCTGGAGTGCCGCAACCGTGTCTCCCTTGCGGACAACAAGCAGCTTGTTCGCGATGGTCACTTCTGCCTTGGTCGGTTTGCGTGAGAGCGCCGCCTGGAAAAGGTAGTTGATCTTCTGGGGATTGCTTAACGTGCTGTTGGCAATCGTGTACAGAAACCCACCCTCCTCGGTGCTGGTCGCTTTCTTGACCAGGTCCCCATTGAACATCATCAGGGCCTGTGGAATGGTCCCGTTGAACGTGGTCGCTTCACCGCCATCATCATTGCCAAATGCCGTCACAAACTGGTCCAGCCACTGGGACTTGATCTTCTCCTGCTCCTCGTAGCTGCCCCGTGTCTTGTGGGCCTGGGTCGCAACCAGAAGAGACTCGTAAAGCTCTTCGGCACGCATCTGCCGGAGGTAAAAACGGCTGAACTTGGGTGGCTCACCAAGCAGCGGATCATCCGCTGCCGCGTTGGTCGAATTTGTTCGACTCGACAGGGCGTAAGGTTCACTCAACACGATCCAGGAAATCACGTCCTTGAGGTTGTAGCTTTTTGCCACCAGCTGCTTGGCCAGGTAGTCAAGCAAGTCAGGATGGGTCGAGGGATTGTGCGGCCCCATGTCATCGATCGGCTTGGTAAACCCATAACCAAGGAAGTGGGCCCAGAGGCGATTGACCGCCATCTTGGACAAGTACTCGGACTCGACAATCAGCTTGCCCAGCTCCGTGCGGCGAACAACATCCTGCACGTAACCGCTTTTGGGGATGTCTGTTCCATCGACAAAAACCGGGTACGCCACCTTGGTCAAGCCATTACGCAACTCGTAGTAAATATCCGCCTCGTCCGGATC
>CAYYZW010000121.1:0-12395 GCA_964476375.1 uncultured Pirellulaceae bacterium
CCTCGAGCAGCTCGACATGCCCTGTCTTTCGAGCAATGAACCAGCCTACCACAGTAACCAGGCCAGTGATGGCACTGGCCAGCGCCGCTGTCGCGGAGATGCGTTGGAGGTACAGACCGACAACCAGTGCCGGCAGGAAACAGGCGCCGTAAACGGAACCAGAGAGCGAAGTCAGGGACATGATATCGCTGGCAAACGGGCTGACCGCCACCAGCGCACTGGCCACCGAGCCCACCACCACCCAGGCTCGCGTCCAGCGGACACCGCGGGGGTCCTCATCGGGACGATGGGGAGCAACCAGGTCATGGTCAATCGCCGAGGCAGCGACCAGCAACACCGAATCAAGCGAGGACATGGCAGCCGAAAGCAGGACCAGCAGGAAAAGCGAGCTGAGCACCGGCCCAAACAGCTGGGCCCTGGCAAGCAGGGCCGGGATCACCTCGTCCGAGTCGGAGATCGCCTCGGGCAGGACCGCATGTGCCAGCGCCCCGGCCGGGAGCAGACAGACATAGGTCACCAGGATCAAAAGCGGCGCGATAATCGAGGCCTGGCGAAGGGCGGACTTGTTTCGTAGCCCGTAAAAGCGGGAAAGCTGTCTTGGCTCGACCACGTACTTGAGCCCCACCGCCAGCGAGAGCCCGAGGATCGTGAGAACAGGCATGTTCCCGGACCAGGAGAGCAGGGCCGGATCCCTGGCCTCGATCGCCTCGAGCATCGAACCCAGGCCGCCACCCCGGATCAGCAGTGCCACCGCCATGCCGACCGCCCCCAGCACCATCAGGGTTCCCTGTACCGCGTCGGTCAGAACCACCGACTGGAAGCCCCCGGCGAGCGTGTAAGCGGTCACCACCAGCAAGATAATCACCACCGCCAGCTCGTAGGGCAGGTCGAGCATGCCTGTCAGTGCCAGGGCCGATCCCTTGTAGATCGCCACCAGGTAGACGATCGAGGCAAAGACAATGATCACCGCAGCCACGCGCCTCAGCAGCAGGGAACCGTACCGGTATCCGAGAAAATCTGCCACCGTCAGCGATCCGTACTCGCGCGTCAGCGGGACAAAGCGGGGGGCGACCAGGAACCAGGCGACACAGCAGAGCCCGACATAGACCACGATGCCGATGCACCAGACCATCCCCACGTCATAACTCTTCCCGGCCGCACCAATAAAGGTATTGGTACTCATGAAGGTGGCATAAAACGAGAGCGCGACCAGCCAGCCCCCCAGGTTCCTGCCCGCCACCAGGTAATCACTGAGCGAATGAACCCGGCGACTGCCATGCCAGGCATGGTAGGCCAGCAGCACGAGGTAGACGGCGATAAAGCCGAGCGTCAGGGAGTGTTCCGAGATCCACTGCATGCAACCTGTCACTCCTGCCCGGCAATCAGCTTCTTGATCGCCGGCTTCTGAACCTTGCCCATGGCGTTACTGGGCAACTGGTCGACCAGCAGCAGCAGCGAGGGGACCTTGTAGACTGCCAGTCGCTGCTTTGCCCAGTCCCGCAAGCCTTCCAGCGTCAGCTCCTCCTCCACCACCAGGCAGGCGGCCACGCGTTCTCCCCACTCGTCATCCTCCACGCCGACCACCGCGCACTGGGTAATGACCGGGTGGGTGCGGAGCACCTCCTCGATCTCCAGGGCCGAGACCTTCTCGCCGCCGGTCTTGATGATGTCGACGCTGCTACGGCCCAGGATCCGGTAGACCCCGTCCTCCACGACCGTCACATCCCCGGTCCGGAACCATCCGTCCATGAAAGCCTGTTCGGTTGCCTCAGGACGGTTCCAGTAATGCTCAAACACGCCGGGGCCCCGCACCTGGATTTCACAGGGGACATCGTCCGGGACCGGCTCGCCCTGGTTATCGACCCGCCGAATCTCCACCCCGGGCAGGGGCCGGCCGACGTGCCCGGGAACCCGCTCTCCCTCGAGCGGGTTGGACAGCCCCATGCCGATCTCGGTCATGCCGTAGCGTTCCAGCAGCGTCTGGCCGCTGATCGAACGCCATCGCTCCAGGGTGGTAACCGGCAGGGCAGCCGAACCGGAGACCATCAGTCGCATCTGCCGGCAGCCGTCCGAGTATCGCTGCTGCTCGGACTCCGGCACCTGCTCCCAGGCCGAGATCAAGCGGGCGTAGATAGTCGGCACCGCCATGAACAGGCTTAGCCGGCCACTGGCCAGCCTTTCCCAGACCGCCGCGGCATCGAACTTCGGCAGAAACTCGCAGCAGGCTCCCGACCAGAGGGCACAACCCAGGACATTAATAATGCCGTGGATATGGTGCAGCGGGAGCACGTGCAGGATGCGGTCATCGGCCGTCCAGCCCCAGGCCTCGACCAGCGAGGTGATCTGCGCCTGGATCGTGGCGTGGCTGGTGACCACTCCCTTGGGCTTGCTGGTCGTACCGCTGGTATAGAGGATCATGGCGTGGCGGTCCGGCTCCAGCACCGGCAGTGCCACTGGTTCATGGGACATCAGAACCCTGCTGGAAAGAAGCGGCAGATTGCGCGACTCGGCCAGCGGGCGGACCTTTTCCAGCAGCCCGGCATCCGCCACGATCGCCATCGCCCCGCTGTCCTCCAGCGTGTACTCCAGCTCGGGCAGCGGGTGCATCATCCCCAGTGGCACGGCCACGCCCCCGGCCCGCCAGATCCCCCACTGCACGGCCACGTAGTTATAGCCAGGGGGCACGAGAAAGCAGACCCGTGCTCCGTCCAGGTTCGCCCTCCCGTCGAGCAGCGCAGCGGCCACGCCGGCCGAATCTTCCAGCAGCTGAGCGTAGCTATAGCTGTCCCCATCACTCGTGATCGCCGTGCGATCAGCCAAGTCACGTGCGCGAGCAAAAAGCGGGAGCGTGCCGGACATGCGATCAACCAAACAGGGATATGGAAACGGGTTACCGGCAATCGTAATTCAATTCAGGGAGGCAGACAATTTAGGGCATCCGCCGGGGCTATTCCCACTGCGGCGAATCCCATAAAACGACGGGATGGCACTCACCGGCACGAACATCGAGGCAGCCCGGCGACACCTTCGCAAGGCGGACGAGGTGATGCGGGAGATCATTCACCGGGTGGGCCCGGTCAGGCTGCGGCTGGAACGCAACCGCTTCGCCATGCTGGTCCGTTCGATCATCTCCCAGCAGATCTCGACCAGTGCCGCCCGCTCGATCCACCGGCGGCTGAAAGAGCTGCTCTCGCCCGGGGCGATCACACCGGCCGATATCGTCAGGCTCAGGACCCGTCAGCTTCGCAGCGTGGGGCTTTCCGGCCAGAAGGCCTCCTATATCCAGGACCTTGCCGGGAAGGTCGATTCAGGGGAAGTGAACCTGTCGCAGATCGGACGGCTGACCGACGAGCGGGTGATCGAGCGGCTGACGCGTGTCCGCGGCATCGGCCACTGGACCGCGCAGATGTTCCTGATGTTCTCCCTGGGCCGGCCCGACGTTTTCCCGCACGGCGACCTGGGGATCCGCTCGGCAATCCGCAAGGCCTACCAGCTGGAAGATCTGCCCGACCGCCAGCAGAGCGAACAGATCGCCCGGCCCTGGCATCCGCACGCCACGATCGCCAGCTGGTACCTGTGGCAGAGCCTGGAGAACTAAAAGCCTGTTCCTGTTCCCCCCCTTTTGGGAGGAAGAAAGGGTGTTTTTTTCGCCTTTCAGGGCGGATTCCAGCGGTCGACATTGACCCTGCAAGTCCCTGGTCAACATAATGACCAGGCAGGGTCGATAAGAGATACAGGCCCTGGACCTTTTTCACCGTCACCAGGAAACGGGAAACCCTTTTCCATGAACACCACTGCCCGCTGTCCCGGACCTGTCCCCCTCTCGCGCCGCAGCTTCCTGCGGGCCGGGAGCCTGGCGATGGGAGGCCTGGGCCTGGCAGATCTTCTCCGCGGGCGGGCCCTGGCCGAGCGGGCCGGACAGGCATCCCCGGACACCTCGGTGATCCTGGTCTGGCTGCAGGGAGGTCCCAGTCACATGGAGACCTACGACCTCAAGCCGGATGCCCCGATTGACTACCGTGGGGAGATGAAACCGATTTCCACCCGGGTCCCGGGGATGGATATCTGTGAACTGCTCCCCCTGCACGCCGGGGTCGCGGACCGATTCAACATCATTCGCTCCATCTCCCACGGCTTTGGCAACCATGCCGGCGGGGCCGGGCGATTTCTCTCGGGTTACAACCCGCTCAAGCCACTCGATCCGCTGGCCCAGTACCCCTGCCTGGGGCCGGTCGTCTCCCGGATGCTCCAGGGCAAGCGGGATCCCTCCATGCCGACGTATGTCGCCAGTGCCAAGAACGTGTACGGCGGCGGCAGTGCCAGCCTGGGCTCGGCCTTTTTGCCCTTCGTGGTCGGGGCCGATCCGAATGCCGAGGGCTTCAAGGTCAACAATCTCTCGCTGGAACCGTCCGTGCGGGAACGCCTGGAAGAGCGCCGGACCTTGCTGACCTCTTTTGATAATCTTCGCCGCGAGGTCGACCAGACGGGCGTGATGGACTCGATCGACAGTTTTCACCAGCAGGCGATGAACCTGCTGACCAGTGAACGGGCCCGAGAGGCCTTTGATATCACCCAGGAGGACGACGCCACGCGAGAGCGGTACGGCCGGCACAAGTGGGGCCAGCGGGCCCTGCTGGCCCGTCGACTGGTCGAGGCGGGAACCAGCTTTGTCACCATGGAGATGCAGAATCCCTCCATCCCGGGTGGAATCGGCAACTGGGATATCCACGCGGGCAACGGCCATCTCTACGATGTCACGCGGGCCCGCCTGCCGGTCTTTGACAGGGCGATCACGGCGCTGGTGGAGGATCTCTACGAGCGCGGACTGGACAAGAAGGTGATGCTGATCGTCAGTGGCGAGTTTGGCCGCACACCCCGGATCAATCCCCAGAAGGGGACGCAGTCCAAGATCATGCAGCCGGGCCGGGACCATTACCCGGCCGCCATGTCGGTGCTGGTCTCGGGCGGGGGCATGCAGACCGGCCAGGTGATCGGTTCGACGAATTCCAAGGGAGAGCATCCCCAGGACCGGCCCCTGGATCCGAACGACCTGCTGGCCACGATCTACCGTTTCCTGGGAATCGATTACGAGGCGATGGTCGAGGACCTCAGCGGCCGGCCGATCCCCTTGATTCCGGGTGGAACACCGATCCGCGAGCTGCTCTAGAGCCTGTTGCTGCAGGCCTTCACGATCCCGGGCCGCCCGAAAAAAGCTGTCAAAAGCGTTGACGACAACATCCTCCTCGTCCCCCATCAGCCGCCGGTAGTAGTCATTCCAGATCTGCTCGGCCGCCTCCTCATTCCCCGCCTGGACCTGCTCCATCCAGCGAATGACCGTACTGGTGATGTCCGGGGGAAAGGGGAAATTCAAGTTTTTCAGCCGGACCATCCCGTTCCGACTGCCAATGAGTTTAAACTGAAGCGTGGCAAACATGTGCTTCACAAACATCTCATGATGTGAATCTACCATGAGTTCCAGTGACCCCGCCAATAACCTGCTCTTCGCCTACCTGGCACTCCAGAACGGCTTGCTCCAGCGGGATCACTTCATCCTGGCCGTGAATGAGTGGCTGCAGGACAAGTCCCGGCCGATTGCAGAAATTGCCCAGCAGCGGCAATGGCTCGACGAGCAGTCCTGTACTGTCATAGAACAGCTGATGAAAGTCCACCTTCGTTCCCACAATGGAAATGCAGAAGAGTCGATCGTGGCGATCCGGGCCTCGTTGCCGGCAGACCCGGAAATCGAGAACCTCAGCCTGCAGATCATTTCCGGCGATGGCCAGACCATCCTGCCGGACAGCCGTCCAGGATCCAGGGAGGATGCTCCAGGCGACCCGGCTGCCCCCGGCCTGCAGGCGACGATGCCGCCAAGCGATGCCGGCAAGGGTTCGGCACGGCCCTCCTCGGCCCAGGTCGAAGAGCACTACACGACGCTTCATACCGAGGGAGATTCGATCTTTGGCCGTTTTCGTATCCTGCGGCCGCATGCCCGCGGGGGACTGGGACAGGTCCTGATCGCCCACGACGGCGAACTGAACCGGGAGGTTGCGGTCAAGGAGCTGCTCGAGCGTCATGTCGACAATGAAAACCTGATGGCCCGCTTCCGTACGGAAGCAGAGATCACCGGCCTTCTAGAGCATCCCGGCGTGGTCCCGGTCTACTCGGCCGGGGACTATCCCAACGGGAACCCCTACTACGTGATGCGACTGATACGCGGACACGAGCTCCAAGAAGAGATCCGTGATTTTCATGACCGGCAGCCTGCCAGTGCCTACGTTGGCAACAGACGGGTCGATTTTATCCAGCTGCTGCGGCGATTTGTCGATGTCTGTAACGCCATCGCCTTTGGCCACAGCCGGGGGATTATCCACCGGGATATCAAGCCGGCCAACGTGATGCTGGGCAAGTTTGGTGAGACCTTCGTGGTCGACTGGGGCCTGGCCAAGAGAATGTCCGATTCCGATACACCGGTGGATCCGAATGAACCGAAAATTGAACCGGCCTCGGGAAGTGGTTCCAATCCCACCACGATGGGCAGCACGGTGGGGACCCCCGCCTTCATGCCCCCGGAGCAGGCCGAGGGCCGGCTGGACGAGCTGGGGGCCACCAGCGACATCTACAGCCTGGGAGCCACGCTCTACTACCTTCTGACCCGCCATGCCCCGGTGAGTGGGGATCATGCCTCGGAGATCCTGGAAAAAGTCCGCAAGGGGGAAATCCGGCCTCCCAGGGACGTCAACCCGCATACCCCGGCTCCCCTGCAGTCGATCTGCCTGCATGCGATGGCACTGGCACCGGAGGACCGCTACCAGACTCCCCGGCAACTGGCTGACGATATCGAAAAATGGATCGCGGATGAACCGGTCAGCGTCCATGCCGAGTCACTTCCCCAGCGATGCGGCCGCTGGCTGCGGCGGCACCGCAGCCTGGCCCTGGCCAGCGCCGCCGCGCTACTGGTCATTGCCGTGATCTCCGTACTGGCGGCGGTTTCCATCAACCGGGCAAAAAACGAGGAAGCTCGGCAGCGGGAACTGGCCGAGGGATCAGAACGTGAAGCCTTGGCCGCCCGTGACCTTGCCGAGCAGCGCCGGATCGAGGCACTGGAAAATTTTCGCCAGGCTCGCACTGCCGTGGATACCTCGCTGACCGGGATCAGTAAAGTCCTCAAGTACTACCCCGGCGTGCAGCCGATGCGCCAGGGGCTGCTGGAGAAAGCCGCGGCCGATTACGAGCGGTTTGCCTCCGAGAAAAGCGACGACCTGGAAATCCAGCTGGAACGCGGCCGGGCCTACCTGAGGCTGGGAGACATCCGCCGCAGCCTGAACCAGGCTGCCGAGGCAGAAATGGCGTACCAGCAGGCGGTCAGCGTGTTCAGCGAGCTCAAGACACAGAATCCCGGGGGACCTGACGCGTCACGGGAGCTGGCCATCGCCAATATCAAGCTAGGAGTTCTCTACGATGAACTGGGAAACCTTGACAGATCCAGCGAGATCTACCAGGAAACAACCAGGCAGCTCCGCGAGATGATAACACAATGGCCGGACGACGAGAGCCTGGTGAAAACCCTCGCCAGTGCGCTCTCCAACTCGGCCAACCTCCGTGTGAAAAGAGGTGAAAATCGTGAAGGCAGTGCCGAAGTCCTCGAATCCCTGGAACTCTTTAATCGCATCCAGTCCAGTTCCGCCCGCAATCCAGAACTGGCAATCGAGATATCTAATGCCCTGAACCTGGCAGGCATCATTCATTTCCAGGAAGGGCGAGTTCAAGAAGCGGGTGAAAAATTCCAGCGGGGTATTTTACAATTTGACCAGCTCCTGGAAGCCGACCGGGAAAACCCGGATTACCTCCAGTCCCGGGCCGCACTGCTGATTTCCCTGGCGATCACAAGTAAAGAGCTGGGGGATACGAAAGCTGAACTGAAGTCCTACCAAGAAGCACTCGAAGCCTACCAGGTGCTGGTAACCGCCATTCCCGACCTGCCCGTCTTCCAGGAAAACCAGGCAATGACCCAGGCAGATCTTGGACAACTTTATTTTGAAATTCATGACCTGGAGGCTGCGACCACTCTCCTCCGTGAGTCAACGCGCCGCTTTACAGACCTTGTGCAGCTTGCCCCAGATATTGACCGGTTCCGGGAACAGCTGGGGGCAAGCTCCCAGATAATCGGCCGCTGCGAGCTTCACATGGGCCATCCTGAACAGGCCCGCGAGTCCACCGGTAAGGCTGTTGATATCCTTGACCAGCTGGCCGAGAAGAATCCAGACCAGGTCTTCTACAAGGAGCGACTGGCCATCGCCCGCCGGCACCTGGCCGATGTATCAGCTGCCGAGGGGAAGCCCGCGGATGCCCTGGCGCTGGTCGATGAGTCGATTGCCGAAATGGCCGGGCTGATTGATCTTAACGGTGATATTCCCCAGTTTCGAAGCAACCACGCCGGCGCCCTGGCACGCAAGGGAGAACTGCTCGTCTCCCTTGACCGCGAGGAGGAGGCACGTGCCTGCTGGCAGGAGGCCAGCGAGCAGTGGGAACAGGTTCTCTCCAGCACTCCCACGCCCGACGAGCAATTCAAGCTGGCCCGGCTGATCGTCCATCACCCCCAATTGCACGATGACACGTCACTGGAGAGGGCCCTGGAACTCGCCCGGGAGGCGGCACGGCAGGCTCCCTCCAACCCCCGCTACCAGAACCTGCTGGCTCATGCAGAGCTGCTCTCGGCCACACTGGGCACACTGGAGAATGCCGAACGCGCTCTGGCAGCAGCCGACCAGGCACGGCTAAAGCCAAGCGGACTGGACGACCTGGTCGCCTCGCTGATCGCCACAGCCCAGGATGACCAGCCGGCGGCCGAGGAGCACCGGGCCGCCGCTCGCAGCTGGTTTCAGGACCAGCAGCCGGGAAATCCACGGATGAAATGGCTGCTGGAACAATTCCTGCCAGAATCGCCCTGAAATAAGCATTTTCCAGCTGTTTTAACCGATATTCTGAAGGTCAAGGCAGGGGCCTCCACTTACCGAAAATAACAGTAGTAACGGTTATAAGGGTTCTGTTCTGCCATGCGCATCCAGGGAGGGATGGCATGCAATGCCACCTTCAGATTGATGCGCGGCTTTCCCGGTGGCTGTTCGCCGCCGTGCTTTTTTTCTGCATACTCCCCGGGGAGACTTCCGCCCAGGACGCAAAGAGCACGGACGTGGTCCGGGTGATCGGGGACATGCCAGAGATCCTGCTCCAGCCCGGACGGCTGGGGGTGACGATCCTGCTCCAGGACCAGCCACCGCTGATGCCCCGGCTGACATTCGACCCCCGGGTGCAGACCCCGGCCGCCACCAACCAGTTCACCAGGGACTTCTTCTCCACCTACCAGGTTGGACGCAGCCTGCTTTCCAGTGAGTCCCGAAAGGGGCTCCGGCCAAGTACTGACGTGCTGCTCGGCATTGAGTCCAAGGCCCGGGCCACCACCGATAGCGGCGGCCTGATCGGCAAGTCTCCCTCGGTGATCGGCGTGGGCCTGCAGCGGCGAACACCGATCGTCAATGATCCCCGCCTGCGCGGCAGCCGGGTGGGGCGACTGGCCGCCTCCGGTTCCCACTGGGTACCAGCCCGGATCGACCTGGACACGGTGCTGAGCAAGATCGACTCGAGCGTGATCTCGGACATCGCCATCATCAAGGGCCCCTTCAGCTCGCTCTACGGCCCGGGATTCCAGTTCATGGACGTGCAGCTGCTCGGCTCACCGCGATTCGAGGATGGCCCCTCGACCGCCGGCAGCACGATGATGGACTTCCGCTCCAACGGGAACCAGTGGCACGGCCGCCAGACGCTGCTGGGGGGCGACGCCGACTGGGGTTACCGCTTTGGTTACAGCCACCGTACCGGGAATGACTACGTGGCCGGAGACGGCACCCCGGTCGCCTCCGGTTACAACTCCCGCATGTTCGACTTTACCGTCGGCCGTGACCTGGACGACGAGAGCTCGATCGAGTTTACCTACCTGCGGCTGGACCAGACCGATGTGGAATTCCCCGGAATGGCCTTTGACATGGACTTCCTGGTCACCGATGGCTACGAGGTGACCTACGACACCACCGGCATGGACTGGAACGACCGGCTGACGGTCGACGCCTGGTATAACCAGACGCGGTTTTCGGGTAACGCCCAGAGTGCTGCCAAGCGGCAGCAGTTTCCCCTCTTTCAGTTTTTCCAGTACGAGGGCTTTACCGACGTGAATGCCATGTCCAGCGGCTTCCGGGCCGCCTCGGAGTGGGAGCCCGAGGAGGACCACACGGTGACCGCCGGTGTGGATCTGCGTTACCTCCGCCAGGAACTCAACGAGATCGCCTCCGGGCGAATCGGCTTTAACGTCTTTACGGATGCGAACTCGCCGATTCCCAAATCCGACCAGGTCGACCCCGGATTTTTCGTCGAGGACCGGCGTGACCTGGAGAGCGGCTGGACCATCCGCAGCGGTGGCCGTGTCGACGTGGTCAACAGCGATATCATTGACGACCCGGCCAAGCTTGACGCCCTTGGTTTACAGACTCCGCAGTCCTCTTTTGCCGATATCGTCGGCTCGGACGAGTATCACCAGAACTTCATGCTCTGGATGGGGTATATCACGGCCCAGCGCGAGCTGAGCGAGACCACCGGCCTGGACATCAGCTTCGGGTTTGCCCAGCAGAACCCCTCGCTGACCGAGCTCTATGCCGCCGAGACCTTCCTGTTCCTGCTGCAGAATGGCCAGAACACCGCGACCGGCGACCCGCGGCTCAAGTCCGAGGACCGTTTCCAGCTGGACGTGGGGCTGAGCTGGGAGAAGGACAACTGGCGGGGCAAGGTGACCGGCTTTCACGCCTGGGTAAACGACTACATTACTTTTGAGAACATCGGCGCCTTTAACGGCCCGCCGCTGGGCCAGGTGGAACAGGTATCGCTCAAGTACGTCAACACGGACCTGGCCACGCTGGCCGGGGTGGAATTTTACGGCGAGTACGAGCTTCGCAAGGAGCTGACCATTTTCGGTAACCTGAGTTATGTCGAGGGAACCGACCGCAGCCGTAACGGTTCCTTTGCCACGCAGCCGTCCAGCCCGGGTAATCCCAGTGAGCAGGTGCCGGGGCTGCCGCGTGGTTTCTTTAGCGGCATCACCGGGGGCGACAGCGAACCACTCCCCTCGATCCTGCCACTGCAGAGCATTGTCGGCATCCGTCTGAATGCCGGGGGGGAGCTGCCCAGGTGGGGGCTGGAACTCTCGGCCCGCCTGGTGGCCAGCCAGGACCGCGTGGCAGAGAGCCTGCTGGAATCGCCGACCGAGGGCTTTACCACCTGGGACCTGCGGGCCTTTGTGCGAAAGCGTGACAACCTGACCTTCTGGCTGGGCGTGGACAACCTGACCGACCGCCA
This sequence comes from uncultured Pirellulaceae bacterium, assembly GCA_964476375.1. GTDB lineage: Bacteria > Planctomycetota > Planctomycetia > Pirellulales > Pirellulaceae > SAT2750. The sequence continues at coordinate 11,401 of CAYYZW010000121.1, forward strand.
CTATCGCGAGCACCTCGATTTCCGCTCCCCCAGCGGCACATCCCTCTTCCAGCCCGGTGCCAGTTTCTATGTCGCCAGCGAGCTGACGTACTAGCAGGGCGTGACCCTTACTGGATCAGATCCGCCAGCTCGTCCTCGAGCAGTGAGTCGAGGTCGTCCTCCAGCACCTGGTCCACCAGTTGGGGCTGGCTGGCAGAGCGCGAATCGAGCAGGTCCAGCACCGCGGCGGCCGGCTGCAGGCTGCGGCAGGCGTCGTCCAGCTGCTCAACGTGCGACTGGCCGGAAAGCACCGGCGATGGCGCCCCGGCCGCCGAGTCGGTACGCCACTGGCTGGTGGCGAGCGGCTGCCAGCGGCCGCTCAAGAAGGCTTCCCCCTCGGCTTCTCCCTCGCCCGACGGGGGATTATTGATCCAGTCAACAATCAGCTGGGCATCGTCCAGCGTCAGCTTGCTGTCCCAGTTCACATCGTAGAAGGGCTTGGTTAGCGGGCGAGGGCGGTCATTGGGCAGATTCCGCTCCACCCCGAGGTGGAAGGCATCGATGATATAGAGGGCATCGACCGGGTGGATGCCGTTGTCCTCATCCACATCCCACCGGTTCTTGTAGTTGTACCAGGCATAGGAGGTATCGATGCTGATCGTCATCGTGGCCACGTTACTGTCGAGCGCTCCGTCATGGGCCTTGTAGGTAAAGCTGTCCGTGCGGTTGAACTTCTCGTCAGGCATGTAGGTAAAGCTGCCGTTACTGGCCAGCGACAGGTCGCCGTGGGTCACATCGGCAACCAGGCTAAAGGTAAGATCGTCCTCATCCACATCTTCCACGAATGCGGCCAGTCCGTTCTGGGCATTCCGGACCAGCTGCGTGTTATCCGGTGTCGTCAGGCTGCCGTCGTCCGCCACCGGGGCCGAGTTGGGTGCAATGACCGTGATCGCCACGGTGACCGTATTCGAGTCGCCACTGCCGTCATTCGCCTTGTAGGTAAAGCTGTCACTGGT
>CAYYZW010000122.1:0-8101 GCA_964476375.1 uncultured Pirellulaceae bacterium
TCGTCTAACGACTCAACGGCCAACCAGTTCACGAGCCTGGCCGGCGACATTTTCTGCCGTAATGCCAAAGTGCTCGTAAAGAACACTGGCTGGGGCCGACGCCCCGAATCCGGTCATCCCCACGAAACGGCCTCTCTCTCCCAGATAAGCATCCCATCCCTGGCGAATTCCAGCCTCCACGGCGACCCGTGCGACGACACCCGGCGGAAGCACCTGGTCACGGTATTGCTGATCCTGCTGATCGAAGAGCTCCCAGCATGGCATGCTGACAACGCGCGAGGCAATGCCCTCGGCGGACAACTGGTCATGGGCTGCCAGGCAGATACCAATCTCGCTGCCGGTACCGAGTAACAATACCTCGGGGTCACCATCCGAATCCGCCAGGACATAGGCCCCCCGTTCGACTGCCGGTTCTGCATACTTCTCTCGGCAAAGCGTGGGAAGTCCCTGCCGGGTCAGGACAAGCATGGAAGGATGGTCCGGTGTCCTGAGTGCCGCACGATAACACTCGGCCACCTCCCCGGCATCCGCCGGCCGCATCACAAGCAGGTTGGGGATAGCCCGACAGGCAGCCAGCTGGGCTACCGGCTGGTGCGTGGGGCCATCTTCCCCGAGGCCGATCGAGTCATGCGTCATCACATAAATCACGGGCAAGTGCATGATCGAACTAAGCCGGAGAGAGGGACGCAGGTAGTCCGCAAAGACAAAGAACGTGGCGCAGTAGGGTCGCAGGCCCGAGAGCGCCATGCCATTGGAGATGGCGGCCATCACATGTTCACGGATGCCAAAATGCATATTTCGCCCGGCATAATTCCCACTGCTGAAGTCCCCGGCATCCTCTTCATTCAGCATGGTCATCGTCGAGGGTGCCAGGTCTGCCGACCCACCGAGCAGCCAGGGCATTTTCCCAGCCAGCCCGTTAAGCACGATCCCCGAGGAGACCCGGGTCGCCGGTCCTTTTTCATCCACCGGGAAAACCGGGATGCCATCCTCCCAGTCACCGGGCAGCTCTCCCCGCCAGATGCAGTCAAGCTGTTCTGCTTGGGCAGGAAACTCGCTCGCGTACCGTTCAAGATCCTGCTGCCACTGGAGTTTCTGGGCAGCACCCCGGGTACCGAGACCCTCCTGCATGTGCTGGAGAACCTCGGCGGGAACATGGAAGGGCTCCTCGGCCGTCCAGCCGTAGGCCTGCTTGGTAAGAACGATCTCTTCTTCTCCCAGCGGTGCGCCGTGGGCCGCATGCGAGTCTGCTTTGTTGGGCGATCCGTAGCCAATCACGCTTCGCAGGATGACCAGCGTGGGCTTGTCGCTGGTCTGCTGAAAGGCCGTCAGTGCCTGTCGAATCGCATCCAGGTCATTGGCATCCTCCACCGTCACCGTGTTCCAACCCAGGCCCTGGAATCGAGTCGCCACGTCCTCGCTGAAAGACAGGTCGGTCTCCCCCTCGATGGTGATCCGGTTATCGTCATAGATCCAGCAGAGATTTCCCAGCTTGAGATGACCGGCCAGCGAGGCCGCCTCGCAACCGATCCCTTCCATCACGTCACCGTCACTGCAAAGGACATAGACGTTGTAGTCCAGCAGCTCATGACCTGGCCGGCCATAACGGGCGGACATCCAGTGGGATGCCATTGCCATCCCGACGCTGGTTCCGACTCCCTGTCCCAGCGGACCGGTCGTCATTTCAATTCCCGCCGCATCTCCCAGTTCAGGGTGCCCGGCACATGGACTTCCCAGTTGACGGAATGACTTGATATCTTCCAGGGAAATAGCCGCGCCATCCCCTTCCTCATTCTGGACACCGGCCAGGTGAAGGATGGAATAAAGGAGCATCGAGGCGTGCCCACAGGAGAGGACAAAGCGATCCCTGGCCGGCCAGTGTGGCTGCTGCGGATCGTACCTGAGAAATTCATTCCAGAGCAGGTAAGTGACAGGGGCCAGGGCCATCGGCGTGCCGGGGTGACCGCTGTTGGCCTTCTGAACCGCATCCATCGAGAGCGTTCGAATTGTATTAATCGCCAGTTGTTCTATGGACATTCTTTTCCTTCCTGTTCTCTTAGATTACCAATCAATCACAGAGGCCCGATGATTTCAACCCGGGCACCCCAGTTACCGGAACAGGCAAGGCGATTGGGGCTTGTAAAATACTATTTTGTGGTACTCTCTCCTCCGGAATCTGCCTTCAAACGCAGGTCGAAAAAACACCTTTCCTGCCCAATTCTGACCAGACGAAAAACCCTTGCCTCAAGAAAGGAAACCAAGCATGTCCCCTCAGCCAACAGAAAACACCGCCACCGCCTGGCATCGCTCCTTTGCCATTGAATTCAACAACCTTGCATGGGACCTGTCGGTCCAGGACCGCAGCCCGAAGGAAGACGAAGAGATGCTCAACGCGGCCCATGCCTCAGCCTTTCACTGGACCTAGGTCGGTACGACACTCCATCAAATGCGTGCCACCATGCTCCTGGCGGAGGCCCATGCACTGCTGGGCCATGGAAAATCTGCCCTGGAATATGCCACGACGATGTGCGACTTCTTCTTGAACCAGGACGATACCCCTGACTGGGAGATCGCTTTCACCCACGCGATCCACGCCCATGCAGCACATCTTGCGGGAAACACCGGGAGATACACGACCGCCTATCGTGATGCCCGTGAAGCAATCGAGGCGATCTCTGATCCCGACGATCGTGAAATCGTCCAGCAGACGTTTAACCATATCCCGTCCCCCTGAGAGAATCTGTTTGCTCTTGCGGGGGGAGGGAAGGATCAGGTATAGAAATCCGGTTGCCGACTTCATTTGCCCGTTCATTCTTCTTTCCCGGTCAGGCCCCATGGCATCTTCAGAACCTGCTGCTTCTCGCCAGAAGATCGACGAACGTGTCGACAAGCTGGAGACGCTGTTCACGCACCTGGAAAAAACCGCCCAGGATCTGGACGACGTGGTGATCGATGGTCACCAGCGACTCGAGAACCTGAGTGATCAAATACAGGACCTGCAGCGACGGGTCAAACAAAGCCCGGAGACCGCGGGCGACGACAAGAACGATTGAGCATCGCTTGCCGAGAGCTGCAGGCGAGTGCCACGAGCAGTACACTGGTGACATCTCCCAGTTCGCTTTCCCGGGTATTTTGCTGCCATGGCCACGCTCCCGCCTGATCCATCCTCTCCCAGTCTCGCTCGAAAGCTGGGAACCACGGCCGCCATTGCCATGGTGGTAGGAAGCGTGATCGGATCGGGGATTTTCGCCAAGCCCGGAGATATCGCCCTTTACGGCGGTCAGTTCCCACTGATCATTGGCGCCTGGGTGGTGGGAGGCCTGGTCTGCCTGTTTGGCGCCCTCTGCATGTCGGAGTTGGCCCGGATGCATCCCGCGGCGGGCGGGCACTATGTTTACATGCGAGAAGCATACGGGAAGCCAGGTGCTTTTCTTTCTGGCTGGAATGACACCCTGCTGGTCCAACCGGCGGCAAACGGCGCCCTCTCTTTTCTCTGTATCCGAACCCTGGCACAGCTATTTGGTTACGAGAGTGGCTTCGGAATCTGGGTGGACACCTCCCTGGCAGCCTCGATCATCGTATTGTTAACGACGGTCAATGTGGCTGGCGTGGTCTGGGGAGGCCTGGTCCAGACAATCACGACGTTCATCAAGGCCGGCTTCCTGCTTGCCTTTGCCTCCCTGCCTATTTTCCTCCTCTTCGGCAGTAGCGAGGTTGTCAGCATTGCCAACTTCGGAACCCAGGATATTCCTGACAAGGATATGATGTTTCGGCTCACAAAGATCTTCCTGGCCATCATGTGGGCCTACAACGGCTGGCACTTTGTCACACCGGTGGCCGAGGAGATTCGTGACCCACAAAAGAACCTCTCCCGTGCCCTGGTCGGTGGAATGGTCATCTTGATCATTCTCTATGTCATTTTCACCCTGGCAATGCACTCGGTCATGTCGGTCACCGAGGTCGCCAGTTCGGGCAAGTTTGCCTCCCAGGAAGCAATGAAGAAAATGTTCCCCTCGCAGGCCGGCCTGGCTGTCTCGATCGCCAGCGTGGTGGTCATCATCAGTACATTCAGTGCCGTCAATGCAGGCCTGCTGGTCACTCCTCGCGTGACCTATGCCATGGCTCGCGATCGGGTCTTCTTTCCCAGCCTGGAGAAAATCCATCCCCGTTACAAAACCCCGGCCAGGTCCATTGCGCTGCAGGGGATCATGGCAATCCTGCTGCTGCTGATCGTGCCGGCTTACATCACGCTGCTGCAACTGGAGGACGCGCAGGACACGTTCGATGTCCTCACCGACTACAGTGCCTTTACCAGCGTCGTGTTTTACGTGATGGCCGTTGCCGCGGTGATGGTGCTGCGCTGGCGTCAACCGGACCGCGAGCGACCCTACCGCGTTCCCGGTTACCCGTTGATACCGATCATTTTCCTGGTTTTCAACATCTGGTTTCTCTCCCAGGTGTTCATCAACACCCGGCAAAGTGCCCTGATTGGTGCCGGCCTGATCATGATCGCCATTCCCGTCTATTACCTGATGCGCCGCCGCTGGCTGTAACACTTGTGGCTTGACGATTGACCATCGGGCAGCGGAGACATAGGATGATTTTTAGTCCATCCCGGGCTTTCCGCAGATCCCCGTTGAGCAGGGCTCCCCATGCAAACACTCCACCTTTGCATCTCGCTCGGCCCCCTGGCGGTCTACCTGTTCATGGTCGGGCTGATCAATTCCCGCCGCAGACCCTTTCTGACGAGCGGCGCACGGGACATGGCAGCCCTGGGAATTGCCCTCTGTGGTTTTTTCATTATCGGCCCGCTGCAGCTCTTTGTTCCCGACACGGCAGCAGACCGTTTTGGCCCCTATATCTGGCTGATGATGATCACGCTCTACGTGCTGGCCTGGACACTCGGTGTGCTGCTGATGCGCCCCCGACTGGTGATCTACAACATCACCACCGACCAGCTACGGCCGCTGCTGGCCAGCACGGTCAAGGAGCTGGATGAGGAAATGCGACGAGCCGGCCAGTGTCTGATCATGCCACAGCTCAATATCCAGTTCACCGTGGAACCCGCTGGCCCCTTGCGATGTGTGCAACTGGTGGCCGCAGGCCCCAGCCAGGACGCGGCGGGCTGGCGGAAACTGGAAATAGCCCTGGCCAGGAGCCTCAAGGAATCCAGGGCCCCGGTCAACTGGTACGCCACGATCCTGATGGCATTTGCACTCTGCATTGGTGCTATCATCAGTTTCCGCATGGCCCATGACGCCCCGCTGGTAAGCCAACAGCTTCAGGACATGCTTCGTCTCTGAATGCCCGGGCTGCTATTCCTTGCCACGGGCCTCAAGCAACTGCCCGACGGCGATCACCATCCGCGGCGATGCTGAGGGAGAATTGCTGAGAATCCCTGACACAGAGCGAATGGTACGGTCAGCACGCTCCAGGTATTCCTCGTTTTCAAGCTCGCGGGCCAGCGTGAGCAGGTTCTGGACAGAGACCGAGTTCCCCGAGGGCTGGGCACCGTCGACAGGGTTCTTCCCCCGTGCCAGCAGGGATTCATGGTCATTGGATGTGAAGAAAAAACCGCTGTTGGTATCGTCCCAGTAGAGTTCAAGCTGGATCTTCATCAGCCGATCTGCCTCATCAAGCCACTCCTTCTTGCCGGTTGCCCGGTGCAGGGAAAGCAGGCCCTCGACCAGGAAAGCATAATCGACAAGGTAAGCATTGAGCTTTGCTTCCCCGCCGCGAAACGTCCGCAACAAACGCCCTTCCTGATCGGAAAGTTGTTCCAGCACGAACGTTGCCGCTTTCTCAGCCGTTTCGAGGTAACCTGGTTTTTCCAGTATCCGTCCGGCATCGGCAAAACCACGGATCATCAACCCGTTCCAGCTGGTCAGGACCTTGTCGTCCGTTAACGGCCGAACACGTTCTGCCCGTCGTGTAAAGAGCTGCTGGCGAATGGGCAGAAATTTCGCTTCCAGCTGCTGTCGCCTCATCTCGTAATTCGGCGCCAGCTCCGCCCGGGTCTCCGAGAGCATGGGCACATAGTATTCCTCTTCGAAATTCGGCTCATCATTGATCCCGTAGACCCTGGCAAACAGGCTGTAGTCCACAGCCGAAAGCTGCTCTTCCAGCTGTTTCTTTTCCCAGCGATAGAAACGCCCTTCCTCCCCCTCCGAGTCGGCATCGAGCGCGGAATAGAAACCCCCGTGTTCACCGGTCATTTCACGCGTGATAAAAGCCAGCATCTCCTCGACCACCTGCCGGTACTCCTCGTCCCCGGTCAGCTTGTAGGCCTCGCTGTAAACGCTTGCCAGCTGGCCGTTGTCGTAGAGCATCTTTTCGAAGTGGGGGATCAGCCAGAATCGGTCGACGCTGTAACGGTGAAAACCGCCTCCCAGGTGGTCCCGGATCCCCCCCATGGCCATCCGATCCAGCTGACGGACCAGCATCACCCATTCGGGTAACTCCTTGATCTCTCCCTCGGCATGCTGTAGCCGGTAAATAAGAAAGTCGAGATTGGAGGGAGAGGGGAACTTGGGCCGCATCGGCTCGGCAGGAGAAAACCCGAATCCTCCATGTTCGACGTCAAATTGCTGTCGCAGGGATTGGACGGTATTGTCCAGGACATCTTTGCCAAGAGGTGTGAGCGACCCGGGACGCCTCCCATCCAGGTCCGTCTTGACGTATTCAGCCAGCTTCTTGCCATCCGCCTCGAGAACCTCGGGCATCTCTTTCCATGCATTCTGGACTTTCTCTATCAAGGGCAGGAATCCCATGATTCCCTCCCGGTCGCCGTCACGTGCGGGAAAGTAGGAACCGCCAAAAAAGGGTTCCGCCCCCGGTGTCATGAAGACACTCATCGGCCAGCCACCGCGACCATTGATCAACACGGTCGCCCGCATGTAAATCTGGTCGATGTCCGGCCGTTCCTCGCGATCCACCTTGATGCAGATAAAGTGCTCGTTGAGGTACTTGGCAATCTCCTCGTCCATGAAAGATTCATGCTCCATCACGTGGCACCAGTGACAGCTGGAATAGCCAATGGAGAGAAAGACCACCTTGTTTTCCTTTTTCGCCTTCTCAAAAGCCTCTTCACCCCAGGGATACCAGTCGACCGGATTATGAGCGTGCATTAAGAGGTAGGGACTGGTTTCATCCACCAGACGGTTGGTATGTTTCTTGTCGGTGGTTTGTTTCGCTCCTTTGGCTGCCTCCTCCTGCTGGCCTGTCTCCTCCTGCTGGCCTGGCTCCTGCTGCCCAGCCGGCTCTTCCTGCTGGCCTGGCTCCTGCTGCTGGCCTGGCTCCTCCTGCCCAGTCGGTTCTTCCTGCTCGACTGGCTCTTCCTGCTCGACTGGATCCGGGTCGGGAACGCCTGGAATGGATAATGGCTGTTCGCCGATAGCATGGTCAGCATCCGGGGCCGCTGGCGGATCCCCGGGGCGACATCCCCAGCTCATAACAAGGAGAAGCAGGAAGCAAGGAAGGGAATTTTTTTTCACGGAATCACCATGCGCCAAAAAAGGAATTACCTCGGCCCGCGGGCATCCAACCCAGACAGGGACAGACGGTAACAACGATACCGCATGTCGTTGCCAGAGAAAAGCAAACCGGTGTGGACTACTTGAAGTTATTAAGGAAGGACTTCAAGTCGTCATCATCACCATCTGTCGCTGGGGGGGGTTGCTGCTCGGGATCCACAAGTTCTAGTTCCTCCACAGGCCCCTGGTCGGCAGGAGCCGCATTGGTCGGCGGCATTTCATCTAGATCCACCAGTTCCAGAACATCATTATCCTGGGCGGCAGCGGCCGGTTCTGTCATCGCACCCAGGTCCAGCGGCGGTTCCGCCTCAGCAGCGGCCGGTTCTGCGATCGCCCCCAGGTCCAGCGGCGGTTCCGCCTGGGGAGTATCCTCTGCAAGCTGCTCGGTAAACATAGCATTCAGGTCAATCTCGGCATCCACATCCTGTACGGCGGGAGCCTGCACCTCGGCGGGAGTCTCGCCCGGAGCCTCAGGAACCTCCCTCTCGGTGGTCTCCAGTTCACCAATTTCTACCGGGGTTTCCTCTGTTCCCCCGGCCAGTTCCATCAGCGATCCCAGGTTCAAATCT
>CAYYZW010000123.1:0-14816 GCA_964476375.1 uncultured Pirellulaceae bacterium
TTACCTTGTTGCTTGCCCGTGGGCAATTCAATATAACCGGCTGGTTTGGTGGCGGTAGACGCCTTGGATTAGCGACCTCAAACGTTCCCCTTGATTTTCCCCAAGGAGCCCTCGATGAATGACGAACAGACAACCGTCCGCGAACTCAGGGAGACCGTGGAACAGTTTGTTCGGGAGCGAAACTGGCATCAGTTTCACACGCCCAAGAACATCAGCATGGCACTGGCGGTCGAGGCAGCGGAACTCCTGGAACATTTCCAGTGGCTGACGATGGAGGAATCGTCCGAGATCGCAAGGGATCCAGACAAGGTGTTTGGTGCAGGCGAGGAACTTGCCGACGTGGTCTGCTATGCCCTGGCGATGGCAAACCGACTGAAACTGGATTTGTCCGCGGCGATCGAAAAGAAGATGGAAAAGAATCGCCTCAAGTATCCCGCCCCTTGACTGGTTTCAGGGAATCCATCCTGGTGCCCTTAGCGAGCAGTTGAACCAGTACTCCCAAGGGCGATGCTCAACCATCCATTTTCGATGACATGATGGGTGATCCGGGTGTCTGCCAGGGCTGGTTGTTGAACCAGGTCCTGTGTCAGGATCGTGATCGGGCGAGCCCGTGAGAAAACCTTATTGAAGATACCCTGCAGGACAATCCGGTCTCCCAGTCGTATCGACCGGCCGATCACATTCAAGTGTCCTTCCCGTACCAGGCTGGCTTCTCCGCTTGAATCGGCGGGTCGGTAAAGGGCCACGATACTGAAATTGCGCCAGCTATTACGCTGCCCCTGGCGAAGCTCTCGCAGGTTGAGCTGTAACCGGAGTACACCCTGTTCAAATCGAACGCTCACGGCGGAGACCGGTGCCAATTCGATAATCACGTCCTCGGGTACCTCTGCAGGGATGGCGACGGTCTCCATTCCCAGGCTCCCTGCAATCTCTCGAAAGAAGGCTGGCAGGTTATCGCGTCGGCCGTCAAGGTCCATCTTTTCAAGCAGGTTATTGACTGCGGATTCGTGTAGTTGAAGCTGGAACAGGCTCTCGGCAGGGGCCAGGGGACATTCTCCAAAGCCTGCGAGTTGTCCCTTGCCGGCAATCCGGTAATCCATCATCAACTTGTCTTTCCGCGTCACCAGGGAGACCGCTTGTGGGGAAAGCTCCAGGCGGTTCAGCGGCTGCAACCATCGTTGCTGGTAGGTTTCACGAGCGAATTCCACCTGCTGGTCAACGTGCTGGTTCAGCTTCTTCTCGGTGTTGGTTGCCAGTTCCACCTGGAGTTGTTTTTCTGCAGAACGAACTCCCTTGCGGTACTGGTTCTTGGCCATGTTCCGTGCCAGTCCACCGAGCAACGGCATGTCATCGTAGTCGGTTTTGAAATCGACCAGGCGGGAATCGATGTCGACCTGCGCCACGGCGGGAGTCGTTTCCAGGGCGGTTGCGCCAAGTCGCAGCTGTTTGTTCACCTGGAACCGTGATGCACCCTCGTTGACGAATGTCGCCGGTCCCCGCTGGGATTGCGTCTTTGCCTCGATGACACCATCCACTTCGATACCGATATGCCAGTGATCATCATCCGGTACCAGCACGACACGCAGGCCACTCGTGGTCGTTGCATTCCCCTTGATGCGGGCACCCATGAGCTGATCATTGATGGAGTCGGCATGGTCAACCGTGTCAGGCAGGCTCCGGTTGACCAGGGCCTCCGAGAGCGTGACACGGATATTACCCTGCCGGTAATTGTCCTGGAGAGCAAAGCCAAGTTCTGCGAGCGGTTGGCTGGGTGACCACTCCAGGTGCTGGCAGGCCCTGGCAAGCATTCGTCCTGCTCCCCGGGAGCGAGATTCTTCCAGTTGTTCCACTGCTTCCAGCAGGGCCGTGTAGGAAAACGGCCGACAGCCAAGCCTTCGCAAACCCTGTTCAAGGGCAAGGAACTCCTCCTCCTCCATCATGGAACGCTGGGCAGTGGTCAATTGGGGTGTATTCATCCGTTGCAGGATCGTGCTGGCAAGTCGCGACATTCGATCATGACTGACACGTTCCGCACGCAGACCTGTTCCAAGTTGTTCAAGCATCAGGTACTCAACCCATCCCGCCTGGCTGGCGGCACCTTCCAGCCGATCTTCCACGGCATGCAACACCTGCTGCATGGGCAGCCGTTCCCTTCCAAGATCCTCGGACTGTCCAGTGATTCCCGCATCGATGAAACGCCAAACATGGATTCTGCGGTCGAGTGAGGAGACCATCCTGGAGAATTCAATCTGCCGGTCGGGATCCACAAGCGAGGAGGCGATCGAGGGGGCGATGCGGGTATAGCTGGCAAGCCGATCGAGTATCAAGTGACTGGTCGGATGACTCAGGGAAGAGAGCTGGGATAATTGCACCAGTTCTCCACGAACGGCTGTTGACCAGGTGGCCGATGCGGGCCAGCTCTCGGCCGTCTGCAATCGGCGAACAAGCCGGTCTGGATAGGGCCAGCGGGCAACCTGCCATCCCCGTATCTCGGATGTCATGGTTTCAGTAGCCCGTGAGGGAGACGTGCCCCCTGCCCGGTGGAATGTGGGGGCGATCCGGGGACCGATGCGACGGCCGATGGTTGGATCCATCGATGTTTCCGCTGGGATCACAGGTGGCGAGGTGGGGGGCTTGATAAGACCGGTGGTGGTTGGAGTTGCCAGGCTTCTTGGCAATGGGGCCCTGGCGAGAATGCCCGGCTCAAGTGGAATGGAAAGCGGGGGTGGCAATTCGGAGCTGGTTTCCTGCTGCGGCATGGTCGCCACCGCGGGGAGAATAACCAGTGGTTCTTGTGGAGGACGGTGAACCGTCCTGGGAACGGGTCCCGGGACTGCCGATGGGAGAGATTCAGGGGCTGGCTTGGCCTCTGTGGCGACAACGTGTTTTCTCTCGGCACGATCTGACAGGGCAACCTGCTGGGCCTCTGGATTCCAGAGATAGGGGACGAGCATGGACAGCACCAGCAGGCTGCCGGCGATGCAGAAAATCAGCCAGGACGAGGTCGATTTCATTGCTTTTCACGTCCGTTGGGATGGCTTGCAAGGGACCGCAAAGGGAATCCGCGGAGGATTATTTACCTAGACAGCCGCTTCTGTAAAGATCGGCAAAAAACGCCAGAAAAATCGACAATCGTTAGCCGTTTCAGGCTTATAGAGGGCATTATTATGCCCTTGGTGAAGTCCCGTTGCGGGGAAAAAGGCTCGATCAGAGGAGATCGTCCCGTAACTCGGTGTCGTCGTCTTCATAACCCGGGGCACAGCAGCAGAGAAAGACGAGGGTCTGCTTTCCAGTGTTGTGAATCGTGTGCAGGCAGCCGGGGGGGATGGCAATGGCATCCCCTGTACGGACAGTGTGCTGTTTCCCGTCGAGGGTCATTTCTGCTTCCCCGGAAAGGATATAGTAGATCTCCTCGGTCCGGGGGTGGAAATGAGGTGTCGTTGCCAGTCCGGGGGCGAGCCTGGCCTCGGCAAGGCTCTGGTTCCGGATCGAGGAATTACGATGGGCCAGCAGTTCGCGGATCTCTGATCCATCCTTGGTAGTGAACACTGGTACCTGGTGAATATTCCGGATTTCCATGGATTACTGCTCCTCCGCGTCACCGCCGGGCTTGATCCACATGCCAACCACAGCCGGTGGATAACTGCGAATATCCCAGCTGCCGGCCCAGGGGAGCTGCTGGTGGTCGTACCTGTCATCAGATTCTACAACCAGGATGCTCTCCCGGGGTGCCAGTTCTCCAATCTGCTGTAACATGGATTCGATGGGCCCGGCCTCGGTCTGGTAAAGATCATAGGGGGGGCTGCAGAAGACGAGCCACGGCGCGTTTGCAGTGAGCGGGAGATCTGTTTCCAGTCCCTGCTCGACCCAGTAGAAAGTGTCCGTGGCAATTGCCGTCACCTGGTGCTCCAGCCCAAGGTCTTCGATGCTCTGTCGAATCAGGCCGACCGTGGGAAAGTGACGTTCGATGAGTACCGCCTTCGTGGCACCGCGACTGACCGCCTCGATTCCAAGTGCCCCGGTTCCAGAAAACAGGTCAATCGCCTGCATTCCTTTTATCCGCGGTCCTACCAGGTTGAAAATTGCTTCCCGTAGCCGGTCTTTCATGGGACGGGTACGAAGATCCCCGCTGTAATGCAGGTTTCGGCCGCCCAGGGTACCTCCGATGATTCGTACGCCCGCGGGGGTACCACGAGGAGATGTGCGGTTATTTTTTTTCTTGGGCACGACGGAAGGAATCTCCTGGCCGGACGGAACAACCCCTGGTGAAGGCTGGTGACAATCCACCCGGGTATGTTAATGTTAAGAGAGAGAAGCGTTTTGAACCATTAGAGTCCCACGCGAGGAGCACCGTAACCATGGGCAGGCGATTGATGATCTGCATGGTGCTGGTCGGCCTGCTGGCGAGTTTCCAGCTGAGTGCCCAGCAAGAACCTGCGGCCGATGCAGAAAAGCCGGCAGCCAAGGCTTACAAGGCAAAGCTGGAAGAGTGGAAGACAATGCTCCGCACACTGCAGAAATTGCGGGTCGACTTTCTCCAGGCCAGTCCAGAGGAAGTCACGACGATTCGCAAGCAGTGGGACGAGACGATGGTCCTTGGCGACAGGTTACTCCCTGAACTGCGTGAAAAAGCCAAGCAGGCTTTTGTCGAGTCTCCCAACGAGGATCGCCAGCTTGGACGCTTCCTGATGAAGCTGATCGAGGATGCGACCGGGCAGGATCGTTATGAGATTGTCGCCGATCTTTCCGAGACGATGATCGAGCATGGTTCAGATCACCGGATCCTGTATGACTACGCCGGGATTGCCAGCTTTGCGATGGATGATTTCCAGAAAGCAGCGGAGTATTTTGGTAAGGCTCAGCAGCTCAACACGCTTTCCCAGATGGGGATGAACTACCAGGGGGACACCGAAGATTATCTCACGTACTGGGAGGAGGAGCAGGAGATTCGCAAGAAGGAAGCGGTTGCGGATGATCTTCCGAGGGTAAAACTAACGACCAGCCGTGGCGAGATTATCCTGGAGCTTTTTGAAAATGAAGCACCAGAGACCGTGGGAAATTTTATCAGCCTGGTGGAAAATGGTTTCTACGAGGATAACGTTTTTCATCGGGTGCTCGCTAATTTCATGGCCCAGGCGGGCTCGGCGAATGGAGATGGATCAGGTGGTCCCGGTTACGAGATCTACAGCGAGTGCACCAAGCTCAACTTCCGCAAGCACTTCCGCGGTTCGCTGAGCATGGCCAATGCGGGGCCCAATACTGGCAGCTCCCAGTTTTTCATTACTTTTCGTGCCACACCCAACCTGAACGGGAAGCATACGGTCTTCGGCCGGGTGATCAAGGGAATTGAATTGCTTGCTGAAATCCAGCGTATTGATCCGGACAAGAAAGATCCCCGCCTGAAGCCAGATCGCATTTTGCAGGCCGAGGTATTACGTAGTCGTGATCATGACTATGTGCCGCGGAAGGTTTCCAGGTAGAAGAGAGAATTCCTGGGGCTGCATCCTAGGGATTTTCCACGTCACGGGCTTCCCAGTCGATTCCGCCAACGTAGACCAGGCCATCGGGGTGCTGCCTCCGCCAGTTGCCAAAAGAGATCCGCTTGTGCGGATGGTCCTCCAGTGGAATCGACGGGTCATCATGGAGATGCTGGTTCTCGTGGCCTTGCCCCAGGTAAAGGGCCAGTTGCTGTTTCATCCAGCCAGCCGTGCGAAGCTCGATCGGTTGATCTTTCCCGGGATTGCTGAAGACCCTGGAAAAATCGGTCTGGTCACAGTAGGTAATGGAGACCGGGAGTCCGGCGACCATGTCATTCACGACGTGGCTGCCGGGCTGGGAGAGGTCACTGATCAGGTAGGCCCGGTGCTGGCCATTGACTTCAATCGCGATCATTCTTTCATCGTCCGCCAGTTCTGCCTGGTGGACAGGAAGTACCTCGGGCTCAACGATGGGTTCCATCTCGCCCGGCGTATCCGGATCGTCCTCCTCCGGAAGGCCCTGTCCCTGGTATGCCGTCCCGATTTGCTGTCCGGACTGCCAGGCCAGTATTCCGAATACCAGGGCGGTGGTAGTCAGCAGGATCAGTGCGATCCGGATCAGCAGGGGAACCAGAGCTTGTATGCGATGAGCTTCTTGTGAGGGTCTTTTCACCATGGTGACTACCGGGAGGGTTGATCGCTGCACTCAGCTTCCGGAATTGGAAAAGCGCTGGCCTCGTCGTCGGGGAGAGTCATTGCTGCGAGGGCTTGTGGATGGCTGGACTGTAATGCGGCGCAGGTTACCGGGGCCCAGCAGGTCATCGAGTCGTTGGCGAAGTTCCGGGTTGACGTCCACGTTTTGTGTCTGGGACTTGAGCTGGACCCGGGTACCGTCGCCAAGACAGATGAGTAATTCCAGCGAGGCACTTCCCGGGTAGCCGCGAGTGATTTCCCGGACCTTGCTGATCATCTCCGTGCCATGCAGTTTCTCGTCCACCCGGATGATGACGCCGGTGACAAGCATGGAGTCCAGCTGATCCAGGGGGATCAGTTCGTTGACGATCAGGTTGACGGAGTCGGTCCCCCCGCGGCGATCCGTGGTTGCCCGTAAAAGAAGGATGGCATCCGACTCGATCATATGGCCGGATTCAGCGAAACGGTCAGGCCAGGCGATGCAGCGGACGCTCCCTTCCATGTCCTCCAGCTCAAAATCCGCATACTTGCTTGGCGAACCTGGCCGTGATTTTCTTGTATGCAGGTGACGGACATTACTTAACAGTCCTCCCACGACCACTTCCATTCGATCCGGCAGGTGTGCCAGCATGCCGGTGGTATGCGAGCAGTACTCGCCCAGAAGTTCACGGTACTCCTCCAGCGGATGGCTGGAGAGGTAAAAACCGAGCACTTCTTTTTCCTGGATTAGTTTTTCCCGTTCTTCAAATTCCATCACGTCGGGAAGGGCAACCTCACCCGGATCCTGTTCCTCATCATCCATTGCGGCAAACAGGTTCTGCTGCCCACTTCGGCGGTCCTCCGCAGCGGACTGCCCGGCCTGGATTGCCCTGTCGACAACCTCCAGCAACTGGCGGCGATGGCCGCCCAGTTCATCCATGGCACCTGCCTTGATGAGTGTCTCCACGGTCGCCCGGTTACAGGCGGTCGGGTCGACTCGTTCACAGAAATCAAAGATATCCTTGAACGGGCCATCCTGTTTCCGGGCCATCCTGATCGCTCTTGCCGCGGAATCACCACATCCCTTGATGGCAGAGAGGCCAAAGTGAATGATCCCATCCTGCACGGTAAATTCACTTGCGGAACTATTTACCGAGGCGGGGGCCACCTCGATCTGCATGCGGTCGCAGTCTTCCATGTGCTCAACGAGGGCATCCTTGCGCTGAAAATTTCGTCCCGGGATATCACAGGAGAGCAAGGCTGCGATGAATTCCACGGGGTAATGGGTTTTCAGGTAGGCGGTCTGGTAGGCAATGAGTGCGTAGGCTGTGGAATGGCTCTTGTTGAAACCGTAGCCGGCAAACTTGGTGATCATCACCCAGAGCTCGTTGGCTTCCCCGCCGGGCATCCCCTGTTCCGTTGCTCCGGCCAGGAACCTCTCCCTTTGCCGGTCGATGATCTCCTGGTTCTTCTTGCTAATTGCCTTGATGCAGGTATACGCCTCTGCCAGGTCAATGCCCCCCAGGCGGTTAAGAATCCGCATCACCTGTTCCTGGTAGACCATCACGCCGTGTGTTTCTTCGAGGATCTCCTTGATGACCGGGTGCTGGTAGACTGCCTGTTTCCTGCCATGTTTGACATCCAGGTAATCATCCAGCATGCCCCCTTCCAGTGGTCCGGGCCGGTAGAGGGCATTGGTAGCAATGATATCCCCGAAATGATCCGGCTGCATTCGCTGCAACAAGGTCCGGATGCCACTGCTTTCAAACTGGAAAATTCCCCTGGTTTCACCCCGGCAGAAGAGATCCAGGACGGCCGAGTCATCGAGAGGAATTTCCTGGATGTTGATTTTCTCTCCACGGGTCTCCTCGATCAGGTCGATCGCCTTGCGGAGGATGGTGAGATTGCGGAGACCGAGGAAGTCCATTTTCAGCAGGCCGGCGGCTTCCACATCGTTCATGGACCACTGCGTGATGATGTCATCCTTGCCAGTGATCTTTGCCAGCGGTACGTACTCGGGGATCGGGCGGTCGGCGATCACGACCGCGGCAGCGTGGGTACCGATATTGCGAGCCAGGCCCTCGATTTTCATCGCCAGGTCGATGAGTTCCTTGATTTCCCCATCGGCCTTGTAAACCTGGGCCAGCTCGTTGCTCCGTTCCAGTGCCTCCTCGAGCAGGATCCCCTGGTCCTCGGGAACCATGGCCGAGACCTGGTTCACCCGTGCCAGGGGGATTCCCAGTGTCCGTCCTACATCCTTGATGGCCGCACGGGCCGCGAGCGTACCAAATGTACCAATCTGGGCGACGTTTTCTTCCCCGTACTTCTGCTTGACATAACGAATGATATCCGCACGACGTTCCTTGCAGAAATCGATATCAATATCAGGAGACTCGCGGCGGTTTTCATCCAGGAATCGTTCGAACAGCAGGTCATACTTGATGGGGCAGACGTGGCTCAGGAAGAGGGCATAGCAGACCAGGGCTCCCACCCCGCTACCACGCGCGGTGGCGGGCACCTCCTGGCGCCGTGCTTCTGCAACGAAATCCCAGCAGATGAGGAAATAGTGTTCGAAACCGAGCTTGTGAATCACGCCGAGCTCCCGGTCGAGCCGCTTCTGCACGTGCTCGGCAAGTTGCCCCCCGGGACACATCTCTTCATTTCCCTCGTAGCGTTCCTGTAACCCCGACTCGCAGAGTCGCCGCAGGTAAGTGGAGGAGGTTTCTTTTTCGGGTATCTCGAAGGAGGGGAAATGGTGTTTTCCCAATTCCAGCGAGATGTCGACCCTGTCTGCAATCTCCTGGCTGCGAGAGACAGCATCTTCCATATCCGGGAATGCCTCGTACATCTGTTCCGGGCTGCGCAGGAAAAACTGGTCTCCTTCCATCCGCATCCTTGCGGCATCGGTTCGAAAGCGACCGGTATTGATGCAGAGCATCACGTCCTGAGCCTCGGCATCCTCCTGGTCGACATAATGGGTATCACTCGTTGCCACCAGGGGAATTCCCATCTGCTGGGAGACATCGACTGCCCCCTGCAGCGCCAGTCGCTGGATATCCAGACCGTTGTTCATCACCTCCAGGTAGAAGCGGTCACCAAAGAGCTGGGAAAACCAGCCGGCGACCTCGCAGGCCTGCTTGACCCCCTTGCCCCCGGCCGAGAGTACCGCCTGGCTGAACTGGCTTGAGACGCATCCACTCAGACAGATAATACCCTCGTGGTATTGTTCGAGTAACTCCCGGTCAATTCGTGGTTTGAAATAGAATCCTTCCAGGTACGCCGCGGAGGCCATCTTGATCAGGTTCTGGAATCCCTGCCTGTTCTGGGCAAGCAGCGTGAGGTGGTAGTTGGATTCCTTCATGCTGCTGGCCGACTTGTCAGATCGGCTGCCTGGAGCGATATATGCTTCGTAGCCGAGAATCGGCTTGATGTCATTCCGGGTGGCTTCCTTGTAAAACTGGATCGCTCCATGGAGGTTGCCATGGTCGGTCAGGGCCAGTGCATTCATGCCATGGTCCTGGGCCCGCTGGATCAGACGCGGAATCGAAGCGGCACCATCCAGAAGGCTGAAGTGGCTATGGCAGTGCAGGTGTACGAACGGCCGCGAGCCCATGGGTCCATCCATCACGTGGGAAAGGAAGGTCTTACAACGCGCGTCGCTTATTCTACGCAAGCGTGAGATCGAAGCAAACCGCGTACCGGGGACCGATGTCCCCTATCCGGGATCCCCAATCTTGCGGATGTACTCCGCCACACGGATTTCCAGGTCAAGCAGGTTTTGCCATTGCTCCAGGTTGACCGTCAGTTGCTTGGCGTCACCCGTTTCGGAGACCGAGTGAATCAAGCCACGCATCCGCAGATGCAGGTAATCAAGCAGCTCGGCCAGCCGGGCCGCCTGGACGGGAGAGAGTCCGTCCGGAAGGTCCGGGGGGACTGCCGAGTGAATACGGGCGTCCGGACTCGTATTCTCCCAGTCGAAATCAACCCCCAGTATGTTCTTGCTGTCGGCCATCAATGTCCCGTCCACATCCAGCTGGTCGAGCTGGATATGAATCTGCTCACGGGAGCCATAAAGCAACAGGGATCGT
Source organism: uncultured Pirellulaceae bacterium (assembly GCA_964476375.1). Classification (GTDB taxonomy): domain Bacteria; phylum Planctomycetota; class Planctomycetia; order Pirellulales; family Pirellulaceae; genus SAT2750. The sequence continues at coordinate 10,238 of CAYYZW010000123.1, forward strand.
CCAATCCCGATCATGTCCCCATGCCGGAGGATGCGCAGGCGGATGTCCTGGCCGTTGACTCTCGTGCCGTTGGTACTTTCCAGATCCGTGATGATCAGCTGGTCATTTTCCTGCTGGATCTTGACATGGAAACGACTGATCCGTTCATCGTTGAGCTGAACGGCATTTCCTTCCTCACGGCCTATGGTGACCGGGATCGTAAGATCCTCGTAAATACGGCCACGATCGCAGCCATCGATGACCCGGAGGGTGAGAAGTGCCATGACAAATAATGCCCCTGCCTGCTGGGTGGCGGAATGCTCACCTGGCCAGCCGCTGGCCCCAGGCAGGCCCTGTCCCAAACCGTTGCTTATAGCAGCGGGAACTTGCGATGGTCAAGTATCGGTCCCGGAGCAGTTTACCGGAGTCTTACGACCGGACCACGAGAAGGGGGAGTTGTCTGATCATGCGGTTTCTGCGGCCCCGACTGGCATAGACCTGAACGGGCAACAACGCTAGTCTTGAATCACGTTATTGTCCTATCGCCGAGCCTCCATTCCCTGCGTGAAACTGTCCCATGAAGGCGTCGTTTTTTGCTCGCCGTTCCCGTATTCCGGGACTTTCCAACGGCTTGCTGATCATGATGATCGTCTGCTTCCTCGTCCCCTTCGCGCTGCGCGGTTCGAAGATGGTGACACAGAGGATGGAAAACGACATCAAGGACTGGTTGCCGGGGGATTTTCCGGAAACAAGGGAGCTGGAGTGGTTCGGCAAGCTGTTTCTTGGTGAGCAGTTCATTGTCATTACCTGGGAAGGTTGTAGCGAGGAGGATCCGAGTTACCAGCTTTTCGTCGACAAGCTCAAGGCGGAGCTGGTGATTCCCGAAGGGGGGAGGCCCTGGGGAGAATCGGCGGATCGGGAACGACAGCAGCAGCTTGAGGAAGCACGCGAGCTGGGGCAGAAACTTGGCCTCTACACCAGTTCCGAATGGCGGAAGGGGGGCCGCCGGGAACGAGACAACTGGGGTGGAGAGAAAGAAAAATGGCTCAAGGACCTGGATGGTCTCTGGTATTACCTGCTCCCGGATGGCTCCCTTTATGAATGGAGTGGTCGGGACAACCTTGTCGACGGGATAAAGAACCAGGTCCACCATGACCTGCTGAAGAATTTCGTACTGGAAGGGACCCTGGTCGGCAGGCTGGGAGATCGCCCGGATCCGCCTTTTGAGCACAACGAGTTTTATGATAACCCGCAACTGGTTTGTGCCCGTTACTTTACGTCCGTGCGAACCGGGCCCGATGTGCTCGAGGAGCTTGCCGGGGTGGGTGGCCCTTTGCGGCCGCGGGGGAATGTCGACCTTTCGGAAGAACAACTGGTTGCTATCGCATACCGGGACGGGATCGACCGGCTTACCGGGACTCTTTTTGCGCCTGCTGTGCCTGAAGGGTTTTCCTGGACCGCCGATCAGGTCCGGGCCCAGCTGGATGAAGAACGGCTGGCTGCCCTGCCCGATGACTGGGAAGTGAAACTGGAGCAGTTCGTCAGCCAGCTAGTCACGGAGACGTACGAGGGTGACCACCAGGAGTTTCTCAAGGCCTCCTCGCTTCCCCGCGCACGCCACTGGGATGCTCTCTGTGAGCAATTGCAGATCGATCCTCCTCCACGGCAGACCAGCATCGTGGTCACGCTGAGTGACTATGCCAAGCAGGATTTGCAGCGCGTGGTGGGGCGTGGACTGCTGGAAAACCCGGCGGGACGACTGGTCGAGATAGCGGTCGAGTGTGGGTTGGCCGCTCCCGTGATGCCAGGGCTGACTCCCTGGGCCGACGTGCCCGACCCGGATGGGATCGAGCTGAGGATGGGCGGGCCGCCGGTGGACAACGGCGCGATTGACGAGGAAGGGCAGGTAACGCTGCAGCGACTCGTCGGGTTGTCGCTGCTGCTGGGAATCGTCCTCTCGTTCCTCGCTTTCCGCAGTATCAAGGTGACTTTCATGGTCTTCTTCGTGGGCGGTGCGAGCGCGGTGATGAGCCTTGGGATTGTCTGGTACACGGGAGGATCGGCCGATGCGATCCTGATGTCGATGCCCTCACTGGTCTACGTCCTGGGCCTTTCCGGTGCTGTCCATATCGTGAACTACTACCGGGATGCGGTGCTGGAGGATGGACCGGACGGAGCGGCGGAGCGAGCTCTTTCGCACGGCTGGTGGCCCTGCACACTGGCCAGCTTCACAACCTCGCTGGGACTGCTCTCGCTCTATAACAGCGGTCTTATCCCGATCAAGAAATTTGGACTTTTCTCAGCAATCGGGGTGATGGCCTCGGTGATCCTGTTGTTTAGTTACCTGCCTGCTGCGCTCACCACCTGGCCGCCACGGTTCTCCGGGAAAAAGAAACTGGGCGGGGAAAACAAGTCTCGCCCCCCCAAGCACTCCCTGCTGACGCGCTGCTGGATATGGATCGGCCGGGGAATCACCCGGCACTGGGGACTGGCGATGGCGGGTTGCCTGGTGATCATGATCGGATCCGGGATCGGCCTGCTCAAGATCAACACCTCGGTCCAGTTGCTCAAGCTCTTCGACGGGAATGCCAAGATTGTCAAGGATTACGAGTGGCTGGAGGAGCATCGTGGCAAGCTCGTGCCGATGGAAGTCGTGGTGCACGTGGACAGGGATTTCCAGCTTCCGCTCCGCGACCAGTTGCCGGACCTGGCAGCCATGCCGGTTGCAGAGCGTAACAGGATGAAATACCAGTACTCTTTCCTGGAACGACTGGAGCTGATCGACCGCATCCAGTCGGCGGTGGAAACCGTGTTTGGGGAGGATGGCCAGCAGGTGATCGGTCATGGCATGTCTGCTACCTCTTTTGCGCCTCCGTTTCCTCCTCCCGGCGCACGCACGCAGCGCAGCAGCACCAACGCCTTGATGGAGCGAAATCGGAACCGCCTGATGGAGGAGGACTACCTGGCCATCGATTCAGAGAGCGATCAGATGGAGATCTGGCGAATCAGTCTGCGGCTGGGAGCACTGAATGATGTCAACTATGGCCAGTTCGTGGACCAGTTGCGGGAGGTCGTGAACCCGATCGTGGACGCCTACGGTTTTCGCAACTGGTTGCTGGAGAAAATCGAGGCGGAGAGAGGATCCAGCGACCGGTATAATTCACCAAATGTCTTTTTTGATGATAACCGCATCCTGGTCCTGGGAGCTCACCCACGCGGATCGATTGTCGATCTGGATGAAACCGCCGGCTCGGAGATTGACCGCTACCATGTCAATCAGCACCAGCTCTTCGTCAGGACATTCAATGACCTGATGCGTATCAAGGGGTTCAGTAACCGCTTTGGCCATCCAAGTGAGCTTTACTGGGTGGATCCCAGCGAGGATATCTTCAGTGACAAGCTGGCACAGTGGAGTGAGCAGGACTGGGCCCAGTTCCTGGCCAAGTACAATTACGTGATCCTTGTTGCGGACCACCCGCTCCTGGACCGATCGACAATCCGCCGTCATGCCGGGGAGTTGATCGACGCGGTTCCGGCAGAGCCAGGCTCCATGGTGGCCGATTCCACCCGAGGGGAGAGCGGTGTTGAAATGACCTATACAGGCACCGTACCGATTGTCTACAAGGCGCAGACCGAGCTGCTCCAGAGTCTCAAGCAGAGTATCGGGATGGCCTTTGGAATGATCTGCGTGGTCATGATCTTCCTGCTTCGGAACGGACCGAAATCCTTCTCCCGTGTGACATTCTGGGTCCCGGCGCTTGCTTTCGCCGTGGTCTCCATCCCGCTCCACCTGGCTCTCGGAGCCCCGATCCTGATAGCGGGCCTTGCCGGGTTGCTGGTCGTCTCGATGGTCTGCTTTGGCAATATTACCGGGGGGCTGGTCTCGATGATCCCCAATATCTTCCCGGTCGTGGTGATCTTTGGGCTGATGGGCCATGCCGGGGTGATGGTGGATATCGGATCCATGATGACCGCCAGCGTGGCAATGGGTGTGGCGGTGGATGATACGATCCACTTCCTTAACTGGTTCCGCCTGGGTCTCAACAAGGGGCTCGACAGGCGGGCCGCGGTCGAACAGTCATACCAGCGTTGTGCGGCTGCCATGACGCAGACAACGTTGATCGGTGGACTTGGCTTGAGCGTCTTTGCGATCAGCACTTTCACACCGACGCAGCGGTTTGGTGTGCTCATGCTGACCCTGCTGACGGCAGCTCTGGTGGGTGACCTGATTTTCCTGCCGGCACTGCTGGTCAGTCCACTGGGACGGTTCTTTTCACCGGGAAAGAAAAACAAGCAGAAAGAACCTCTCTCCAGGCAGCAGGAGAGGACATCGGAAGAGGAGTCCAGTGATGGGCCACAGCCTCACCTGGGGGCAGGAAAACTGCAGCGACACGATCCACCGCACCACCGCAAGCCCGACTAGGCAGGCTTCGCCTGGAAGGTGGTCGAAGCAGAACTTCATTTGTGCAACAATAAGTCGTTCACGGGGGTCGGTCGCCGACGGTTAACGGGCTTTGAACAAAGACCACTCTCCTTCCTCATCTCAATCCACCCTGCCATTATGTCCGAGGTTCTGGTTGAACCTGTCTCCACGATCCGC
>CAYYZW010000124.1:0-4791 GCA_964476375.1 uncultured Pirellulaceae bacterium
GGCGTCGGCGATATTGCAATCACCTACCAGGCGATGGCGATTCCACGATCCGAATCACCCCGGGATGACCGGCAGCAGGGCAAGGAAACCGGGCTGCTGCGTGTCACGATAAAGGGGTTGCCCCAGGGGAGATACAGTGTAGCGAGTTCTGCGGCTGACTGGGGTCCGCTTGCCCTTTCCGCCAGGCAGCTTGCAGCCGGAGTGACGTTGCCGATCCCGGGGGATGCCGAATTGTTGCGCCAGACGATTCAGCAAAAGATCGAGTATTTTTTCCACCGCTATCGGCCGCAAAATGAGACTTACCTGTTTCTCTTTCGCAAACACGAACAGGGAAACAATGCCGTGGAGGTCCCGATGTTCGATCCGCTCGTCGAATCACTGGACCGTGAAATACGGCGATTATCGACGCCATCTACCCAGACCCTTCGGCTCCAGAGACAGCCACCACCAAACACAAAATGAAAAGTATTGCCATGTCCCCGCTCCGCCTTGTGCAGGCCCTGCTGGTTTGTTCTCTGCTCCTGCTGTCCACAGCGCCCGCACGGGGACAGAGAAATTTGAAGGACATACCAGATACAGACCCCACAAAGGAGCTGGCGTCCTTCAAGGTGGCAGACGGGTTCAAGGTCAACCTCTATGTTTCCGATCCAGACATAGCGAAACCGATTCAGATGAATTTCGACTCGCGGGGAAGGCTCTGGATTGCCAGCAGCGAGGTCTACCCTCACATCAAGCCCGGCCTCCCGGCAACGGACAAGATCCTGGTTGTGGAAGACCGCGACCGAAATGGCGTGGCCGACAAGACCACCGTGTTTGCAGACAACCTGTTGATACCAACGGGTGTCCTGCCGGGGGATGGTGGAGCGTACGTGGTCAATAGTACGGAACTGTTACACCTGGAGGACACAGACGGTGACCTCCGGGCCGATGTGCGTCGCGTGGTCCTCTCGGGGTTCGGGTCAGAAGACACCCATCACCTGCTTCATACGTTGAGGTGGGGACATGACGGGGCACTGTACATGAACCAGTCCATTTACATCCACAGCCATGTGGAGACGCCCTATGGCGTCAGGCGGTTGCTTGGGGGGGGAATCTGGCAGTTCCGGCCAGAGTCCATGAAGCTTGAGATCCTTTGCCGGGGATTTGTGAATCCATGGGGGCATCATTTCGATCGATGGGGCCAGTCTTTTGCGACGGATGGTGCCTATGGCGAGGGGATTAACTACGTTTTCCCGGGAGCGGTTTTCGTGACCGCGCCGGGACTGAAGCGCCGTCTGACCGGGCTCAATCCTGGAAGCCCGAAACACTGTGGACTGGAAATCCTCAGTGGGCGCCACTTGCCCGACGAGTGGCGCGGGACCATGGTCACGAATGATTTTCGCGCCCATCGCGTGTGTCGCTTTTCCGTTACGGAACAATCCTCCGGGTATGCGTCGAGACAGGAACCTGAATTAATAACGACATCCCACGGCGCCTTTCGGCCGATCGATGTGAAGATGGGGCCGGATGGCGCCATTTATATTGCGGACTGGTACAACCTGATTATCCAGCATGGCGAAGTGGATTTCCGGGACGATCGCCGGGATCATGTCCACGGCCGAATTTGGCGAATCACCGCAGAGGATCGTGACCTATCTCCCCGCGTAGACCCGGCCGCCCTCTCCATTATGGAACTGCTCGATCTGCTTACCTACCCGGAAGACTGGATCCGGCTGCACGCCAAACTGGAGCTGAAGACGCGTAATCCAGACAAGGTGGAAACGACCATCGCTCGCTGGTTGCAGCGACTGGATTCGTCGGGCAGCCAGTATATTCATAACCGCCTGGAAGGGCTTTGGGCGATGAGATCCATCGACCGGTTACCCCTCCCGCTGATTTATGAATTATGCCGGTCTTCCGATGCACGGGCCCGTGCGGCGGCCCTGCGGGTTGTAGCGGAAAACACCGAAAGGATACCACTCTCTTTCAAGCTCCTTGCCACTGCGGTGGACGACGAACATGCCAGGGTCCGCCTCGAGGCGGTTCGTGGTCTTGCGTCCATCAAGACGTCGGCTGCTGCCGATGCGGTGGCCAGGGCACTGGATCACCCGGTCGACCGTTTTCTCGACTTTGCGATATGGCAATCGTTGAGGGACCTTCAGCCTTTCTGGTACCCGGCGTTCTCTCGTGGCGAGCCCATTTTTCACGGCAACACGGAACACATCATTTTTGCCATTCGTGCCGTCGATTCGCCGGATGCAGGCCAGCTCCTGGTTCGCCTTATCAAGGGAGTCCGCCTCGAGGAAACGCGGCAATTTGAATTGATGCGAATCGTGGGCGATATCGGAACGGCGGACAATATCGGTGAGTTGCTGCACCACCTGACGGAACGGATGTCCCGCGGCAGCGCTGGCCAGGAAGTCGTGCTCATGATCCGCGATTTGTGCGATGCATCCCGGGTTCGTAAACTTGTCCCGCCGCCCGCACATGACCTTTTGGCAGAATGGAAGCGTTTCGAGGATCCGGTGATCAACTCCACCAGGCTGGGTGCCGCGGGTTACTGGCGGCAAACGGCCTTCTTGCCGGAACTGGTGCAGATCGCAAAGACGGACATCACTTCCACGCACCTTCCCTCCGTGGTTGACGCCCTGGGATTCTTTCAGGACGAGGATGCGCGGAGCGTCCTTTTGGACATCGCCCGGAAAACGGACGATCCCGGTCTATTCACCGGCATCGTCCGTGCGGTTTCCCGCCATAACCTTCCCGCGGCGGCCGCGCTCGCGATTGAAAGGCTGGCGGATTCCGGCGATGGGGGGGACCCGGAACAACTCCTTTCGGGGGTTCTTCGGCGAAAGGGCGGTGCCAAGCTCCTTGCAGATGAACTCGCCAGCCGCGAGCTCGACAGTGGCGTCGCAAAACGGTCGCTGCGTGTCGCCCTCGCCGCTGCCAACGAGCCTACGGAACTTTTGGCAGCGATCCGCCGGGCGGGATCCCTCGGCGATTCGGGTTGGGAGATGACCGGTGAATTCAAAACGCGAATCCTTGCCGCCGTCGCCAGTCGGGGAGATCCCCGGCTTGGCGAGGCCGTTTATCGCCGGAATGACCTCCAGTGCACCAGTTGCCACGCAATTGCCGGTGCCGGCGGGCGGGTCGGCCCGGACCTGGTCAGCATTGGCGCCAGCGCCCCTGACGACTATCTCCTGGAATCGATCATTGCGCCCAACGCCAAGGTCAAGGAGAATTTTCATTCCACGATCATCCTGGACGTGGACGGACAGGTGACCTCGGGAATCCCTATCCGCGAGGATGCCCAGACCCTCGTGATCCGAACCCAGAAAGACGAGATTCGTTCGATCGCCAAGACAGAGATTGACCAGCGCCGGGCTGGCCGGTCACTGATGCCGGACGGTGGCGTGGACGGTTTGACGGAAACAGAAATTATTCACCTGGTCCGGTTCCTGTCCGTGCTCGGTGAACCGGGGGACTATGCAGTCGGTACGAGGGAGTTTGCCCGCCGTTGGCAATTTCTTGAGAATAGTGCTGCATCCCGTCTCAGGCTGCGCCGGACGAGTTACGATTCGGTTGTGCAGAAAGATCCTGCTTACCAATGGCGACCGGCCTACACGGAAGTGAGTGGCCTTCTGCCGGTCCCATCCGTGGACGCGATTCCCCGTTTTCCTGACGGTGTCCCCGTCGCATTTCTGCGATGCGACCTCCAGGTCAATCGAAAAGGCCCGGTGGGCCTCCGGTTCAATGATGCAAGGGGCCTTTCGATCTGGATTGACCAGACCCCTTCCCCGTCGCGAACGACCATCACAGCGGATTTAGATACTGGCCGGCACCGCGTGACGATTGCTGTTGATACCAGCATTCGAAAAACCGCCATCCGACTGGAATTGGCCGAACCGTCCGAAGGAAGCGGCCAGGGGCAGTGGATCACGGGAAAATAAAAGATCGGACTTGACCGGCGTGCCATAGATTTGGTACCTGAGGCAACGCGAAACTTAATTTCCTCCCTGCCCGCCGGTGGAATTCATGCACAGTCGTGCGAGCCTATGGCTCATTGCAACTTTCTGGCTCCTGGTCCCGGGAATGCTACCGGCGCAGCCCAATGTGCGATTGCCCGGCGAGGAGAGTCCGGCGGGCCCACTCGGCCGCCCGACGTTCGACCCGTATGGGAGCAGCGGGAGTGCCGGGGTGCCCGAGACGCCCTCGTTTGGTTCCGGGGCCGAAAACAGCGAGCCTGCAGCTCGCGGATGGTTTGGCTTTCCGGCTCCGGATGCGGAAGGTGGCGGCTCCAATGAACCATTGTTTTCGCGAGGCTGGTTACTTGGGGATCGTGAAGCGGGGGAAGGATTCTTCGCGGGTGATTCGTGGTCCGCTTTTTCAAAAACGCGTTTCCAGTACACCTGGCTTCCGGGTGGGAATAATCCAGGCGATCTCGACATCAATGACGTGGACCTGTCATTACCCATTGAAATACCTGACTTCCTGGGGTCGAGTCAGCCCTGGTATCTGATTCCGACTTTTGGGCTTCACCTCTGGGATGGGCCTGCCGGCCCTGCCGATTTGCCGGAGAGGGCATACAGCGCCGTACTAGATACCTATTTCCGAAGTGATGTAACCCAGCGTCTCGGGGTTGAACTGGCAGCCGGGGTTGGGATTTACACGGATTTTAATACGCTCACGTTTCACAGCCTTCGCGTGACGGGCAAGGGGCTTATGCACCTCCGCCTGACGCCGGATACGGTCATGAAGGCCGGTGTATGGTACCTGGGGCGGAATCATATTCGCCTGCTGCCGGCGGTTGGC
>CAYYZW010000125.1:0-13850 GCA_964476375.1 uncultured Pirellulaceae bacterium
GTGCCTCGTAGCAGTGATCCAGGAGTATCCCGTCCCCGCCGTTATAGCTGATGCTCATGGCGTCAAGAAGAATCTCGTTCACGTACCGAGCCTCCACACCAGCCCCACTGTTCTCATTCCCGGTGATCCGAAAGTTTGAAAGGCGAACTCGCCAGAGCCGGTTATTGGTGCGGTCTTTGTCGGCATCCGGGTGGTCGATGATAAACGCAGGCTGGCCCTCTTGGTTGGTATTGCGGATTTCCGTTGCCGTACCGCTGCCGAAAATACACGTGTCTCCGGCACGCAGGTACAATGGTCCGTCGATTTCAAAAATGCCCGGGGGCAAGACGACCATGCCCCCCGATTCAGGCAATGCATCGAAAGCCTCCTGGAGTGATGCATATTCGGCAGCACGTATGACCGACCGGGCGCCGGGGAGCCTGGGGGCATTGTCTTGTTTGGATTGTCCGAATGAAATAGTAATTATCCACGCGAGAGAAAGGGTGACCGCGATGCAAAGGGAGTTGGTTTTCATGGACATGTCCTGTATGGAAATATAATTCGGGCGAAGCGATCCGGGCATTATGCACAAAAGATGATCCCGTCACCATTCAGGCGCGCCCCTTTAAGCGGTGTACCGGACCACCGGAACTTCTGCTATGTTTTCGGTCGCACGAGGCGCGCCCCGGACGAGTAAACCCTGGCGCCTTAACGGAGACACAATGGAACAGGCTGTTATTGCCCTGATCGCGCTCATTGCGATGGAAATCATCCTGGGCATCGATAATATCGTCTTTATCGCCCTCCTGACGGGCCGGCTGCCCAAGGAACAGCAGGCACTCGGCCGAAATCTCGGCCTGGGCCTGGCCCTGGTTTCCCGCCTGGCGCTCTTATGGCTCCTGGGTCTGATGACGGATGAAAGCAACCCCCTGTTCACTGCGCCCGTGCTGGAACTTGAGTGGCTGCGGGAACTGGTGAAAACGCCCAGCATGTCCCCCGAGAGCCTCGATGCCATCGTGCAGGTGAACCTGAGAGATATCATTCTTCTGCTGGGCGGCCTGTTTCTGATCGGAAAAAGCGTCCACGAGATGCACGATGCGATGGAAGGAGGAGTTGAGGAGGAGGTCTCGAAAAAGAAATATAGCCTGGCCTCGGTGCTTTTTCAGATCGCGTTACTGGACATCGTGTTTTCGCTCGATTCGGTCATCACGGCGGTTGGGATGGCCGATGACCTGCGGGTGATGGCCGGCGCTATTATCGTCGCCGTGGTGGTCATGCTGTTTTTCGCCAAGAGGATCAGCATGTTTATTGAAGACAACCCCACGCTCAAGATGCTTGCCCTGAGTTTCATGATCCTCATCGGCGTGATGCTTGTATCCGATTCCCTCGGCATGCATATCAGCAAGGGTTATATCTACTTTGCCATGGCATTCTCGATTGTCGTCGAGGCCCTGAATATTCGTCTCCGTTCCAGGACGGCACAGTCGGCTAGCGAATGAAGGATTTCGCCAGCGGGGATGGGCAATTCGGCGGAGGATGTGCAGGGGCCGAATCGATCACCCGGCGAACAGGCTGATCGGCGTCGGGGTTTCCTTTTCCCGGTGATTCCTGGTAATGCCCGGCGACCCACTTGGCAAGAAAGCCAATCGCAAGGCCCGATGCAATCAGAATAAACCGGAGACGCCAGGTTTTCGCGATCCTCATGGCGCCACTTTCTTAAGAGATGAAAGGTAGTCCAGCAGGTCCACCAGGTCTTTCGCGGTCAAGGCTTTTTGGAGGTCTGCCGGCATCAGCGAGACGTTGCTCTTCACCATTTCCTCGATATCGGCAACGGCAACGGTCTTTTCAATCGCTTCCACGGTCTTGATCGTGATGGAATCGGGGGTTTTCGTGACCAGTATCCCGGACAATACGTTCCCACTATTCAGGACGATATTATGTGTCTCGTAATTGTGACTGATGCCTGCGCTTGGATCCAGAATCGAAACGATCATCGCCTCCGGGGCCAGCTTGCTACCTATTTCCGTCAGGTCGGGTCCAACCTCTTTCCCCTTTCCGCTGACGCGGTGACATTGAATGCATGTCCCCACCTTCTGGAAGACGATTTCGCCACGAGCTCGGTCCCCTTTCATCGCAAGAAGGGCCGGGATAGGGGGCAGTGGCGTGGCATCCGCCGTTGCCGGCAGGGAGAGGTACTTGCCCGCCTTCCCGCGGATGGTGTCATTCCGTGAACCGAGAAGGACATTCGCCGCGGAGACCTTAAGGTCCCCGGGAAGCAAGGCATCCTCGACCAGGCCAAGAAGACGTTCTTGGCCGGCTCGCGTCTTACCGAGGGAATAGACTGCCCGGGCTCGCACCGGCCGAGGAATATTCTTGGCCGGAACAAGCCGAATCAGCACGGGAACAATCATCGGGTCGTCCAGTTCTCCGAGGACGGTGACCGCACCAATGGCAACCGGGATGTCCGCGCCGCTGGCCGCCTGGAACAGGCGAGAGAGCTGGCCGGCCGCGGAAAGGACCTGGGCCGCCCGCACGCCCTCGGTGGACCTCGCCCTGGTGGTGGCAAGCTGAAACAAATCCGCGTCCAGGTCCGGTATTCGAAACCGTTGGGCGAGAAGGAAGTAATTGTCCTGGGCACGAATAGACAGGGCGTGCCGAAGGACCGAACCTTCCAGCTTCGCATTCCCTGCAATATCTACATCCTTGAGACGTAGAAGGCTTTCGGAAACCAGTCGATCCCGGGCGGCCTGTGCTGCATCGTCCGGTTCGGCAGAGAAAACGGCCGGCGCGGCCAGGGCGCAAAGAAGCAGATAAAACGTGCCGAAAAGGACGGCCTCGACGGGTCTTGATAACACGAAACACCTTCCCCAATCAGAGGCCGAGGAGGGCCTTGAGGGCCTCCTCCTTCGCAGGGCCGTCGTGGAAATCAAAAGCGCGTAAATAGTGATCGTGCTGTTCCTTGGGGGTCCCGGGATCGAGCAGAATCTTTGCCAGGTAGGCGGGAGCCTGGGTGGATCGGCTCCGCCAGACAATATCCTTCCCAGCGGCATTGTCCCAGTCGCTTCCGGCGAGTTTAAGCCATTCGGAAAAACACTCATCCCACCTCATGGCAGCTCCAATCCCCAGGGCCTCGAGGTACCAACGGTCGTTTCCGTCGTGCTTGGACGCGAGGATGGCCCAGAGTCGAGGCATCTCTGGCTTTTTGCATGAACGGAGCGCAATACAAAGCTCGCGGCGAACCTGGGCGCTGGCGTCATCGATCAGAGATTCGACCACGGGAACCAGGGGATGCCCTAGCTGGCGAGCAAGGCGAACGCCAACAATTCGAATATGTGGATCCGGGTGGTCGAGGGCCTGGCGAACATATTTCCCGCCGGGCCGGATCTTGCCAAGCGCCCAGTAGGCCCTGGCCTGCAGGTGGGGCCGCGGGGAGCGGGAGAGTTTTTCCAGGGCAGGAAGCGCCTTCTCCCCAAATTTCATCAGCGATGTCCAGGCGTTGTAACGCGTGGCGCCATTTGGGCTCGACAGCGCCTCGGTGGCGCCCGCCGGGGTGGAGTAATCGGGGAGTGTGGTTTTATAGCGATGCTTTGGCGGCGCTATCCGAAAGACTCTGCCGCGTTCCAGGTCGCCCATGTTGTGCCCGCCGACCCCCGGGTCATACCAATCGGTAATGAAGATGGATCCATCCGGGGCCGTGCAGACGTCCGCAGGCCGGAACCAGCGGTCACGGGCACCATGGGCCATATTAAGAACGGTGGCCTTGTAGCCCGCACCGGAATCGAGGACCGGGTAACAGCGTACAATATTCGGCCCGGCATCGCAGTGGATCACCTGGTGTTGAAAGCGTGGTGGGAGGAGAGAACCCTCGTAAAACGCAATGCCCGTGGGGGAGCCGGCCCCCGTGTGCAAAAGGTTGGGTATCACGCCCGGATCATTCTGGTGCCAGTGGCGAAATGCTGTCTCCTTGTGCATGCCCGTGCGGTTGGATTTCCACCCGGCACCGTTAAGTTCATTCCGGTAACCATAATTACCGAATTCCATCACGTAATTAATTCGCACTCCCTTGTTGCCGTCGTCGTCGTTATCCGATTGCCAGAGCGTGCCGAATGAATCGATCGTGACCTCGTAATTATTGCGAAAATTATGTGCAACGACTTCAAAGTCACTCCCATCGGGATTGCAACGAAACACCATTCCCCCGAAATAAGGTTTTCCGTTGTCGACGACGGGATTTCCGGCGAGGTCGACAACGGGTTTTCCGGCGGCATCATGGACGCCCTTGCCGGTGTTCCCGAAATTCCAATAGAGTTTCCCATCAGGTCCAAATATGAATGAGTGCGCCGAATGGTCGTGCTGGGCGCCACCGGTTTTTGTAAATAATGCCTCCTTGCGATCTGCCTTGTCATCACCATCGTCGTCCGTCAGAAGCCACACGTTGGGAGATGAACTAACAATGACGCTTTTTCCAAGCACGCAAAGACCCATGGCGCTGTCAATGTCGCGGCCCTGGTAAAAGACGGTGTGCTTGTCGGCCTGCCCGTCCCCGTCGGTGTCCTCAAGGATGAGGATGCGATCCCCTTCGGGTCGTTTTCCGTTTTTCTTTCGATAATTGACCACCTCGCAAACCCAGACCCGACCCCTGTCATCGATATCCAGATTGGTGACGCTGCGAAGGCCCGGTTCGGAAGCAAAGAGCGTGCCCTCCAGGCCCTCTGCAATATCGAGCCCGGCTACAGCGTCAGCAGGATCTCGGCTTCCCGGGGCGTTTCCGCCGGGTTGCGGCAGCAAGGCAGGAGCGGCACCTGTGTACACATGAAATTTTACGGATGAAAGATTTCCACATGCCCCCTGGCTGGTGCCGCCCTTGTCGAGGCCCCCTTCCGCCACGAATTGTTCATAACCTTCAGGCAGGCGGTAACTGATAATCGAATTGGCGTGAGTGCCAATGCCGTATGGGACTTTCTTGTCCGCCACGACCATCGGTAAGCCGGTGGCGTTTTTGTTGATGCGGGCCTGGCCCCATCCGGCGACCGCCCTCGTCCATTTCAATTCAGTTAATTTTAATTCACCAGCGGGGCCGAGCAGGCGTGGCTCGATCCAGTCGGCCCAGTCGCAACTGTAACCGTTTCCGCCGTCTGTCACGACGAGGTGGAGCATCTTCGCGCCCTGGATATTAACCTTCAAAGGCGTTCGGTGGCCGGGTGTTGCGGTGGTTACCAGCGGGGACGAGAAAACAGGTTTCGCCCTGGTCGAACCGGGTTTCCCAGGCGAATCCTTCCCCGCGGGCAATTTGAGTCGTGTCCGTATGGCTTCCCGATTAAAGTTCCCGGGCTGGGGGTAGTCCTGGTTCTGTTCGAGTTTTTCTAACGTCAGTGGTCGGTCGGAAACGCCGTCTTCCGGAACGTCGCCGTGAGCTGACCAGACGATGGCATTGAGGACGAGCTTGCGGAAATTGGGATCTCCCCAGTTCCAATGGAAGTGGCCGCCGGTAAAACCAAAACCACGACCACCGCCTTCGCGAAGGGCCGCCCAGGCCATGTGCTGCGCCTCGCCCTTTGCCACGGCGGCGCGGACGTGCGGATTTCCACTGTGTGCTCCATCGGGTCGGGACAATGTGGATTTGGGGGGCAACGCAGTAAGGATCGGCGTGACTCCCTTCATTCCAGGGCGGAAACGCATGTGGTAATACCATTCGTCATTGATCTCAAATGGCTCAACACCCTGCGTGATCGGATGATCCGGAAGTGTTTCGTACTTGGCGGTCCAGTGGGGATTCACGGACCAGTGGGGTTCAAAATAACCGCCTATCCAGTCAAGGAATTTTTCACCAGTTGGACCCTTGGGAACCTCCACGCCATAGTGAAGGCAGACGAGGCCAACCCCCTTTTTTGCCAGGGCATCAATCTGCTCCAGGTTCTGGTTTGCCGGGTGCCGTCCTCCCCCGTCGCAATACATGATGATGGAATCCACACCGTCGAAAGCATCGGTGGCTTTGGGCCATCCATCGCGATAAACCACGATCTCATAACCGGGCATATTGGCTCGCAGGCTGTCGGCAAGAATCATGCACCCGGCAAAATGCTCATGGGATCCATAACCGTGACTTCGCACGCCAGCCATGAAAGCAATTTTCTTTGCCTTTCGCTCACGGAGGCTAATATTGCGAAATTGAACACGCATCGGAGTCCCCGCGTGCAGCTGAAGTGCGAGGAGGCCGGACACGGCCCGCTTCGCCTTCTGATTGTCGAGGAGGTCAATGGTGGTCTTGCCATTGAGGATCTGAACAAGGTGGTTGCCCTCGGCGATAATCGTGTAATCGTTCCAGTCCTCCTTTTTGACCGCTGCAAGAATCTCCTCTTCAGAAGATGTCGTGCCGGTTACTGCCTTCTCCCCGTTGGCTGAGACCGTCACCTTGGAACCGCGCCGCGCCAGGACGACCCGCCCCTTTTCCTCGTAAAGCGTCCCTGTCCACGCACCAGGGCCGTCGAAATCAGCCTGGTACCCGCCAATCACCCACTTGGAAACCTCCCGGCTGCGGTACTGGACACCGGAATTCCCGCCGACAATACGAAACTGCAACCGGAGATCGAAATCGCCCGGTTTTCCGTCCCGCCAAATGATGAACGTGTTTCCCTTGGTGGGATTGTCCTTGGTCGTTGTGCCGGTGATCGCGCCATCCTGAACACTCCAGAATGCCGGGTTCCCATCCCATCCCTTCAACGTCTTACCGTCAAAAATAGTGCGGAATCCGGCCTCGTCGGCCCGGGCGCTGGAGGCAACACAAAAGACGAGCAGCGAGAGCATGGCGAGATGAAAATGTCGCGGTTTCACGTTAATACCTTTCAGCAGGCGGAAAGCGATACTCGGGATCGGATGCCCCGTTCCGGTGGGCCCATGGTGAGCCCGGGTAGTGCCCATGATATCGTGGAACACGGCATTTTTCCATTTCCCAGGCCGATATGATGGGATGGAAGGGAAGGGCCGCCGGGCGCTATTTGCCACGCTCGCGAATGCGCCGCCTGATTGCCACGGTGATCGACTCATATGGCGAATCCAGGTTTCCGCGATCAAAGAGGGAATTGCGGAGAAACTCTGCGGCATCGGAGCCGATCGCACCGGTAAAGATATTTTGCAAATATCGGGCGCCGTGCGCGGGCACGCGAAGAAGGGCTGGGGCATAAAAGGACGGGTCCACCTGGCGTGCATGGATCACGCCCCAGTCATCGCGAAAGGCCTCGGCGGACTGGTCCCCCAGGACAAAGCCATCATCCGAGGACCACTGGACGGTGGAAACATGATTATTTTTCCCGTTGACTAATAATCGCATTGCATGTGCCCCCAGTTGCGATGCATGAAAGCGGTCGAACAATAACGGCCGGCCCCCACGCTGGGTATGGCCCACCTTCCTGGTAAATATTGCCGCGGACGAATGGCTGTGGCCGCCAATCTCGCGAAACAGCGAATCCCCAAGCTGCTCGGAAAGGAGGGATTTGAGCCGTTCTGCAGCCCCGCTGAGGAGGAGATTTCCAGAAGGGTCGGTGGACACATGATGGGCGCCGAGCGCCTCGCCGGTCGAATCTACAATGCCCTCCCCGCAGACGATCACCACGTTCTGTTGCTGGCGATAGATTTCCTCGACGCGAGCCGCGACCAGTTCCATGTCCACCGGCGATTCGGGAACAAGCACGATATCTGGTTGCCCATAGGCAGCACCGATCGCGATATACCCGGAATGGCGCCCCATCACCTCAATGATCGCGCCCCGTCGATGGCTTTCGGCCGTCGTTCGGATTCGGGTTACCCCCCCGGCGGCCACAAAGACAGCCGTCGCGTAGCCGGGCGTGACATAATTTACGATACCCTCAAGATCAAGGGGATCGACGGCGGCAAGGGGGCGAGGAGCGAGGGTTGTAATCGCGTCCGGGCCCGGGTCGAGTCGAACCCAGCGCTTCGCTTCTCCGGCTTCGTTCAGGCCCAGGTCGTTGTCAATTGTCTTTGGAGCCAGGATACAGGGGAGGAGTGTGCTGATGGGCTGAATTGCATTCAGCGTCCCGTCCCCGCCAACACATACCAGGCCATCGAGCGAAAGGCGGGATATGGTGCGGGATGCCTGGGCAATAAGCGCCTCGTCCTCCGGGTGAACATAATGCCGCGATGCGCCGATGATGGACCCACCCCGGGCTGGATCGAGTTCCGGGATAATCGTGAAGCCCGGATTGAGGGGGACATGGGGGGCGGATGGTCCGACCAGCCCCTGGAATCCATTGAGGAGTCCGACAACTTCGACCTCTTCAACATTCGCCTGGGTGACGAGGCCATGCAGGGTGGCGTTGAGAGCAGGTGTGTCGCCACCTGCGGTTAAAACGGCAATACGTTTCATCGGGTATTACGACAACCGAAAAAGGAAGGGTGTCCGCACAACAGCCGCAGAAAGTTACGTGGTCACGTCAATCGTGGGAAAGGATAGCAGGCCCCCCGGGGAGGGACAACACGGTCCTGGAGGGGGCGGGCTGCTGCCGAGCTGAAAGACCGCCTAGCAAAAATATAGCCGTCCACGCACAATAGCGGGATCGTTTCATAAAACACAGCAGAAGAATAACGAAGGGTAGAAAATATGAAAAATCACACACTGTCATTCGGGCTCGCGTTGGTCATCATCGGGATCTTCGGATACTCCTATTATTCCCCACATTCTTTGACCGCGCTGATTCCGGCCGGGTTCGGCCTTGCCTTGTTGCTGACCGGGCTCTGCGCTGCCAAGCAGGGCTGCCACAAACATGCCATGCACGCCGCGGCCATGATTGCGTTGATTGGTACGATCGGGGCCGGTGTGATGGCCGGCAAGGGCCTGGCGTCCGGAACGTCGGCGGACGACGGATCCATTGACGGGAGTGTTTTGATGCAAGCCCTGATGGCCCTGGTCTGCCTGGTCTTTGTTGTTTTATGCATCCAGTCGTTCAAGGCAGCTCGTGGGGGCCTGGCATCGGCCGGCGGCGAGGAGAGCGATGCCGGGGATGGCGAGCCTGCCGGCCAGGAGGCCGAGGAGACATCTCAAGCAGCAAACGAGGGCGATGATGACGAATGAGAGCTGTCCTCCAGGCATGGTCGGCATTACCGTTATGCCGGAATACTACCAGGACCGTTCGATCGACGAGGTCCTGGAAAACCTCGTGGTCCGCGCCAGGGCGAGCGCCGTTACCACCTCGCCGTACGTGATGGCCCCGGTTCCGGAAGGCAGCGGCCAACGCGAACCACCCATTGATGCGGGGGCAGGAAAGGTCCGCTTACTGGACCGGCCGCTGTGGGGCCGGCGAGAGTTATGGGTGGAAACCTCCCCAAGTTTTGTCGCAGATCGCCAGCTGTATGCAGACGGCCCCTATCAGCCCCCGGCTGCGGATGAGTTAACAGCCTCGGAAGGCGACATTGTCGGCCGATTTCTCGACGCAGCCGGCGAGGCAGGGGTCAGGACCTACCTCCAGGTACAAGCCGCGATTCCCCCGGGGTACCGCGTTCAGTTCGGCGGCGCCCGTGAAAGCGACATGCCCCTTTTGCCCAATGGGAAGCCGCCGGCCAATCGAGTTGCGGCAACTGCCTCGCTGGGCGTCGCGGCCATCCTGTCCTACCAGCGAGCATTGATAACGGATCTTGTCAGGCAGTACCCGCAGGTAGACGGGATTCGGTTTGATTGGCCCGAGTACCCCCCCTATGAATGGGATTCCATTTTCACGGATTTCAATCCCGCTGCCGGCGAGTTAGCCGGGCAGCTCGGCCTGGATTTTGAAGGCATCCGAACGGAGGTTGGCCGCGTGCATAATCTTTTTGCCGGGGAAGTCGACGACGGGATGGTTGGGGATGCGATTGAAACTGCCACGGCGGCAACCCTCCGGGAATGGGTCGAGGCAGCCAGCCCCCTGCTTGCGGATTGGCTCAGCCTGAAGAGGGCATTAAGCGTGAATCTTCTCCGGTCATTCCGGCAGGCGATGGATGATGCAGGACGTGAAGACATGGAACTTGTGGCCCATGCTTTCCCGCCTCCCTGGTCCGATCTTTCCGGTGTCGACTTTTCCGCATGCTCGAATACGATTGGTCATTTCTGCGTGAAGCTTTACGGGATGCACTGGCTGATGATGTTGCGTTCCTACGCAGACCAGTTGCTGGAAAACAACCCCGGGTTAACAGAAAAGGTGGTGCTGGGCGCCCTGTACCGTTTATTTGACGTCAGTGAAGGTCCCCCTCCGACCACACTCCAGCAGGTCAAGTACCCATCCCCGGATGACCCGCACCCCGGCGAGGCTTCCGTCCGGGAACGAAAGATTGCCACAGCGAGGGATGCGGCCGGGGAGATTCCTGTAGTCGCACTGGAACACGGTTACGGGCCGCCCGCAGACTTTGCCAGGCGCATTGAAACCGCCTACCGTGCGAGTGGAAACCGGATATGGATTAACCGGTATGGTTATCTTTCGGATGAAAAGTTGGCCACGATCGGGGGCCTCTCGCCTGGGGAGTAATGCCAATCGTCAAGCAACCAGCCAGGGCGACCCGGAACGAAGCGTCTCGCGGACGCACGCTCCCGGACCCCCCAGCTTCCCCCGGCGACGGACGGTGTGTTCCCTGGCATGCCGGCTTTCTTCTTTTTGTTGGGGCACTCGGTTGGTTCCGGATGGTCAATTCCGATATATGGTGGCACCTGCGCACTGGACAATTGATTGTTGAGCAGTGGCGGATACCGGCCACCGACTGGTACACCTATACAAACCCGGACGCGCCCTGGGTTGATTTGCACTGGATATTCCAGGTCGTCGCCTCGATGATCTATTCTGTTGGAGGATCCGGGGGCCTGGTGGTGGCAAAATGCCTGGTCGGGGTAACGGCCTTTCTGGCGCTTGTGTCCATCCGAAAACGGAATTGGAATGCAGCGGTGGGAGTCCTTTGCTGGATCATTCCGGCTGTCATATTCTCCGGCCGATTCCTGGTCAGGCCGGAGGTCGTTTCGATCCTGCTGCTCGCAGCAACATTGTTTGTCCTCCATGCGGCGGAAAAACGTCCTCGGCTGTTATGGTTACTTCCCCTTATCCAGGTGGTATGGGTGAATACCCAGTCATTATTCATTCTCCAGTGGGTCGTCCTGGCGGCCTATAGCGTGGATGCGGCAATTGGATCGCGCCTGGCCAGCAAACGCGCCATGCCCGTATCGTGTCGTCGCTGGACGGGAATTATGATCGTGACATCGATCGCTACCCTTTGTAATCCGTATGGGGTTCGCGGCGCTTTATTCCCAGCAACCATTTTTGCGAAGGTCCGCGGGCCCGATCGGGAGTTTTACCATGCCTTTGCGGCGGAACTGAAAGGCCCGCTCGATCTGGTCGGGGAATATGGGCTTTTCCGGGTGCTTGCGCAGCCCACGAGCTTACTCTTGCTCCTCCTGTTTGCGGCGGCCTTCACGGTGACAGTGATCCGCTGGAAACGAGGCGACCTGGAAATATTTCGTAGCCTTTTACTGCTTGGGTTTGCTTACCTGGCACTCAAGATGACGCGCAATAGCGCCCTCTTTGCAGTAATTGGCGGATATACCCTTCGCTGGAACCTTGGTTCCCTGATGGAATCCGTGGAACGACAGGGAAGGCCCTTTTTGCGCCGCGGCATACCCCTTGTGGCGACCGGTATCCTGGTTGCCGGAATGACGTATACGCTCTCGGGAAAATACCATTCCGACATGCGGGTCCTTCCTCCTCGTGACTTCGGCCTTGGTGAAAGTGACTGGTACCCACATGAAGCGGCCGGGCATTTATTGGACGCTGGCATGCCGGGGGAAGTGTATGCACAACATCTCGGTGTGGCGGCCGTCTGCATCCACCACGCAAGTCCTCCTCGCCACGTTTTCGTGGACGCTCGCCTTGAAACCAACACCCGCCATGTTCTGGAGAAATACAAGTCGATCAGTGAAGGGCTGGGCATGGGAGAGGAGTCTGCGCTTCGTCTGCTGACGGATAAACAGGATGCTTTCAAGTGGCCAGCGATCATCATCGCCAACAGTGAATTGGTGGCTCGGCCCCGGATGCTTGGAGTACTCGCCGGCCACAAGGACTGGGTATGCGGCTACAGTCGCCGGCCCGCTGGCCTTGACGCGAGTGTGGCGAGCCGAGGTTATGTGGGTGGCGCTAGTATTTTCGTCGCAAAGAAACGGCAGACAAAAGAGGGACTTTCCCGAGCGGATACGCGGTGGCTTTTCGTCCTGATGCGAAAACTCCACCGCGGGTACTAAAATAGCGTAAAATGGGTTTCGAACGCCCTGTTTTGCTGAAGGAGAAGATTTCGTGAAACCGCCAGGCCTGCCCATCATGAAGTGCCTATACCTGTTTGCCTGTTTCGCGGGGTATTGTACCGGACTCCTGTCTGACGACTGGTTAACCTATCGTCACGACCCCTCAAGGAGTGGGGTGAGCAGGGAAAATATCGAGGCCCACCGTTTGTCACCGATCTGGACATGGCAGTCTCCATTGCCACCGGCCAGCGCATGGTCCGGGCCGGCAAAATGGGACGCTTATTCCGGGATTCGCGGTTTAAGCGCGATGAGAAATTACGATCCGGTATTTTCCGTTATCGCCACGGATCGCCGCGTCTATTTCGGTTCATCGGCCGATGATTCCGTTCGTTGCCTTGACCTGGAAAACGGGGAGGTTCTCTGGACCTTTACGGCGGATGGCCCGATCCGGATCGCCCCATGCTTTTCGTATGGCAAACTTTATTTCGGGTCGGATGATGGGAATGCATATTGCCTGAATGCGGACAATGGGGCGATGGTCTGGAAGGTCCATGCCGCCCAACTGGCTGGCGGTGATTCTGCCGAGGGACCGGAACGTTCACGGCTGATCATGAATAATGGTCGCGGGATACCGTACTGGCCGGTTCGCAGCGGCGTGACCGTCGTGGACGATATCGCATACTTTGCGGCCTCGATGCTGCCGTGGAAGAAGTCCTACCTCTGTGCTGTCGATGCGGCGACCGGGGAGAGAACGAGCGATAAACATTACATCGAAACCCTTACAGGCCAGACGATGGAGGGTGCGATGGCCGTCAGTCCGAACCGGCTGGTGGTGCCCCAGGGGCGCGTGGCGCCAGTACTTTTTAGTCGTTCCGACGGCAGCAGCCTCGGGTCATTGAAGGGAGGCGGGGGCTGTTTTGTTGTTGTTTCGCCGGCCGGTTCGGTGTTCCATGGTCCCGGGAATAAAACGGGCTGGATTACATCGAGCGAGGCAAAGACGCGGGAGACGATCGCCACGTACGAGGGAGGGAATGTCCTCTGCCTTGACGGGGACGAATCCGTCCTGCTGACCAACAAGTATCTGGCAGCGACCAATTACCGGGAAAAGAAACTGCTCTGGAAGGTCGAGTCCTAAACACCTCATGCACTTGTTCTCTCACAAATTGTCGCACTCTGTGGTTGACTAGATCAGATTGTGGCTTACGACCGCACAAACGGCCAGACACTATGGAGGGGGGTTGTCGAGGGAGGGGTCTATGATATCGCCATTTCACACGGGAAGGTGCTTGTCAGCACCGACACCGGGCAGGTGACCTGTTTCGCGGCCGGGGGGGCGGTTTCCGCGATCCCGCCGGACGTGCCCGATGAAGCCCCGCCCGCCGAGATCCAGGCGTCCACCACGCCGGGTATCGTGCATCAATGGAGTTTCCATCCGGCGCTTTCCGTGGGGGGAAAGAGCAGGGACCTGGTTGGAGGATCCCATTTTCCGATCCCGCGCGAGGTCCAATATGAACAAACGGGAGAATGGGTGTCGCTGGACATGACGGCCGATCCGATGACGATCACGGCGTTTGATCGATACCAGGACGCGAAGCTGCCGGCCAGGAAT
>CAYYZW010000126.1:0-14657 GCA_964476375.1 uncultured Pirellulaceae bacterium
GCAACGAGATCATCTTTACTCATATCCTGGATGATCGCTATGGGATTGGTGGTACCTATGACACAACCAGTGACGGGGTGACCGAAGGTACCCCAGGTGGCTGGGGTGGCATCCACACCACGCTGAGCTCCCGACTGAGCCTGGATCATTCCATTCTTGCCTTTGGCGGCGGCATTACCCGTATCGAGGGTACGTTTGCCGGCTTCAATGTGCTCGAGATCCACCAGGCCGAGGCCCGCATCGCCAATAGTATTTTTGAATTTAATGCCGGTGGCGTGGGTGGGCAGGCCCCGGATCATCGATTCGGTCGTGGATTCAACCAGCCCGCATTGTTGTTCGTGCGTGGTGCCCAGCCCATCATCGTGGACAATATTTTCCGTGACAATACAGACCAGGCCGCGAATTCCAGCCTGGCGGCCATTAATATCAATGCCAATTCGCTCAACCACGTGCTCAAGTTTGACTATGGCCGCTCCACCGGTCTGATCGATGCCCAGCCCGGTTACCAGCAGAACCATGGTCCCCTGGTGGTGGGCAACCGGATGGGGAACAACGATATCAACGGCATGGTGGTCCGCGGTGAGACGCTGACCACGCAGGGCATCTGGGATGATGCGGATATCGTACACGTGCTCTTCGACACGATTACCGTGCCGGACATGCACACTTACGGTGGCCTGCGCCTGGCCAGCAGTCCCACACAGAGCCTGGTCGTCAAGCTCGAGAGTGCCCCTGGACGGCTGGCTGGTTTTGCGGCCACAGGCGATCCCCTGGAAATCAATGACCGGGTCGGTGGTGTGATTCAGATCATTGGTCAACCCAAGTCACCGGTGGTGCTGACATCTCTTAGAAATGACCGTTTTGGTGCCGGTGTGGACCAGGATGGGGATCCCCAGGTCGACACCAACAACTCGCATGCAGATCGGAATCAGCCAGATCCTGTACAACCATCCCAGGGCGACTGGAATACGATCCTGCTGGACCAGTACAGCCATGACCGAAACATGGAAATCGTGATCGAGTCGGAGGCGTTCAATGCCGATTCTCCTGGTGTCAATGCGACGGCCCAGGACGCACACTACCTCGGTGCCCTGGCTGCCAATGAAAAGAGTGGTGATGAGAACCTGCGACTTGGCTTTGAGGTCCAGGGGTTCCTTTCCAACGAGTTTGATGTAGATGTCTACAGCCTTGAAGCCGAGGCAGGGACGGAAATATGGATTGACTTTGACCGGACAACCTATGCCTTCGATCCGATCGTTGAACTGGTCAACAGTAACGATCTGGCGCTCGCTGCCAGTTACAACTCGCATGATGAGTCAGCCGGAACGAGCCCCCTGTTTGAACATGCAACGGCTTCAGGCACGGCATTCCTGACCCAGAAAACACCCCCGCTCAAGGGGACCGATTACTGGGCCGTCAATCCTCGTGATGCGGGATTCCGCGTGATCCTGCCCGGACCGGTGGGGACTCGTTCGAACTACTACCTGCGAGTCCGCAGCAACACGGCACCGGGGGATATCCACAAAACCAACGACTCTTCGGTGCCCAATGGCGGGCTGACGTCTGGTGCCTACCAGATGCAGGTTCGCCTCAATGAACTGGATGACTTTGCCGGATCGACGATCCGGTACGCGGATATCTCCTATGCGTCAACAGGCATTACCGTCCGCGGCCTCCCGCTTCACTCGCCACTGGCAGGTGAGGGTGCCGAGGATGAAGGGCGGCTTAACGACACACTTGCCCAGGCCCAGGCGCTGGGGAACCTGATGGGAGTTGACCGCGGTACGATCTCCGTGTCCGGGAACTTGCGGACGGAGTTCCGCTCCTGCTTCACCGGCAACCCGATCGACTGTCCGGATGTGGACTGGTACAGCTTTGAGATTGACCTTCAGCAGGTCCAGGCCGGGAGCGACGCTGGTTTTGCCGGCCAGTCGGTTGTGCTGGACGTTGACTGGGCTGACGGCCTGGGACGACCCGATACCGAGCTGGCACTGTTTCGTATCGTACCGGAACTCGGCCCGCAGATGTTGTTCCACAGCCGGGATTCCAATATTGCCGACGATCGTCCCGATCCGGTGATCTCCGATCAGACCGAGGATCTTACCCGTGGAACGGTCGGTGCGGGAGACGCCTATATCGGGCCCGTCTTTCTTGGGCCAGGCACGTACTTTGTAGCGGTGACGGGGAATGGTGGTGGACCGAACCAGCTCAACAACAATCCAAACCTGCGATTGGGGCCGACATCCACGCTTCGACTGCAGCGGGACAACCTGACCCCGGTCGAGGATCCGATGAACAGCCGGGGTGTGCTGTTTGATGATGAGAGCATCGTTCCCTGGCATCTTGGTGACGTGGGGATGTTTGCTGTCCGTGAAATCACCGAGAACTTCAACTTCGTGACCGGCAGCGAGATCACTTACAACGATCCTTTCACCGGGGACCAGGAAATCGCGGTTGGCACATTTGCCCAGGATGTGGGTGACGTGGCCATGCGGAGCGATGGCCTGATGTTTGGCTACCAGCTCAACAAGCATATTCCCGGTTTTCCCTGCCCCAGGCGGGATGACAACGCGGCTGTCTACCTCCAGGTCCTGGACCACTCTCCGACGACAATGAGTGGTGGCGTTGCCGTGGCGGGGGCCAGCACGATCCAGACTTTCGAGCTGAATGCGGCCGGCGATGACTTCGAGCGGGCCAATTTATGTGACGGGAACCGGGTCGGGTTTGGTTTCCAGGTCAACGCCATGATGTTCGGCGGGGTCGAGAACAACTCCCTGAACACCGAGCGACTGCTCGTGGTTGGAGAACGGCGCGACCTGAACATCCCCAACGGCGTCGACATCAAGCGGAACATCATGTTCGAGATGGATCCTGAAACCGGGGGCGTTCTGCATATCGATGCGGCCGCCCAGGACCTGGGGCCATCGACCAATGCCTTCATGGTGGGCCAGATCCTGACCGGGGCCCAGCTCACGGTCGCGGACGCCACCTCCCAGAACTTTGGCGGGACGACCATTTTTGAGATCGAGGACGGGGACACCTTCACGGTTGATGAGAATGGAATGCTGACCACCTTCGAGATCGATTTTGGTCCCCAGGTGCTGCAGAACTTTGATCCGGCGAGCGAAGAAGTTCTCAGGGATGGTGATTTCTTCCTGCTCGACATGGACGCGGATGACCCGGCACTGGCCAATGAGCATCTCTTCCAGATCGATACCGGCTCGGTGATTCACCTCCTTCCTGCCGGGGGCGGTGGGAATGAAAACCAGGTTGCCGATGGGACCCGTGTCACGATCCAGGATGCGCTCGGCACGGCCATTGCCAGTTTCGAATTTGACCCGCTGGGTGATGGGCTCGTGGACACGGCTGCTGTCGCGGTGGGAGGCTTCACGACCAATGTCACAGATGCCGGCCTGGTTGCCGGGTTGCTGCAGGCACAGATTAACGGGAATGGCGGCCTGGCTGGTGCGGGCGTGGTCGCGACCCTGGCTGGGAACCGTCTTTCGCTGACCAATGAAGGGACGGTCACGCTGAACCTTTCCGGTGGGACGGAGTCGATCCGGATCGAGGGAGACCGGGGCACCAACCCGATTGTCCAGGTTGGGGATGGTACCGAGGTAAGCGATGGGGACACCATCACGGTGACTCTCAACACGGTTCCGGTAGTCTTCGAGTTGGATACGGATGGTTCTGTCGGTGCGGGGAATTTTGCTGTTGCCTTTACCGATGGAAGTGGTGGAAGCCCCGATACGGCCGAGGAGATTGCCGACACGCTGCAACTGGCGATCGAGGCCAGCGATACCGGGCTGACGGCCAAGCATGCCGGGGGCCTGGTTTCCATTAACGGCAAGGGCCTGACCGATGGGACACCCGGGGGTGGTGAGATTGCAATCACCGTGACCAACCCGGGCGCGATCATCCAGCGCGAGATCAGGGGGACGGTACAGGTGGAGGAGACCGATGCGGAGACGGTGGCCGGGCCTGTTGTCGCCGCGACCGTGGATGCCGCCACGATCGGTGTGGATGCCAGTGCGGCCTTCGATCGAATCAGCTTCCTGGGTGCCGAGACAGGGGACTTCCGGGGTGTGGGCGAGCCAACCTGGCTGGACCGGGCGACGCTTGGAGGGGTTGTGCAGGGGAATGTACGCGTGCCCCTGCTGGCCGAGGACGTAGCCGCCAATGGCACCGATGCCACCGGAAACCCGGTCACTGGTGTTGCCGAGAAGATTGCAGATGCGATCAATGCCAACTATCCCGATCCCGACTCGGTCTCTGCCACCGCGATCGGTTCGACCGTGGATGTGGAGAATGGTCAGCTCAACACCGACGAGATTGTTTTCAACGTGCAGGGAGGTGGCCCGGGAGGAGACATTACCGGGATCACCACATTGCCGGGCGGTGCTGGCAGCGGGGTGAGCAGCGGCCAGATTTTTGCCGTCAGTGACCAGGGTGGTCTCTACGAGGTGAATGTTCGTCTGGACATTGACTTTATCGAGATTGGTGCCGGCATTTCCAGCCAGGACTGGGTGGAAACATCCCAGGCAGATCTGAACGGGATCGCTTTCCAGGGTCTGACACGTGGCCCGGAGAATGTCGAGGATGGCAAATACGAGAACCTGCTGTTTGGTATCGACGAGGATGGCCGGGTCTACGCCTTTGACCACGATGGCATCCTGCAGCCGATCTTTAATGACGGCATGACAAGTATTGATCTTGGTGTGGATTCGATCGTTGGCTTTTCCTTCTCCACCCTTGACCGGAACCTGATGGGTTATACCCGTCCAAATGATGTGCCCAATGGTGGTTTCCCTGTGAATCCCGATTCGGCAGACAAGCGGGACAGGCTATACGGCCTGCCGAATTGTCGTACGGATGATGTAAATCGCAACGGCCAGGTTGCTGAACCGGGTGAGCCGATCTGTGTACACGAGCGGGAAACCGATCCTGGACACGGCCATATCACGACCGAAGATCCCCTGCTGTTATTCAGCCCTCCGCCCGTACCGGAGCTGGTTCTGCCAGGTCCCACGAGTCTTCACTTTGGTGAGGGATTTGTCGTCTCCTCGACGAACGCCGCCAATACCCCGGCGCGGACTTATGACTACCCTGGTGGCGCCCACGGAACGGCGGTCAGTAAGGAGTTCAGCCTGCGTGATTACTCGGCGGCCGACCGGCCGATCATGTACTTTGACTACTGGCTCGAAAGTGGAGGGAACGATCCGGCCAGAGTCTTCATCAGTGACAACGATGGTGACTGGCAACTGCTGGCCGATCTTGCCAATACAGGTGGGATCTGGCGGCAACAGCGGATTCCCCTGGAAGCGTTTGCCGGTGTGGACCATCTCCGCTTGCGGATCGACATGTCCACCGGCGGGGGTATGGGAATCGGGCCTCTGTCCGCCACCGGGACGGAACTGCGAACGGTACCGGGACACTTTATTCGGGATGGTGAGTTTGTCCAGATCGATGACCATTTCTTCGAGTTTGAATCGGGCTTTACCCTGGTGACTCCCTCGGCCGCGGCGATTCTTGCCGACGCGGCCGGCAACACCACCTCCGCGGCGGATCGCCAGTTCACGATCACCGATGGAAATGGTGATGTCCGAACCTATGAGTTTACCGATGACCCGGGGAGTGTCGCTGCTGGAATACGGCCCATTGAAATTAACGAGTTTGAGACGGCGGACGAGATTGCCAGCAGGATGCGGCTCCGAATGGTGACGGATCCTGCGCTGGACCTGGATCTGCAGAACACGCACCGGAATGACGGGACCGTGGACGTGTTTGGTAATCTGGAGTTTCATGGTGAACGGGTGAACCTGGGCTTCGATTTTGATGATACCGGTGTTACGGATGTCACGGCTTCACCGTACCTGGAGACCCTTGGATTCCTGGAGGGGCAGTCAGGGTCCAATTTCGATCCAGTTGACCCGGCTTCACCAGACCCGGAAGACGTCACGCTGGTCTTTGTGCACGAGGAGATGAGCCGTGAGGACGTGGCGGATGAGCTGAACCGGCTCCTGGAGCCCAACTACTACAGTCCCACGATCGTGGCGGTCGAGGGCCTGTTTGGACAGGGTCCACCAGCAGATCCGAACAACAGTGATCGCCTTGATGACGGGGACACGTTCACGCTTTCTGATGGGGTGAACCCGGTCGTCACATTTGAATTTGACAGCGGTTTCGTGATCGAGATGCCTTCCAACGGCGGCGTCGATATTAACGATGCAGAAACGCTCACGTTCAGCCATCTCGATCCCGATGGGACCCCGGGGAATGCGGATGATAATACCGCCCTTGTGCTGGAGTTTGACAAGCAGGGGGACGGTGTTGCCGCCGGTAACGTGCCGGTCGTGGTGACGGATCTGATGACGCAGATCGAGGTGGCCAACGCGGTCGAGGCCGCAATCACTGGTGATACCAGTGCAGAGAAGGCGACACTCGGTCTGGAAGGTGCCAAGGTGCTCAGTGGTGGCCGGGTCCAGGTCTTTGCCATAAGTGGGACGCAGGCGACCCCCTCGGGCACGAATGTGATTGTTTCGACGGACCACAGTCCTGATCTGGATTCAGCCAGCGTGCAGGTTCGTTACGAGCCGACTGGCTCTTTCAGTGCCGCCGATACTGCTGATTCGATTGCGGATGCGATCAACAACGGTGTCGATGCCCATCCGGGAGTGGATGGCATCGAGGGGAATACGGATGACCCGGTACTGGAGATTTCTGCTGCGGTCCAGACAGAGACCCAGCGGCGAGTGAATTTGACGCGAGTGGGCGGCCCGAACTCCCAGATCGAGTTTACCACGACCATCTCCCCACTCACCCTGGAACTGGAACAGGACGATGTGATTGGCAATGACATCATCAAGCAGCATAACGACCTGCTGCGGATTATTGGCCACACGGTGGTCGATGCCGGACCCCTGGGCTTCGATGAAGCCCTGGCCGGCGACAGCGGTGCTTTTAACAGCCCCGTTCGCCTGCAGGACAACCGCTTTGAGGGGCTCTACATTGACGACATCTCGATCGGGTTCATCGAGCGCGGACAGCGCGTGGTGACCGGATCGAGCACGGATGCGACGGCTGTCGGCGGGACGACCGATGGAGAGTACACGCTGGAAATTCGGCCCGCGGATCCAACGCTGTTACTGGATACCAATGACCGCATGGGGCAGCATTACACCATCGAGGTACCGGATGGGGCGGATATTCATGATGGTCAAACCTTTGATATTTCCGATGGAATCAACACGGTTCGTTTTGAATACGATGAAGAGGTTTCCCAGGATGGCGTGGAGAGTGGGAACGTACGTGTTTCGTTCAACTCCACGATGGCGGACTGGGAGGTGGCCCGTGCCGTTCGCGATGCAGTCAACACCAGTCCGGTCAGAGCCAAGCTGAATGTCACGGCAGCGCTCTCCGATGGTGCCAACGGGATCCTGGTTCCCGATCTCGACCCGGAAGCAGGGCGTCCGGATGTTCGTACGGGTGCCAGTGGCCAGGTCACGACCAGTAACAAGGTGAACCTGTTTGGTCCGGTCTTTGTTCTGAGCGAAACCGATGACCCGGGCGCCCAGATCGGAACTCCACCACAGACGGTTCCTGAACCGAACGAGATCCTGCTCAATGCGACCGAGACCGGTATTACCGGAACGAATTCTCGTTCCGTGGTGAAACGCGGATCGATCGGTGATAACAGCATTTTTGCCAGCAGTCCGGGGTTGGATGTGGATCTGTTCCGCATGGAACTGGCCCAGGGGGACGAGCTGCGGATCGATGTGGAATCGGAACTCAGCGCGATTCCCGCTGCCACGGGTGATGAGATTGTTGTTGTGCGGGTCTTTGATGCCCTGGGAGCAGAACTCCTTGTGGATGCCAGTTCCGCGAATCCCAACGTGACCTTTACCGCGCCCAATTCCGGAAACAGCACCTATTTCATCGGTGTGAGTGGGGCCGGGAACACGAGCTACGATCCGGCAACCGGTTTGAGTGCCGTGGTTGGGAGCATCGGAACCTACCAGCTCCACATGCACTTTGGGGATACCCATTCAGCCCAGGAACCACTCGCTTTCGATGGTTTAGGTGACCAAAATCATTTCCGCGACCAGGGCCAGTTGCTCATCCATTCCAACCGGATCTCTGAATCAGAGAACTTTGGTATTGATGTACGCAGTGGTGCCCGCGATGCGGCAGACGGGAACAGCCCTCATCCGGGGCCGCCACGACACCTGGAAGAGATTAACCAGGACCGGCTGCTGCCAGGGGTGGTGATCGCCAACAACCTGGTGACTCGGAACGCGGCAGGCGGCATTCACTTTAGTGGTGATAACGGAGCAGGCCCGGCAGGTCCGGTCGTCTTTGGCCGCATCTACAACAACACCGTGGTCGGACTGGCCGGAACGCTGGTAGCGAATCCAGGTGCGACTGCGGATATTGGTATCGAGATTGGCGCGTCTGCCAGCCCGACACTGCTGAACAATGTTGTTGCGAATACGGCCCTTGGTCTGCAAATCGACCCGACCTCCAGTTCGACGGTCGTCGGTGCCATGCTCTACCAGGGGAACGTGCAGGATGCTCCCGGCGTCAGCGAGGACTTTGAAATTGTTGTGGGAATCGGGGATCCCCTGTTTGTAGAACCGGCCGGTAGCGAGCCGAATTATTACCTGGCCCCAGGCACCCCGGATCTCACGAACAAGGCAATTGACAGTTCCATCGCCTCGCTCGAGGAACGATTCCGCTTTAACCTGATCAAGGAACCGGTGGGTATCGCTCCCTCCCCGATTATTGCCCCGGACCGGGACGTGACCGGCCAGCTGCGCGTGGATGATCCGGCGACCGAACCTGCAGGTGGCCTGGGGTCCAATGTCTTTATTGATCGCGGTGCCATTGATCGAAGTGATTTTTCCGGCCCGGTTGCCGAGATTGTGCAGCCGCGGGATAACGATTCGGATGGAAATGATCTGAACCTGGGTGCCACCGTGGTTGAGCTCAGTAGAAATGCAATTGTTTCCAGTTTCCAGGTTCGGCTGAACGACGGGATTGAACCGGCCGACCCGAACGAGGGGATTGGGATCTCCGACTTGTCCGTCCAATCGGAGAAGGTCCTTGTCACCAGGGATGGAATACTCCTGAAGGATACGATTGACTACTCCTACAGTTACAACACCACCAATGATACGATCCAGCTGACCCCGCTGGCAGGCATCTGGCCGCAGGACCATATTTACACGATCAACCTGATCAACACGGACCAGTTCAAGGTTGTCGCGCCAGATGGAAATATGATTGAAGATGCCGAGAGCTTCAGTATCGTAGACCTGGCTGGGGAATTGACTCGTTTCGAGTATGAGCGTGGTTTCACCTTCCAGGTTCCCCAGACACTCGAGATCCAGGTGCCTTCCGAGGGGGGGGGATTTGGCGGGATAGTCGATGGGGATATTTTCACGGTTCGCCAGGGAACCAGCCCACCGAAGACCTTCGAGTTTGACCGGGATGGTAATTTTGGTCAGAACCGATATGTCATCAATTTCACGGTTCCCAGCACGCCGGAGCAGATTGCCTGCGATATCAAGGATGCCCTGGTGGCAGTCGATATCGGACTCAGCCCGGTTGTGCTCCCGGGGGCACGCATCCACCTGGGCAGCAAGCTCGAGCATACGCTTGACACCAATCTCAGTAACCTGACCCAGTCGGGTGTGGCCGACGGTGTGGCCGACGGTGGATTCTTCACGATTGATAACAGTAACCAGCTCGTCACCTTTGAATTCGAGGATGATGATATTGGCGACGATGTCACCACCGGTAACGTGGCGATTCACTTTACGCAGGCGAATACCTACGAGGAAATCGCCGACAAGCTGGTGGCAGCGATCACGGCCGAGAACCTGGGACTCGCACCGCAAAACCTTGGCGCGGGTTTGATCTACGTGGGGGGAACGGTCAACCATGTTGTCGATACCAGTTCCTCCAAGATCAGCGACTTTGGTCAGCCCGGTGTGCAGCCGGCCCTGAGCCTGCGAATTCCCACTGATGCTGGTCAGCCGTCGGGAATACTGGATGCCGAGACATTTACAATCCAGCTGGCACCCTCTCCGGCTGTGACGTTTGAATTGAACAACACGGATGTCGATTCTGATTTCACGCTTGGCAATGTGCGTATTGACTTCACCGACTCCAGCACGGTCGCTGAGATTGCCAGCGGTATCGTGGTGGCGATCCAGGGTGCCGGGCTGAACATGGATCCTGTCCACGTGACCGGTACCAGTATCATCACGCTGGGTGAGGACAAGCTGGCAAACTATACCCTGGATTTCACCAATACCAGCCTGTTTCAACTGGGGACACCTGGGGTCGACGCTGCGGTGAGCGTCGATATCCTCCCGGTGGCGGAATTTGATGCCACGCAGGTCGCTGTCAGGATGATCCAGGCAATCAATGGTGATGATAATCTCTCCGGAGTTTCCGCCCTGGCCACCGGCGGAGCCTCGATCGGGATTACTGGTGCGGCGCAGGTCGCTGATAACAACCTGATTTTCCTGCCCGACGCTTCTGGTGTAGCCACACCGCGCTTTATCGAGGAGATCGAGGACCTGGCGACCAACCGGCTCAAGGCGAACCAGCTTTCCGGGGAGACGAAATTTACCGTGATCTTGGGTTCCATTAACGCGGACCTGGGAGATGCTGCCGACGGGGTCGGGCAGCCTCCACAGGCCTCGTACCCGGTGCTGACAAGCCATGATGGTGCCATTCACATGGTCACCGACAGCCCGCTGTTCCTCGGTGAACGGGTGGACCGGGACCAGGAAGGACAGCCACTGGCGGACGCCCAGGGGGACGACCTGGATGGAGATAACTACGTGGTCGACACGACCAACACGAGTGTGGACACGATCACGGGGAACATCAGCAGTACACCGATCTCGCTGGGTATCGCCCAGACATTCCGGCTGGTATTACCTGCTGGTGGTGCGGCCGGCCTGGTAGACGGGGAATCGTTCACGGTCAGCCAGGGTGCGAACAGCGAGACCTTCGAGCTGGATAACGATGCCAGTGTGGGGGCCGGGAACACGGCAATTGTCTTTACGGTCAGTGACACGCTGGACCAGGTTGCCGATGCGATCGTGTCGGCACTGGGCGCTGCCGGTCTTGGCCTGGCCCCGTCGAACCTGGGAAGTGGCGTGGTTCACCTGGGAAGCAGTGCCGGGCATGTGCTGGATGCATCCCTGGCACCGAGCCTCACGGCCAGTGGCCAGGCAGGTCATGTCGCCGATGGAGAGACCTTCAGCATCACCAGTGGAGCCACCCAGGCGATCTTTGAATTTGAAGATCAGAACCTGCTCAACAGTGTCACGTTTGGGAGTTTCTCCATTCCCTTCAGTGCTGCCGACACGCATGACCAGATCGCCGCGAGCATGATTGCCGCGATGGAGACGGCCGTCATTGATGCCGGCGTGGCACTGAACCTCAACCCGATTGCCCGCGGTAACGGGGTCGTGGAACTGGATGGAGATGATGAGGACGGTGTGACCGGTCCGGCCGGTGGCCCGATCGGTTTCTTCAACGCCTTTGTTACCACGGAACTGGAAGTGACCGCCTCGGACTTTGGTTACCTTGACGCCTGGATTGATTTCAATCGGGACGGGGACTGGGATGATGACCAGGAACAGGTCTTTGCCAACCAGCGGCTCGACGCGGGTCTGAATACGCTCTCGATCTCCACGCCCCTGTCTCCGGATTCCAAGGCAGGTGATACCTTTGCACGTTTCCGTTTCAGTAGTACCGGTGGCCTGACCGCAACCGGACTGGCGGCGGACGGGGAAGTCGAAGATTACCTGATCGAGATCGTGGACGGGAGCCCGCCGCAGGCCACCGACGATCCGAGTCCTTCGGCAACCAGCCTCTACACGACCACCGAGGATGCCCTGCTCAACGGTCCCAGCGTCCTGGCCAATGACAGCGATGCCGATGGGGATGCTTTCCAGGTGAATGTCTTTGACAATCCGAGCCTGCTCGGCGCTGTTGTAAACGTGAATACTGATTTTAACAATGTGGGTGGGGCAGGCACTTTCACTTATGATCCGACTCTCGCAGCCCAGCTGCAGGCTCTTAACGAGGGCGAAGTGGCGGGGGACTCGTTTACCTATGGTTTGATCGAGAGTTCCGCTCATAATTTCCAGTCGCAGACGCCGGGGACCGTGACGATCACGGTCACGGGCGTCAACGATGTTCCCACGGCAGCGGATGTGGCGATCGCCGCCGACGAAGATGGAGTGACCGTCGACGGGAGCTTTGCCGGAGACGACGCGGATGCCGAAAACGATGTCAGTAACCTGGTCTACACGGTCAAAACAGACCTGCCGCTGGAGAGTGGGGCGGTCACCAATAACGGGGATGGCACCTTCACCTTTGATCCAAAACAGAATGTGGATTTCCAGCAGCTGGCAGAGGATGAGACGCTGGACGTGACGTTTACCTACACGGCCACGGATCTTCAGGGGATCGAGAGCAGCGAGGGGACCGTGACCGTCACCGTCACCGGGGCCAACGACCCGCCGGTCGCTGTCAACGATGCCTACGCGACGGACCAGGATGCACCGCTGACGACCACCGGCGCCAACGGGGTGCTGTCCAACGACAGCGACCCGGACAACGGCGATATCCCGGTGGTGATCGAGCTCAACAGCAATTCGGCCAACATCAATGCCGACGTCACCACGTCACTGGGTGCCACGGTCAACATGCAGGCGAACGGGACGTTCTCCTATGACCCCACCACCTCGGCCACGCTCCTGGCGCTGGACCAGGACGTCACGCTGACCGACATGTTCACCTACACCATCCAGGATGGTGAGGGAGTGACCGCCTCGGCGACCGTCTCGATCACGGTGAACGGTGTGAATAATGCCCCGGTTGCCGCGGATGATTCCTACGAGGTGGACCAGGACAAGATACTCACCGTTCCGGGACCGGAGAGCCTGGCACTGCTGGTGGATAACGACAGTGCCGTGGACACCAATGCCTCGCTCTCGGTGGTGGCAATCAATGCCGGCGCGACGACGCAGGGAGGCGAGGTGACCGTGGCGACCGACGGCAGCTTCGTCTACGATCCGAGCGGATCGGCAGCACTGCAGGCCCTCGTCCGGGCTGACCAGGCGGATCCTGCCAATGGGATTTTCCACGAGCTGCCCGACACATTTGTTTACACCCTGACAGATGGATTTCTCACCGATACGGCCACGGTGACGATCACGGTGCACGGCGTCAACAAGAATCCCGTGGCCAACCCCGATGCCTATGGCACGGATGAGGACACCACGATCTTCATCGATGCGGTGAACGGCCTGATCCAGGGTGCGGGCGCCGATACCGATCCGGAATCTGATACCCTGACCGTGACCGGGATCCAGGGCAGTGGCAGCCGTTCCGGGCTGAGTGACCTGGGAGCCCAGGTCGATGTGACCAGTAGTGGTGGGCTGACCTACAATCCGAACCACGACGTCGACCAGGTCCTGAACGTGTTGATCCAGGCCCTCAATGACGGGGAGACCCTCAACGACACGTTCGATTACACCATCAGCGACGGAAACGGCGGGACGGCAACGGCGGAAGTGACGATCGCCCTGACCGGGATCAATGACGCCCCGCAGGCCATCGATGACTTGTCCACCACACCGCGAGACACGGCGGTGGTTATCCCGGTCACGAGTAACGATACCGACGTGGACGGGACAGTCCAGGATAATACGATCACGGTGACCGAGGATCCGTCCGCGGGAACGGCCACGGTCAACAGTGACGGGACAATCACGTTTGATCCGCCGGCGGCGACCAGCGGAATCTTTACCATCAAGTACACGGTCCGTGATGACAGCCTGGCGACCTCCAACGAGGCGACCGTGACCGTGCTGGTCAACGATCCACCGGTGGCCAACCCCGATACCGTGACTGCCATCCTGGATGTCCAGAACACGGCCAGCGAGTTTAATATCCTTGCCAATGACACGGATACCGAGGGTGGCATTGATCCTTCCACGGTGACGATCATCACCGGTACGGACGCGAGCAAGGGCGTGATCGAGGAGATCAGGTCGGATGGAACGGTGGTCTACCGGCCCACCACGACGGTCAGCACCCCCGCGGTCGACAGCTTTACCTACACGGTGAGTGATTCCGATGGTGCTGTCTCTGATCCTGCCACGGTAACCATTAATATCGTGGAGGATCCGGCACCCTGGCAGAATAAAGTTCCTCCGAATCCCCTCAGCCAGGAGGTTCAAGATCGACTTGGCGAGGAGGATGAAATCTTCCCATCCTTTGATGTAAACGCCGACGGCGTCACTTCGCCGATTGATGCCCTGCTGATCATCACCTACCTGAACGACAATGGCCCGGGTCCGTTGCCGGTGCCCGCGGGCAGTTTCCAGCCACCCCCCTACCTGGATCCGACAGGCGATAACGAAATTACTAATGCCGATGTCCTGCGGGTGGTCGACGAGCTTAATCGTTTGGCGGACGATGGGCTCTTTCCTGCCCAAGGCGAGGGTGAGGGTGAGGGTGAGTCGCTTGAGCAGTACGTGCAGCAGGCGGCGAGCAGCCGACTGGACGTCGGTATCCTGTCCTCGAGTCAGCAGGTAGTGCTTGATTCTGACAGCCAGGAACAA
>CAYYZW010000127.1:0-14869 GCA_964476375.1 uncultured Pirellulaceae bacterium
CGGCCCACCGGGTCATTTACGACATCGAGGCGAACTGGAAAATTGTCTTTCAGAACTACAGCGAGTGTTATCACTGCTCTCTGGTGCATCCACAACTGAGCCCGGTGACGTCGGTCGAGACGGCATCGAATGACTTCACAGAGGGAGCTTTCCTCGGCGGCCCAATGATCCTCTCTGACGCGTGCGAGACGATCTCGACAGACGGGGCACTGTGCGGCGACATTTCCCCCCGGCTCTCCATGGAGGATCGCCGGAGAGTCTACTTCTACACTCTTTTTCCGACTCTTTTCATCAGCCCCCATCCCGATTACGTGCTCACGCACCGCATCGAAAGGAAAGGTTCCGATGCGACCCGTATTGTGTGTGAATGGCTCTTTCCGCAATACGTCATCGAGCGCCGTGGATTTGACCCCGCGCGTGCAGTCGAATTCTGGGATCTCACCAACCGCCAGGACTGGCATGTCTGTGAGTTGAACCACAAGGGAGTCCAGTCAGAATCGTACCAACCCGGTCCTTATTCGAATCTGGAAAGCACCCTGGTTGCTTTTGACCGTCACTATTTGAAAGTGATGGGTGAGCAAGTGAGGGTGGTTGATTGAAGCACGATGACCGGAATCCCGAGGGTACCTCAGGAGAATAGAGGATTCATGTCCCAGAGTCGGACTGGTAGCACGAGGGTCCGTGGAATATAAAAAGCAATCTTCTGATTTACCCAAGGAAACCGAAACGTGATGACACGAAACCGAAATAAAATTGGACTGACTCTCACGTCCCTGCTGCTGGCCCTCGCCGCGTCTGCCTCTGCTGTCGAACTGCCCGATCCGGATGGGAAGCCGGCGGATATGTCCAAGCCGGTCCAGGTCTACATTCTCTTGGGTCAGTCCAACATGCTCGGTTTCGGGAAAGTTGCTGAAGACAAGGACGGTACGCTCGAGCACGCGGTCAAGACCAAGAAGTTATACCCTTACCTTGTGGACGACGAGGGGAACTGGACCGAGCGCAAGGATGTGCGAAACGTCCGTGTGATGGGCAGTGGGCTTGGCGGCATGCGGCTCTTCCATAACGAGTGGATGACCATCAAGGGTGGAAAGATCGGACCGGAGATCGGTATCGGACACCACGTGGGCGAGGCGACCGAGGCGCCCGTGCTGGTTCTCAAGAGTTGTATCGGCAATCGGGCCCTGGGCTGGGATTTGCTGCCGCCAGGCGGCGAGGGTTTTGAATTTACCGATGCCAAGGGCGTTACATGGGTTCATCCCGGGTACAAGGGGACCCCTGAACGCTGGGTGAAGGGGACAGAGCCGAAAAAGATTACCTGGTATGCCGGCATGCAGTATGACGGCGACATTGCCAGGGCAAAAAAGGTGCTGAGTGAAATCGACACGT
Organism: uncultured Pirellulaceae bacterium; assembly: GCA_964476375.1. Lineage (GTDB taxonomy): Bacteria > Planctomycetota > Planctomycetia > Pirellulales > Pirellulaceae > SAT2750. The sequence continues at coordinate 1,387 of CAYYZW010000127.1, forward strand.
ACTACCCCGGCGTCAAGAAGACGAAGGTCGACGCGGCGAAAGTGGAAGAACTCCAAGAGCAGATCGCGGCGAAGGAAGACTTTGCCCGGCGAGCACGCTTCACGCGGGAGGGACTGCAAAAACACAACGCCGAGATAGCGGCGGTTCGTCAAGAACTGGCATCGCTGCAGGCAGCGGCGAATGGTTACGAGATCGCCGGCTTCTTCTGGTGGCAGGGGGACCGGGATAGTCGCAGTGCGGCGCTTTCCAGTCGTTACGAGAAAAACCTGGTACACCTGATCAAGACGCTTCGCAAGGATTTTCATGCCCCCAGCGCCAAGTTCGTCTGCGCTTCGCTTGGCCAGACCAAGAAAGGGGCCACCGATGGTGGCGGGAAAATCCTTGATGCGATGCTTGCGGTGGACGGCACGTCCGGCAAGTACCCGGAATTCAAAGGGAACGTCGCCGCGGTTTACAGCCACCCACTCTCGAAAGGGGGCAGTTCAGGTGGCCACTACGGCGGCAACGCTGAGACCTACATGAACATCGGCGAAGCGATGGGCCAGGCGATGGCTGGGTTGCTGGAAAAAAAGGAATAGGGGATGCAAAAGGCAATCCGCCTGGTCGCCCTGCCTTGTTTTCTTGCCGGATATGGCGGATCCCATTTTGGGAAGTTCTTTTCGCCATGGCTCGTGAAACGACAAACCGATAAGATGGATAGGGACAGAGGACTATCCCGGGACGGTATTTTGTGAACACGTCTTCCATAGCAACCAGCCGCCGAGAGTTCTTCCGCATGGGCGGCCTGGCGATCGGTGCGATCTCCCCGCTGGGACTGTCCCTCTCGCAGGTGCTGGCCAATGAAGCAGCCAGTGGCGGCTCCAGGCAGATCAACGTGATTTTTATGTTCCTGCAGGGGGGGGCCAGTCATCTCGATATGTACGACATGAAGCCGGGTATGCCGGATGAGATTCGCGGCAAATATGAACCGGCGTCGACCAACCTGCCCGGCCTGCAGCTCAGTGACCAGTTGCCAAGGCTCCGCGGTTGTGCCGATAAGTTCTCCCTGATTCGCTCCATGCAGTCCTACACCTCCAAGCACGGCGAGGGGGATGTGCATATCATGTGTGGAAGCCCGCTGGACAGGAACCTGCAGGCGCCGGGCATCGGTGCGGTGCTGAGCCTGCAGCAAAAACAACAGGCCCCTGTGCCTCCCTTCGTCCACATGGGGGACATGAAACATCCCGCCTACAGTGCTCCCGGGTACGGCGGCTACCTGGGCCGGACTTACAATCCATTCCTGATCAAGCAAGACCCAAGCTCGCCCGATTTTGCCATCAAGGAACTGGAGGTGGCAGATGGGCTGGACGTGAGCCGGTTGGCCGGCCGCCGCAGGTTGCTGCGGTCACTGGACCACTACCAGTCCAGCAGGGAAAAGCAACTTGAGTTCGCCCGAGTCTATGACCGCTTCACCGAGCAGGCACTGGACCTTTCCACCTCACGCAAGGCCAAGCAGGCGTTTGACTTGTCGGAGGAACCGGACTCACTGAGGGATGCCTACGGGCGAAACCGTGTCGGGCAGGGAATGCTGCTGGCCCGTCGCCTGGTGGAGGCGGGCGTGCGATTTGTTACCATCCAGGGCTACGTCGATACCGGGATCTACGCCTGGGATCATCACTGGGGTATCTTTCCTCACCTCGATCAGCAACTCCCCTACTATGACAACAGCTACGCTGCCCTCCTGAACGACCTGGATGACCGCGGGCTGCTGGAAACGACGCTTGTCATCACGGCTGGCGAATTTGGCCGAACGCCGAAGATCAATACCAACAAACGCGGCCCGGGACGTGATCACTGGGGCGGATGTTTCAGTCTCACGCTTGGTGGGGGAGGCGTGAAGACGGGACAGGTAATCGGCAAGAGCGACAAGTTTGGTGCCGTCCCGGCGGAACGCCCGGTCTCTGTTGCGGACTTTGTCGCCACGGTCTATCACGCCCTGGGACTGGACCCCACGGCAGAATTCGTTGCCCAGGGGCGACCCATGCAGATGCTCCCCGAAGGTTCGGTCGTCAAAGAGCTGTTCTAGTTCTTTTGCATTCAACTGCACATGGATGGCTCAGGGCTGGAGTAAGGATCTATACTGGGAAAGAGAGTGTCGACAACCAGGACAGGTCTTTTCATGCGACATCCAGCGGTCATTGCTTGTGCCTGCGTGCTCTGTGTGAGCATGGCATTTGCTTTTGCGCAGCAGCAATCGGGAAAGCACCCGATCCAGCAGCAGGTGGCGGCACAGTTTCAGCCCGGCGGGGGGGGCGGCCAGTTCGGCGGACGACCAACACGGATGCCCCTGCGAAGCGAGTTTCCGACCTGGGAGAACGAGCCTGGTTTCGAAGACGACGTCTTCACTTTCGTTCGCATTCAATACGATTCGTTTGGCCCATTTGGCTGGTGGGACCGCTGGGATAATGATTTCCCCGATGGCGACTGGAACTTCTCCTATCGGCTCCAGCAGATGACCTCGCTGAAAGTGGCCCCCGACAGCAAGGTCCTGCGGCTCACCAACCCGGACCTCTTTCATTATCCCTTTATCTACATGGCAGGAGTCCAGAATATGTCCTTGAGTCCCCAGGAGCAGCAGGCGCTAAGGCGGTACCTGCTCAACGGGGGCTTCGTGATGATGGACGACTTCTGGTCACCGGGTGGCTGGGCCAACATGCTCTCGGAAATGCGAGGGGTTTTTCCCGGTCGTGAGCCAACCGAGCTGACACTGGAGCACCCGATCTTCCATATTGTCTACGACCTCAAGGAACTTCCCCAGGTGGTGGATCTCCAGACCTTTACCGATGGTTACTCGTTTGAGTACCGTCATGGCCATTATGGCTCGGATGAAAAACCTCACTTCTGGGCTTACCACGACGACCAGGGTCGATTGGTGGCACTGCTCTGCCACAACAATGACCTGGGAGACGGCTGGGAACGGGAAGGGGAAAACGAGGATTACTTCCACGAGTTTTCAGAGAAGAAGTCCTACCCGATTGGGATTAATATCATCACCTATGCCATGACCCACTAGCGGCTATTTCTTCTTCCCAAAGGCGTAGAGCCTGCTGTGGGTACGGATGTAGATCACCCCATCCACGATGGCCGGGCTTGCATAGGTCTCTTCTTCCAGGTCGTTCACTGCCAGGATCGCCGGCCTGGGACCCAGGCGGATAACCGAGACCTGCCCGTTTCCTGCCAGGGAGAAGATCTTGCCGTCGGCGATGATCGGCGACGCGTAATGCGTGCCGGTCCCTCGCGTCCGAATGCGGTACACCCGCTTGCCGGTCGCCAGCTGCAGGCAGGTCAGGATGCCCCCGTTCTTGACGTAGTAAATATGGCCGTCGTGGTAAAGCGGGGACGGGACCTCGGGGATGCTGTTGGTGTCCAGTGTGCGGACCTGCTCTTCCTTGAGAGATCCCTGGCTGTTGACCGGGATTGCCAGCATGCCGTGTGCCGCATAGCCGGCACGGTACTTCTCCAGGTCCAGCAGTTGCCGGGACCATTCACCGGCGTCGATCTTTCGGTTCCTGTTCCTGTCGACTCGTTCAAACCGGATCGTGGCACCATTCTGGGGCGCCTCGACCCCCTCGGGACGATGAAAGATCCACAGTCGTGGAAGCTCCTCCCTGCTGATCAGCTTGTCCCCATCCTTGTCATTCTTGGCAAGCAGCTGTTCAAAGCTGGGGAAGGTCGGCCTCAGTACGGGTTCTCCCATTTTGTTCCATGCAGCGACAATGACGTCCGTGCCGGCAAGCACCGGGGTGCTGGTAGCGGTGGTAGCACATTTCACTTCCCAGATCTGTTTTCCGCTGGAGAGCTCGAATGCCTGGACAGACCGGGCTGTGTGTGTGATCAGTTTGTCACCGGCAACGATAGGGCACGCCGTGCATGCCATTTCGCTGGTAAAGGGTTCCTCCTGCGGGACTTTCCAGAGTTCCTTTCCTGTCTCCTTCTCGACAGCCAGCAGGAAATGGTCGACATGGTTACCGCGGTAGAGAATGACCCGGTCCCCGGTGATGATCGGGGATGTTGCATTACCGGCATAGGACCGGGTCAGCGGCATCTGGATCTCCCAGAGTTTCTCCCCCTCCAGGTCAAAACAGACCAGGCCATAGGATCCAAAATAGGCAACCACGCGTTCTCCATCGGAGCAGGGAGAGCTGCTGGCTGGATTAAAGGAGGGGTGTCCTTTCTCCAAGGTGCGGACCGGTATCGCGCGCTGCCATTGTACCTGGCCACTCTCGCGAGCCAGGCAGACGATCCCTACCTGTCCCTGGTCCCGGTCGAACGTTGTCAGGAAGATCGAGTCATCGACAATACAGGGGGAGGAATGTCCCGCCGCCAGGGGCCTGTTCCAGAGCTCGTTCTTTCCTGGCCCGAATTCTGTCGGGACCGAAGCTCCATTCCCAATGCCACTGCTGTTGGGGCCACGAAACTGTGGCCAGTCTGCCATCGCCGTGCTGGCGAGCAGTATCGAGATGATCGAAAGGGAATGGGAAAGTCGCATCAGGGCGGGTCTTGTTTGTTGGGTGCGTCGTGGAACTACTCTTGAGCGTCCTTGCTGATGCAGTAGATGCTGGAGGCGGTTCGGATGAGCAGGTTTCCCTGGCTGATGGAGGGGGTCGCGATGGCAAGTTCATCCAGCACGTTCTTTCGCTCGACCGTGAACTCCCGACCCACCGGCATGACATGCGTGGTTCCCTGCTCATCCAGGAAAAACACCTTGCCGTTATAGGCCCAGGGAGATGCAGACAAGGAAACCACCAGCGGAAAGCGTTATCGGAAGTAGACCAGGACGCCGCTGATCGCGTCATGGCAGGTGATCATGCCGCGGTCCAGGCAGGTGTAGTACAGGCCCTTGTAGACAATGGGCGAGGTGTTATACGGCCCCATGCCCTGCAGCGACCACTTGATGAATTCGTTGGAGGTCTTTCCTTCCTCGAGCGAGATGTCCCCCTTGGCACCCGGTTTGACCGCAAAGACGGGCCGCTTGTTGTCCTGGAAATACCCGGACGTGATATAGAGCAGGTTCTCCACGACAAATGGCGAGGGAATGGTGAGCACCGACATCTGGCCGTCAAAGTGCCAGATCAGCGAGCCATCGGGAGCATAGGAACGGTTTTCGTTTTTCCCCGTGATCACAATCTCGGTGCGGCCATCGTACTCCCAGACCAATGGGGTACCCCAGGTGCTTCTCTCCTCTCGTTCCACGCGCCAGCGTATCGCGCCTGTCTCGCTGTCATGGGCGGCCAGGTAGGATTCCTCCTGGTTGTCATAGACCATGATCACCTGGTCTCCCTGGACGACAGGCGAGGCGGCAGCTCCATAGCCCGACATGGTCTTCTTGGCCTCGATCTTGTGAGCCCAGAGTTGTTTTCCTTTGAAGTTGTAGCAATACAGCCCGACGTCTCCGAATAGGACGTAGAGCCGTTTTCCATCGGTGACCGGGGTCTCGGCCGCGTAAGTACTCTTGGGATGCCTGGGAATGGATGGCTTGCCGGTATGCGCTTCACGTTTCCAGAGCAGTTTCCCGGTCTTGAGACTCAGGCAGTAGACCATCCAGTGGTGAACCGAGTCAGGAGGCGTGGGTCGTCCTCGTCCCAGGTACAGGCCGGCCATCGGTGAATCGTAGTCGTCATCACTGTGTACCGCCGAGATGAAGACCAGGTCTCCAAAAACAACCGGGCTTCCCCAGCCACGTCCCGGGATCTTCGTCTTCCATCGCACGTTCTTTTCCTTGTCCCACGTGTCCGGCAGCCGGGGATCATCCGCTACGACGCCCGTTCCGTCCGCTCCACGGAACCGTGTCCAGTTGTCCTGGGCAGGGAGCGAGCTGACAAGCAGCAGGCAGGAGACGAAGAGGAGTATGGAGAAGAGGGTTTTGTTGTTCATTGGAATCCGACCATTTTTCTGGGAGAGGTGGAAAGAGTGCACTGCTTTCTGCGATACCCTTGGCTAAATAGTATTGTCACAGGCCCAGTGTACTGTGAAACCGGGCTGCCCGGTGAGCGGGCCGACGCTTCTGATTATCTTGTGCCAGGGACCGGGTCGCAACGGGAAGAGCTGTCAGGAGACCAGGCCTGGGATTGGGTCTGCCTGATAGATGTGGTACGGTCGCCCCTGGAGGTCATGCCAGGTCGCATGGCGGGGAATACCCAGGGCCTGGTAGATGGTGGCGGCGAAATTCTCGGGTGTCTGTGGATCGGAAGCCGGGTAAGCACCGTTACGATCGGAAGAGCCAATCACCCTGCCTCCCTGGACTCCCCCGCCGGCGAGCAGGATCGACTGACAGGGTGCCCAGTGGTCGCGACCGGGGAGCTTGTAGACACTCGGTGCCCCGTTAAATATTCGCGGGGTGCGGCCAAACTCCCCGGCCATGATGACCAGGGTGTCTTTTAACAGGCCCCGCTCGTGAAGATCATCGAGCAGTGCCGAGACCGCCCGGTCCGTGGGCGGGAAGAGAAAGTCCTTAAGAAGCGGGAAGTTGTTTCCATGGAGATCCCAGCTCCCAAAGTTGCCCAGGTTCACCTGGACCATGTTGACGCCGGTCTCTACCAGTCGCCGGGCCATCAGCAGGGACCAGCCAAAGGAGTTGTCGCCGTATTTTTCCAGGACCTTCGGATCTGCCTTGCGGACATCAAAGGCCTGGCGCACAGCTGGATCGGTCAGGAGGGAGGCAACGCCCTGCCGAAGCCGATCGTAGCTGGAGACATCAGCCGCCTTTTCCAGTTGCCGGCGCTGGCTGTCGATGTCGCTCAGCAATGCCAGGCGATCCTCAAACCGGTCTTGCAGGATTCCCTCCTGCAGCGAAAGGTGAGGGACCTCGTATTTCCAGTCATCGCGGTCCGATGCGACGCCATCATGCAGGTTAAAGAGGTACCTGGGGAAGGCTCCCGAGTAATCATGGTAAGCATGAGGTTTGTCCGTGCAGTGGATCAGCCAGGGCTCGTGCTGGGGGCCGAGCAGGCCGGCGAACTGGCCCGAGTAGGTGCCGGAATTGGAGTGGTGCAGCTTCTCGGGCAGGATGATGCTGCGTGGAAGATTGCCGCGTGATTCGGTTGCCGCGCCGGCCACGGCAACGATGCTGGGAAGGTCTGTTCCTTTCGGTTGGTTGGCCCGGAAATTCGCAGGCACCATGGTATTGCCTGTCAGCATCACGTAGGTGCCCTTGTCGTGGCCACTCTCCTTGTGGGTCAGGGACCGGACCAGGGACCAGTGAGGGCTTCGCGCCGCCAGCATCGGCAGGTGTTCGCAGATCCAGGTCCCGGGAGTTCGGGTCTGGATGGGGCTGAATTCTCCCTTGTATTCCGATGGCCCGTCCGGTTTCATATCGAACGTGTCGTGTTGAGACGGTCCCCCGGTGAGGAAGATATAGATCACCGAACGAGGCCTGCCTGGCGAGCCGGCTGCCTGGCAACGGAGGGATTCGAGCTGGGCCATGGAAAGGCCCAGCAGGCCAAGTGTCCCGGCCTGGAGCATCTGTCGCCGGTTTGGGGGATGGCCGGTCGAGGATGGCGGTGATGAGGACATCAGGTCAGAGCAATTCCTCGATTGCCGTCGGATCCTCGATCACCGGCGTGGGGCGGCCACTGTGATCGAGGATGTGAAGCGTGGGGTCCATTCCCAGGCACTTGTAGATCGTGGCATGGATGTTGTCCGGCCGGACGGGCCGCGTCTGGGGGCTCTCTCCCTTGCTGTTGGTGGATCCAATCACCTGGCCACCCTTGACGCCACCTCCGCCGAGCAGGCAGAACATGGAATTACCCCAGTGATCCCGTCCCGGGGTTCCCTTGCTCATCGGTGCCCCGCCATTGCCACCGTCGTTCATCCGTGGCGTGCGGCTGAACTCCCCGCAGAGAATAACCAGTGTCGAATCGAGCATGCCCCTCTGGTCCAGGTCGGTGAAAAGACTCGCCACGGCGGCATCGACGATAGGGAGGTTGTTCTCGTAGCCGGATTGCAGGTTCCAGTGGTGATCCCAGCCGCCAAAATGGACTGTTACAAACGACGTGCCAGCTTCTACCAGTCGGCGGGCCAACAGCGTGCTCTGTCCCCAGGGGTGACGCCCATACATCTCACGGGTCTTGTCGTCCTCGCGGCTAATGTCGAAGGCAGTCCGAGCCTTCTCTCCAGCCACAAAAGAGAGGGCGCGCTGGTTGAACTGGTCCAGCGCGTCAAAACTGCCGCTGTTCTCTATCGCCCGTGGGATCCTGTCGAGTTCGGTCAGCAACGACTGGCGATCGTCGAGCCGTTCGATGGACATCTCCGACGAAAGCTCCAGATTCGCAACCTTGAAATTGTCCGCGTTGGGGTCGCCCTTGGTCTGGAACGGGTCGTACTGTACGCCAAGGTAATTGCCGGCAAAATAGCCTGGGTTCAGCCCGATGCTGGAGGCAACCGGAACGGACACGTAAGGTGGGACGGTGGTTGGCAGGTGCCGTCGCTGGTGGGCCACGATGGCACCTATCGAGGGAAAGCGACCGGCGTTATTGCCGCCACTGACACCCATGTTCTTGGTCGTCAGCATGCGGTGGCCACCGGCAAAATGGTCTCCTGTGCCATGGTGCAGTGACCGGACCATGGAGAACTTGTCGGTCAGCGCCGCCTGCCTTGGATACAGTTCCGTGATCTCAAAGCCAGGCACCCGGGTCTGCTGGGGACGCCAGATGCCGCGGAATTCCACCGGGGCGTCCGGCTTCATGTCGTACATGTCCATATGCCCCGGGCCACCGTCAAGCCAGATAAGGATAGCGGAGTTGGAACTCCCTGTGCCTGTCCGGGCCTTGCCCTGTTCGGTGGCCTGGAGAACACGGCCCAGGCCCGCGCTGGCCATGCCGGCCACCCCCAGTTGCACGAAACTCCGTCGGCTTAAGCCGTCACAGTATTGGCTGCCGCGATCTGCATAAACTCGTAACATTGGCGAGCTCCAGGAGACGAGGTGCGTGTTCTGCCGCTAGTGGTTTTATCGACACTCTCGCAAAGGGCGATGGCGTCGCAATTGCTCAAGGCAAGAATTATCTGGTAGGTGCTTTCAAGGAAGGACCGGCAGCGGACCGGTGGATCAATTATAGCGGGAAAGAGGAACAGGCATCAATGTAAATCATGCGTCACCCCCCGCTTTTTAAGCACAACGGGAGGACTTGCAGTCCGTCTCGGGCGTGTGACAATGCAGCCCAGGATTGGTATCTGCAATGAGGTGGTGAGGTGTTGTTGATGAAAAAATATTTTCGACAAACACGGTTGCCGGGGATGCTCTTCGCCTGGCTTCTCTTTTTTCCTGCAGTTGTCTGCTCGGAAAATCCCTCGCCGGATCCCCAGCAGTCGCTCTCGCCGATGCTGCGAATCGAATGGAGACGTGGGCCCAACCTGCCCCAGGGTTTCCAGGATAGCGATGGCGGTATTCTCGGCGGCAGGCTGATTACCGTCGGTGGGTTTTGTAGTGGCGGGTTGAATGCGGATAACCAGCACAAGCCGGGGGTTTATCCCCGGGGTTTTCTTAACAAGGGGTGGGCACTCAACCTGAAGCATCCTGCGGATGGCTGGGCGTCGATCGATCCCTTTCCGGGCGTTCCAAGGCAGGGCCTCTCGGCTGTCCAGGTTGGTGATGCCCTGCTGTTCTGGGGAGGCTTCAGTTACAGCGATCCCTTCTGCTATCGAGATGGCTGGCGATTGACGCGCCGGCAGGGCGTCTGGAAGTGGGATCCGCTGCCCGCGATGCCCTGGCCCCTCTCCTCGCCCGCGATGGCAGTTATCGGTTCGAGGATTTACCTTTTCGGTGGAGCCGACTATGACGCCACGCAGTTTTACACGGATGTTGACCGGCATGGAAAGACCGAGCGGATGGGCGCGCGGCTGCTGGTTATCGATGCCAGCAGGCTTGAAGATGGCTGGAAGGAACTGCCTGCCTGTCCCGGCAGCCCGCGATGGGTGCACACGATGGCGGCGGTAGGGGGCAGGCTCTACGTGCTGGGGGGAGCCACCGGCAACACGGTCCAGGACGGGACCAGCTATGGCTACTGTACGGTCGTGGACAACTGGAGTTTCGACCCGGTGAGAGAGCAATGGACGCGGCTTCGTGACCTGGCTGTTTCCAGCGGGAACTTTCCTCGCAGCCCAAGCAATGTTTTTCGGGGCAGGTATATCCTGCTTCCCGGGGGCCACCAGTATGGCTACGTGAGAAATCCGGATGGTACAATTCGAGAGAAATATGGCACCGCAAGTTCTGCCAACCCGGCAAGCGGTCTCTATAACAATGTTTTTGTCTACGATACCCGCACGGACCTGTTCGGGACGGCGGGAATACTGCCGATCGACAACAATCTGCCCATGACAGAGGTAAGAGGGAACCAGATTTACCAGGTGGGTGGTGAGACCGGGGGCGGGGTTGTCCTGGGGGAATACTACGGGCACCATCCGGACCTGTTTTTGCAGGGGACAATCCGCACCCTGCCCCGCTAGGAGAGGATTTTCTCTATCACCTCACCATGGACATCCGTGAGACGGAAATCCCGGCCGGCATGGTGATATGTCAGTTGTTCATGATCCAGCCCCAGTTGCTGCAGGATGGTTGCCTGGACATCGTGGACATGCACGGCATCCTCGGTGGGGTGAAAGCCAAAATCATCGGTTTTTCCGATCGACAGGCCCGGCTTGATGGAGCCCCCGGCCATCCAGAGCGAGTAGGCCTGGGGATGATGGTCACGGCCCTTGCTGCGGCCAAGCGTCGGGTTGGTTTCAACCATCGGCGTGCGGCCGAATTCTCCCCCCCAGATGACCAGCGTGCTGTCGAGCATCCCCAGTCGCTTGAGATCCTTGACCAGTGCTGCCGAGCCCTGGTCCGTCTTGCCGGCGTTGTTCTTGACGTTGCCGGCCACGTTCGAGTGGGCATCCCAGCCACTGTGGAAAATGTTGATATAACGGACACCCCTTTGCACCATCCGTCGAGCCAGCAGGCAGGCGCGGGCAAACGAGGCCTTGGCAGGATCACAACCATAAAGATCCAGCGTCTCCTGGGTTTCGCTGGAAAGATCCGTCAGTTCCGGTGCCGAGATCTGTAGGCGGGCTGCCATCTCGTAGGAGGCAATCCGCGTGGCGATTTCCGGATCCTGGACCGTGAACAGCCGTTTCCGGTTGAGCTTCTGGATCAGCCGGTAAGTATCCGCCTCGGCCTCGGCGCTGATGCCCGCGGGGCTCTGGACGTTCAGTAGCGGTTCGCCCTGGCTGCGAAACTGGACGCCGGTGTTGACCGTGGGGAGAAAACCACTGGAGTAAAGTGAGCTTCCGCCGCTGAGTCCTCCGCCCGTGTTCATCACGATGTAGGCGGGCAGGTTTTCTGTCTCGGCGCCCAGCGCGTACATGGCCCATGAGCCGATGCTTGGACGACCGGGCTGACCGAATCCGGTGTTGAAGAAGATCTGGCCGGGGGCATGATTGAACTGGTCGGTGTGGACGGCATTGAGCAGGCAGATCTCGTCGGCAATGGTGGCAAGCTGCGGGAGCGCCTCGGAGATAAGCTGTCCACTTTTTCCATGCCTGGAAAAAGTGAAACGAGGTCCCAGTACCCCGGCATTGGCCTGGATGAAGGCGTAACGCTGGTCACCCAGGATGGAATCCGGAAGTGGTTTTCCTTCCAGTGTGGTGAGCAACGGCCGTTCATTAAACAGCTCCAGCTGGCTGGGGGCACCCGCCATGAAAAGATGAATCACAGCCTTGGCCGGGGGGGGGGAATGAGGTCGGACATGGCCGGGACGAGGCCTTTCTTTCGCGGCCAGGGACGATCGGCCCGCGAGCAAGCTGGCCAAAGCTATTTTCCCTGTCCCCACACCACATTCACCTAGGAAATGACGGCGGCTGAGGGAGCTGGTTGTGCGGGGAAGAGATGTCATGGCACTTTCTAGTTTCTTGTCACTGTTTCATCGGTTGAAAATATCGCTCGCACGACCATGGCCCAGGCTGCTGACTCGATCGGCTGCCGGGCATCTGCACCGGCAACCTGTCTCGCGGAATCGGGATTCGAGGTGAAGCGGTCATATTGCTTCTGGTAAAAATCCACGATGGCAGACAGTTCGTCCTCCGAGGGAGGCCGGGTCAGGATGCGGCGAAATGCCATTTGTGCAGTCGGGCCGGTATCCAGTTCCATTTCGGCAAGGTCGCTGCCCATCCGGGCGGCGATTTCCATGAACATCACATCGTTCATCAGGGTCAGTGCCTGGAGGGCCGTATTGGAACGGTCTCGACGTGGGATACAGGATTCCCCGCTGGGCGCGTCAAAGGTCGATAGCATGGCGAAGGGGGCGGTTCGTTTCATGTAGGTGTAGATACTGCGGCGGTAACGGTCTTCTCCCTCGCTTGCTGTCCACGTGGGAGACCCGTAGGCGGTCGATGTCGTTCCATCCGGCTGGGGGGGCCGCACCGGGGGGCCAAACATTGTGCTGGAGAGAATTCCGGCACTCTGGAGGCTGGCGTCACGGATAACCTCCGCCTCCAGACGTGTTCGAGGGTAACGGGTGAGCCAGGTATTGCCCGGGTCGACTTCAAGGAGACCCGGGCGAATGGAAGAAGCCTGCTGGTAGGTGGCGCTGCTGACGATGTACTTGTGAAGCCACTTGGTCGACCAGCCGTGGTCGAGCAGCTTTGTTGCCAGGTGGTCTAGCAGTTCCGGGTGTGTCGGTGGCTCTCCCTGGAAGCCAAAGTCATCGACCGTGGCGACAATGCCACGTCCGAAGAATGCAGCCCACTGGCGGTTTGCCACCACTCGCGGGGTGAGGGGATTGTCGGCACTCACCAGCCAGCGAGCCAGGCCCAGGCGGTCGGCAGGGTGCGCGCCTTCAAAGGGGTGGAGGAAATCCAGGGCACTTGGCGTGACCGACTGGCCGGTCTGCAAGTACTCGCCGCGATGATGGATGTGTGTTGTGCGTGGGTTCTCGGCTGGACGTTCTTTCATCACCAGCGCCCGCTGGTAGGGGAGCTGAACGCGAAGCTTCTTGATCTGCTCGGCGTGTTCCTTCAGCTCCGGTGCCGAGAGCAGGAACTCGTCCCGGAGAAGCTGGAGCTGGTGGTCGTCCAGCTTTTCCGGGGGATAAGCAAGCAGGTTTTCTGCCGTGGGTGGTAGTTCCCGGGCCACCGCCGGCTTGTTGTCCGTAGCGACCGAGAGGCGGAATTTCCCCAGGGAACTGGAAAAGTGGCGTCCAAAATGCATCACCAGTTTCCAGGTGCCTGCGGCGATGGGCTTCTCCGGGACCATCACGGCGACGTGCCGCTGACCCTGCCCCTGGTGGACCGACCAGCCCGTCTGGATGTCGCCGTCGATCATCAAGCGAGCCGAGGTCTCCTTGTTCCCATAGCGGTTCTTGGCATAACTGTGGACGGCCTCCTTGAAGGCAACGTGGGAGCCATCTTTCCAGAGCAGGAACTCGCTGAGAAAAAAGTCACCAATCGTCCCCTCGTAGTTGGTCATGCCTGG
>CAYYZW010000128.1:0-10997 GCA_964476375.1 uncultured Pirellulaceae bacterium
TGATGGTCCATATCCATCAGCTCGTAAAACACGTTTCGCTGCCTGGGTTCGTATCCCAGTTCTGTGATCGCACCGCGTATCTGGTCCAGCGTGAGGTAGTGAACGGTACCGGCCTCGGCAACCACGTTTTCCTCGATCATCAGGCTCCCCATGTCATTGGCCCCGTAGAGCATCGCCAGCTGGCCAATCTTCAGCCCCTGCGTGACCCAGCTGGACTGGATACTGGGGATGTTGTCCAGGTAGAGCCGGGCGACCGCCTGCGTACGAAGATAATCATGGGAACCGGCCGGGGCGATGTTCGCCATCTCAGTATGCTCGGGCTGAAAGGACCAGCAAATAAAAGCAGTGAACCCACCCGTTTCGTCCTGCAACTGCCGGATTCGTTCCAGGTGCTCAATCCGTTCCGCGAGGGTCTCGATGTGCCCGTACATCATCGTGGCCGAACTCTTGCCCCCCAGTTCATGCCAGTGCCGCATCACGTCCAGCCAGTCATCGGTCATCACCTTGCCCCGTGTCATCTCGCCACGGACCCGGTCCACCAGGATCTCCGCCCCTCCGCCGGGAAGGCTTCCCAGGCCTGCCTGCTGGAGCCGCTCGAGCACCTGCCGGATCGGTATCTTGCTGACCTTGGTAAAATGATGCAGTTCCGGAGGACTGAAACCGTGCACGTTGAGCCGGGGATAGTGCTGCTTGATGTCCTCCAGCAGATCCTCGTACCACTCGATCTTGAGTTCCGGATGCAGGCCTCCCTGCATCAGGATCTGGTCTCCTCCCAGGTCCACCGTCTCCTGGATTTTTCCAAGCAGTTCTTCACGGGGAAGCAGGTAGCCTTCCTCATGCCCGGGCGGGCGGTAAAAGGCACAGAAATCACAAACAGCAGTACAGACGTTGGTGTAATTGATATTCCGGTCGATGTTGTAAGTCCGGTAGGACTCCGGATGCATCCTCCGGGTGACCGCATCGGCCGCACTCCCAAGGGCCGTCAGGTCCCGGCATTCAAGTAACTCCAGCCCTTCTTCAGGCGAGAGTCGTTCCCCGTCCATTACCTTCTCGAGAATCTTCATCGGACAGCCCCGTCCTGTTGTATCGGTTTCCACTGGCCGGCTGGAGCATCATCCCTCCTCGGCCGCCTCCAGTCCCAGTATCCCAGTTCCCGCATGCTGGCGAAACAACTCAAGCCCTTCTCGCTCTTTTTCACCGAGTGAGAAATAAAGGTTATCACGAAGGTATGCAAGGCATTGCTGCTGGTTGAGCCCCAGGGTTCCAGCCTCCTGCCCGGCAATCGAGGCCAGGTTGGACAGGCCATTATCACGGGCTGTCTCCAGCGCCTCCCTGAGCGGCTCCAGGTCGACCTCCAGGCCGCCCCGGGCCGTCCACATGGCAAACACGAAAGGCAGGCCACTCCAGCGGCACCACTCTTCCCCCAGGTCCCATGCTTCCACAAAACCATCCTGCGCCGCATGGATTGCCCGGTCCCCTATGACCAGCACTGCATCGGTATCCACGTCCTGCGCTTTCATACCAATCGGGAGTGGAAGCAGGGAGGGGGTAACCCCGTACTGTTCACGAAGCAGTATCTGTACCAGCGCCGCGCTGGTCCGCGAACCCTCGTCCAGAGCCAGCGAGCGAATCTCCTCACGCCGGCACCGACTCAGCAGGGAGACACTCAGCACTGGACCCCGGCAGGCAATACAGGCGTCAGAGACCACCTGGTAGGAGGAATCCTGGAAGACCTCCACCGTCGGGATCAGGGCCACATCCAGCTGCCCCGCTGCCAGGTCATCTGCAAGACGGCTCGGCAAATCATAGATCAACTGCGCCGAGGGCAGCAACTGCTCAAGGCCATACACCAGTGGCTTGGTGTTCAGATACGAAACGGCACCAATTCGGAGGCTCGACATGATCTTTCCAGCAGGAGGGCTTGTCCGCCCGATCGATTATAAGTTGCCCCGGCAAACGGGCACAGTACCGGGAGTCGGGAAGCAGGTTCCTGCTTGCTTTACCGTGGCGGCTGGGCCTGATTAACTCCCCGGATGTTGTTCTGGAAGTGCCAGGCCAAGCGGATCCCAGTAGCTCGCGAGCGGTGCCGTGATATCAACCTTTTCCCGGGTCATCGGGTGCGCGAATGCCAGGCGGCGAGCATGCAGGGCAATCCAGCGCTGCCGGTCATCGTCCTCCGCCGGACCAAAGCTGCATTCTGCTCCGTACTGCCTGTCTCCAAGAATCGGCAACCCTCGCGCCGAACACTGGAGCCGGATCTGGTGTGTGCGGCCAGTCTCCAGCAGGATCTCCAGCCAGCTCAACCGCTTCTGCCGCTCGATGACCTGGTAGTGAAGCACTGCTTTTTGCGCATCCGGGTGATCTGCCGGAACGATTTCCGAGCGAGCCTCTCCGGGAACCTTCCGCATCGTATCCTGCCAGCAACCGGCATCGTCCTGGATCGTGCCCTCCACGCAGGCCCAGTATGTTTTCTGGACCGTTCGCCCCTGGAACTGTTCCGAGATCCTGCGGGCTGCTCGCACGTGCCGGGCAAGGACAATCGCCCCGGAAACCGGTCGGTCCAGCCGGTGGGGAACGCCCAGGTAGACACGTCCCGGCTTGCTCTCCCGCTGCTTGAGAAAACGCTTGATCTGCATCTCCAGGCTGTCGATGTGCGGTGGCGCCTGTGTCAGCAGGCCCCCGGGCTTGTTGATCACCAGGCAGGGCCCATGCTCGTAGAGGATCTGGAAAACGGGTGGTTTCTTGGCGGTCACGGTGACGGTTCCGGGGCACTGAAAGAAGGGAAAAAAAGGAGCCAACCGCCGGGGGGCGGCTGGCTCATGATGTTCCAGGATCGATCCTTACCTGACCGGTCTAGACCTGTCCGGCAGACGGTACCACGAACGGCTTGCGATACTCACGAGTGAGCATCTGGCTGGCCTGCTTGTTACCGAGGATCTGCTCGGTCTTGGCATTTATCTTCAATGGCACGCCAAAGCGGAACGGAGTGGACGCATAATCCACCTTGTTTGCTTCCAGGTGCTCCGTCACGCGGGCAAACGTCTCGGCATTGTTATCTGCCGACTTGATATCCTGTGCCCGATCCAGCACTTCCTGGGGCTCGACAATGTCACCAAGCCTGTAGGAGATATTGCCGAGGTGACAGAGGGCGCTGGAATAATGTCCCTCCTCGATGTCGGCATTCAGATCCTCGTGCTTGCGCGAACGCACTGCCTTGACAAAGTTCGCGAAATGGTCACCACCTCCCTTGAAGCTCGTGACCTGGTTGCCATCCTTGTCAAAGATTGTGCCGCTGTCGTACGACGGGATGACCGCGTACCCGTCGCTGCACTCAAAGATCACCCCGATCTTGGAGCCCTTGTAGGCAGGGGTCTCCAGTCCACGCACCTCGAAAACCAGGGAGCGTTTGCCGTAATCATGGATCACGACCTGGGTATTGGCACTGTCGCCGGCATCGATATAGCCAAAACGGCCGCCATAACTGATCGAGGCGGTCGCCAGGCCTTCCTCGCCAAGGCCCCAGCGGGCCAGGTCCATCTGGTGGATCCCCTGGTTACCCAGGTCCCCGTTGCCATAGGCCCACTGCCAGTGCCAGTCGTAATGAAACTGCTTGCGGGTCAGGGGAGCTTCCGCGGCAGGACCCTGCCAGAGGTTGTAGTCGATATGAGAGGGAACCTCGTAAGTACTCCGGTCACCAATACTGCCACGGCGCTTGTAACAGAGTCCACGGGCAACATTCACACTCCCCAGCTTGCCGCTGCGGACATACTGGATCACTTCCTGCATGCCGGGGTTGCTGCGGGACTGGGTCCCGGTCTGGCAAATACGGCCGTACTTGCGGGCCGCCTCGACAATCCGCCGCCCCTCGCTGACGTTGTGGCTGACCGGTTTTTCCACGTAGACATCCTTGCCGGCCTGGATCGCCCAAATGGCAGCCAGGGCATGCCAGTGGTTGGGCGTTGCAATGGTGACAATGTCCACGCGGTCATCTTCGAGTACCTTGCGGATATCCTCGACAAACTGGGGAACCTTCCCGCCCTGCCGCTTGCCAACTTCACTGGCACGGCGATTGCCAATCTCCGAGTCCGGATCGCAGATATAGAGGATTTCCGCATCCTTGCGCCCGGCAAATGCACCGATATGACTTCCACCCCGTCCCCGAACTCCAACCACGGCCACGCCAAGGCGTTCGGCAGGGCTGTCACTCTGGACATCCTCTTCCGCGGAGATGAGTGTTGTGCTGGCAGATGTCGCCGCTACCGCAGCGGTAGCGAGCATCGAGTCTTCCAGGAACTGGCGACGATTTTTTCTGGTCATGGTTCATTCCTTCATGCTGTTTCGTTCACGGGAATCATCGCCAGGCAGTCCGGATGCCGACGAATGAACTTCTTTCCTCTACATAAATATAGCAGATCAAATGGCCCCAGGTGGAGGTTCTTTTCCTGACAGGCGAGGAGATGGAGAGGAGGGAAACCATGTGTTTTTCCCGCCGAATACCATTTTCCACATTTCTCACCACGTAATTGGCGCGCCAGCATGTATCACTGTGAGCCCGGGGGATCTGGCTGGAATGAGTCGAGCTGATCCTGCCGGTCAAGCGGGGTTATGGTTGTATCCACACGATCGATACGCCCCAGGTGTCGCTCCGCCAGCCGACAGTGGATGGTCACTGTTTTCTCGTTGTAAAGCGTGGAGAGCACCTCCCCGTGGGCGGAAAGATAAGCCATCAGGCGACCATTGGAGATATCTGTTTCCACCAGGACGTCCTGGAAGGAGCGACTGAGGGCATCACTGACCGCCATTCCCAGTTTGTCCATCCCCTGCCCGGACTGGGCGCTGAGAGGGACCGCTTTGGGATAACGGTCCAGGATCCCACTGAGCTGTGTCTCACTCTCCAGCTGGTCAATCTTGTTGACCACAAGGAGCGTGTTCTTTTCCTCGATACCGAGTTCCGTGAGGACGTCGTAAACGGCGCTGATCTGTTCAAAAACCTGGGGATGAGAACCATCTGCCACATGCACAAGAAGCTCTGCCTGGCGAGCTTCTTCAAGCGTCGCCTTGAAACTGGCGATCAGGCGGTGAGGAAGGTTACGGATGAAGCCAACCGTGTCGCTCAACAGCACCGGCCCCCAGTTGGGAAGCTGCCAGCGGCGAGTTCGCGTATCGAGCGTGGCAAACAACTTGTCGGCGGCCACCACCCCGGCACTGGTAAGCGTATTCATCAGCGTGCTCTTGCCGGCGTTGGTGTAGCCAACCAGCGAAACCGTCATCAGGTCATGACGGGAGGAGACCTGCCGCTCCTTACGGCCCTCGATGACCTTCAGTTCACGGCGCAGGTCGACAATCCGTTTCTCCACCAGGCGACGGTCCGTTTCGAGCTGCTTTTCCCCCGGTCCACGCATGCCCACCCCCATCTTCATGCGAGAAAGGTGAGTCCACATGTGCTTGAGACGAGGAAGTGAGTATTCCAGCTGCGCCAGTTCGACTGCCAGGCGGGATTCACGAGTGCGGGCGTTAGAGGCAAAAATATCAAGGATCAATTCCGTCCGATCGAGCACCTTTCGTTTTAACGCCCTTTCCAGGTTCCGCGTCTGGGCCGGGGACAGGTCATTGTCAAAGATCACCAGGTCCGCATCGTGGTTATCGACAAGAAACTCGAGTTCCTCAAGCTTGCCCTTGCCCAGGAAAGTGGCCAGATTCGGCTTGCTGCGGCGCTGGATGATGCCGCCGACAACCTGGGTCCCGGCAGTACGAGCCAACCCCTCCAGTTCGTCCAGTGGATCATCCTGGTCCGGATCCGCCGGCAAAACAACTCGCACAAGAATCGCTACCTCCAGCGCGACTCCCTGGGCTCGTTCAATCTCGTACACGGTGGCATCGGTCTCCGACAGGAATGGCAACAAGGATAATATAACCAGCCGCCGGCAGGCCCGCAGCTGACTGCCATGACAGCGAAATCATGTCCACAGCGCCCTCCCAGGCCGCAGTTCCTCGAACAACCGGAAATGAACCGGCGACAGACCCGATTTTTCTCCTAAAACACGCCACAGACAGCAAGGTGGACACTTGGGAAATGCGACTTTTCGCAGTGCCCAAGATTTAGGCACTCCAGGGCGTGCCTCCTTCGCAGGCAGGTCTGCCAAAAGTTTATGCATCGCAAGTCGAATCTTGTAAGTGCAAGCACTTTAAGGAGATAGGAAAACAGTTTGACTTTCTTTCGACGATTCAATTGAGTCGCGACCTCCGTCGAGGAGGTCGATTAACGACGGTGAATCGGACCTTAACGGTTATAAGGAGGGGAGTTTTATGAACAACACACCGCAACAGGGTAGCTGGAAGCCCATCACAGTGGACCCACCGCTCGTCTCCGAGCGTCAGAAGCGAGAAGCAGTCCACATGGCCCTGGAAATGTCGCGCCAGGTACCAGACTGGGAGACTTTCTTTCGCGAAGTGATGGGTGTGGACGGGCTTTTGTCGCGCCTGTTCCCCAGTCGTGAGCAGCGGGATGCTTTTGACGAGACCCCGGAATATGCACAGATCCAGCATATCATGGCTCGCCTGCGAGGCCGTCGCGGCCGCCGCATCCCCACCGACCGGGAAACCACCAAGGTGATCACGGTCCGTCTTCCCGAGAGCCTGCATGCTTCGCTGATCGCCGAGGCCAGCAAATGTGGCACCAGCATGAACAAGCTCTGTATTTCGAAGCTGCTTCAGATTGTCGAGGAAGACCTGATTCCCTGATTTCATGGCCGGTTCATGAAAAGAGGGCGAAACAAAAAAAGACTTCGGGAATGGGCGGTTAAGCCGGGTTCTGTTTCCGCGTTACCCGGGGGCAACGCGAAGACGGTCATTTATCTAGGATGCCAGTTGCCTGGCACCTCGAGCGGCCCACCCGGAAGTCGATAGCGGATCGGGCAGATCCGCGACAGCTGTTGCCAGCCGGCTGCTCCCTGTTTGACCTTGCTTCCAATGGGGTTTACAAAGCCAGCCGGGTCACCCCGGCTGCTGGTGAGCTCTTACCTCACCTTTTCACCCTTACCCGCCAAAGACGGGCGGTCTATTTTCTGTTGCACTTTCCCTGGCCTTACGGCCGGTCGGCGTTACCGACCATTGTGCCCTCTGAAGCCCGGACTTTCCTCCCGTTCGGCCCGAGGGCCAAACCAGCGACCATCCGTGCCCACTCCCGAAGTCATGTATCACGTGCGATCCCTGGAAAACTCTTCCAGGGCCTGACGGTTCAATTCTATACCCAGTCCCGGCCCGCTGGGAACATGCAGGCAGCCCTCCTCGTCCAGCTGGAACGGACTTTCTATAATCCTGTCGATATACGGTGCGGGCGTGAGGAATTCCACGTAGAGGGCCACCGGCATCGCGGCAGCCAGGTGCAGGTCTGCTGCCACTCCAACGGCCGTGTTCCAGCCATGGCTCACCAGCTGGATATGGTGGTCATAAGCTTGCCAGGCGATCCTGCGAACCTCACTCAGGCCCCCACACTTGGTCACATCCGGTTGCAGGATATCGACCGCCCGTCGTTCGATCCAGGGCTGGAACGCCTGGCGGCGGGTGAGCACTTCCCCCCCCGCAATCGGAACGGGCGACACGGCGGTGAGCCTCGCATAGCCCTCCAGGTCATCCGGCGGCAAGGGTTCCTCGAACCAGCCAATATCATAATCGGCCAGCATCCGGGCGGTTCGCATGGCCCACTTGTAGCGATGCGGCCAGAACTGTTCACTGCCTCCAGCATCCACCAGCAGATCCACATCGGGTCCCACGGTCTGTCGTGCTGTTTTCACCAGCAACTCGTCAAACTGGTTGTCACGTCGCCCAAACGGCCGCCAGCCCAGCTTGATGGCCCGGAACCCCCGTGCCACGGTACTTTCCAGCCGTTCCTTGAGCACTTCCGGTTCATCAAACAGCATCGATGCATAGGGCTTGATGCGATCCCGGTAACAGCCTCCCAGGAGCCGTGAGACCGGCTGGCCGGTTGCCTTACCAAGCAGGTCCCAGAGGCCAATATCGATCCCCGAGATGACATGTTCGAGTGTCCCGCCCCGACCCTGCCAGAAGCTGCTCTGCCGGAGCTTCTCACTGACCCGTTCAGGCTCCAGGGCCGATTCCCCTTCCCAGAGTGGCCGCAGTGTTTCCACGCCGGCCTCGACCAGGGCCGAGTTGGTAAAAACGCTGCCGATTCCCCGCAGACCCTCATCGGTCACAATCTCGACCAGCGCATGCAGGTCATCTTCGGGTTCGTGACCGTCCGGCCAGCCACCGTCGACCGTGCCGCCGAGCAGCCTGTGAATCTCGATATCAACAATGTTCATTCCGGTTTTCCCGTCCAGCAGCGGGGTTCTTGTAGGCCTGCCGCTCCCCCCCCTATCATTGGGAGAACAGCACCCGGTCATGATGACATGAAAAGGCAGCCTGAACAATGAGCGATACCAGCCCGGCCGCCACCCGGGACAAGAAAAAACGGCGGATCCCCCGCACGGTGCTGATCACACTTGTCCTCTGGCTGGTCCTCCAGGTAGCGATTCGCGTGATACCCGAGATGGATCATGCACTGACCAACCTTGTCACGGTCGCTGCTACCGTGCTGATGCTTTTTGTTCTGGAAACCTGGCTTCTGCTGGCGAGTGGGTTGTCCTGGCGACGGCGGCTGACCATGGGATTCCTGCCGATCGCCCTGCTCGTCGGGTTCTTCAGCCTTGTCAAAGTCCTCAGCCTCGACGGGGAATTGATTCCTCGCTTTGCCTGGCGCTGGGCCCCGGTCCATGACACCACGCTCGAGACGGCCAAGCGTGTCAAGCCCGCAGTGATGATTGATCTCTCCATTGAATCGCCGGTTGATTTCCCCGGCTTCCTTGGCCCACATCGATCCGCTTCGATCCAGAACATCCTTTGGAATCCTGGCTGGCAGGATCAGCCTGCTCCCAGCCCCCTCTGGACCCAGCCGATCGGGGCCGGCTGGTCCGGCTTTGCAGCCCGCAACGGGCATGCGGTCACGATGCAGCAGCGGGGAGAAAACGAGATTGTCAGCTGCCACGACATCCAGACCGGCGAGATTGTCTGGACCAACTCCAGCCCTGCCCGCCACGAGACGATCTTCGGTGGCATCGGCCCTCGTAGCACCCCAACCATCGCAGGCGGTCGCATCTACTGCCTGGGAGCCACCGGCATCCTGCGGTGCCTGGAGGGCAGCAACGGCAGCCTGCTCTGGGAGAAGGACCTGCTGGCACTCACCGGCAGTACCCCTGCCAGGGACCTCAAGACCATTGCCTGGGGCCGTAGCAATTCCCCCCTGGTAGTTGACGGGCTGGTGATGATTCCCCTGGGAGGCCCTCCAGCCGGACCCCATGTCTCGCTGATGGCCCTGGACGCCAGCAGCGGTGAAGAGCGGTGGCGAAGCGGGGACCGCCAGGTGAGCTACGCATCCCCGTCCCTGGTGGAGCTGGATGGTGAAAAACATGTTGTGATTGTCAGTGCCGATCTTGTCAGTGGACACCGCCTGGAGGACGGGTACCAGCTCTGGACCTACAGCTGGGATGGAAGCAGCAGTGGCAGTGCCAGCGTCTCCCAGGCAACAACGCTGGGAAAAAACAGGCTGCTGCTTTCCAAGGGATACGGGGAGGGAGCCGCCGTGATTGAGATTCATCGCGGAGCCGGTGAGAAGTCCGATTTCCAGGTGGAGACCACCTGGATCAACAAACAGGTGCTCAAGACCAAGTTCACCAACGTCGCCATCCGGGATGGTTTTGCCTATGGCCTTTCCGACGGCATCCTGGAATGCGTCGACCTGGCCAGCGGCGATCGTCGCTGGAAGAAGGGACGGATGGGCCACGGTCAGCTCCTCCGCCTGGCCGACGTGCTGGTGGTGCTGGCCGAAAACGGAATGGTCTGGCAGGTTGCCACAGACCCCGAATCCTTCCGGGTCCTTGGCCGCTTCCAGGCCGTCAGGGGAAAGTGCTGGGCCACGCTCTGCCTCTATGACAACCTGCTTCTTGTCCGTGCCGAGGAAGAGGCCTGTTGCTACCGGTTACCGCTCACTCGCCCGTCCCACTGACAGGGGCCTGATCCAAAAGCCAGTCCTCGAGGATCAGGTGCTGAACGACAGGTGCCCTCAACAGGGCGGTGCGTTCGGGCAGCACTTTCTGTAGCCAGGGCCGCTGGGCCACGGCCGAGAGCAGCCGCATGCCAAGGTTACTTTCGTTGTGCGTCTCCACATTGGCGGAAAGCCGCTGGTAGGTAGAGGGGATAATATTCGGCCCCGGACCAATATGAACCACGGTCTCCACACCCAGCTTGAGCGTCTCGTAGACCGCTTCCCAGAGCAACTGGGGATGATCCACCCAGCGGTAGAGCAGCTCACGGCAGTTGCTCTCACTGTAGTCCATCCCTCCACTGACCAGCGAGAGCACCGGAAAGGACGGGGCATTGACACCACTGGCAAGCGTGAGCATGGTCTGCGCCGCCCGGCTGGGGATATTTCGCTGCCACATGATCGGGCTATGCAGCGGCGGCCAGCGATCCCTGTTCTTGCGAAGCACCACCTGGCGGGGCCGGTCCTCACAAAGCAGATCCCGCAGTCGATCGAGCGAATCGGCCTGGCCCATCAGCAGCAGGGTATTGGGAGAAAGCTCGGCCGAGATCCCTGCCACCCCCCTTCCCTGCTGGTTGATCTTCACCAGGCCTCGATCGACCCCTTCCCTGTCAATCGTCTGGTCGCGGGAAAACAGCACTCCCAGGGTGACATCGTCGGCCAGGGCCACGCAGTCCTCGGCCAGCAGCAAGGGGACACTCAACGCATCGGCAAAAGTAAAGACGCCGGCGGCAACCAGCGCCGTTATTTCCCCCAGGCTATAACCGAAACCGAGCTGACACTGCTGGTAATCAATATCGAAATCCTGCTGCAGGATTTCCAGCTGGGCAAGTTCCATGGCCATGATCATGGCAACCGCCTCCCCATAGGTTGCCAGCGATGCCTCCTGGCCGGACGTCAC
>CAYYZW010000129.1:0-33805 GCA_964476375.1 uncultured Pirellulaceae bacterium
GGTCTTGACCAGTCGCAGCTACTGTTGCTCAAGGATGCCGGCACGGTGATTCCCATTGTCTGGTCTCCCAATATGAGCCTGGCGGTGAACCTGGCGATGAAACTTGCTGTCACGGCGGGGGAAGTACTCAAGCAGGTTCCCGGGGGTGTGGATGTTGACATCATCGAGCAACACCATCGTTACAAGCAGGATGCGCCAAGTGGTACGGCCCTGCGGTTTGGCCAGCTGATTTCCGAGGTGATGGGCCAGTCCGGCCACGTCCACGGTCGGGAGGGAATCACCGGCCAGCGATCCCAGGATGAAATCGGTTACCATGCGCTGCGAGTGGGAGACCATCCTGGGGAACACACGATCGTTTTTGGTATGCCGGGAGAGACAATGGAGTTGACGGTGCGGGCAAGCAGTCGCGATTCCTATGCCCTGGGCGCCCTCCAGGCAGCGAAGTTCGTTGTCGACCAGTCCCCG
The DNA here is from genome assembly GCA_964476375.1 of uncultured Pirellulaceae bacterium. Taxonomy (GTDB): domain Bacteria; phylum Planctomycetota; class Planctomycetia; order Pirellulales; family Pirellulaceae; genus SAT2750. Next base: position 466 of record CAYYZW010000129.1, read on the forward strand.
GGAATCTATTCCATGGAAGATGTGCTTGGCCTTTGACGGCCAGCACCCGAAAGTGACGTGGCAATGGCCAAGTGTGACGAAGGTTACCTGTGTGATATCTGCGGGAAGGATGTCGAGGAGATTGTCGACAGTGATCTCTACCTGCGTTACGTGGTAGGAATGCTTGACCCGGAACTTTTGCACCTGGCCCCGGAAAGACACCTTCGCTGTAACCCGGTGCTCGCCCAGTTCATCGTGGATGAGAACTTTGAGCCCGTCCAGGTGGAGGGAGATTTCAATAAATCGCTCCTCGATCCGGAGCTGGTTCGGCAGAAAGAACGGGCTGTCACACGCGGCTGGAAGCGATTGGCCGAGATCCAGCAGATGGAAAACATCTCCATCCTGGACTATCCACTTCCCAGTGATGATCCCATTGCCTGATCTGTCGCCAAAGCCAGGGCCCCGTGAACGACTACCTCTTCAGCCAGCAGTGGTGGGACAACCTGGCAGCTATGCCTTAGTGGCGGGAAGACAAATTGTTCCAGCTTCTCCCTGAGGGGGGCCAGGAACAATTTCTCGTCCATCAGGGAGACGCCACCACCGACCACAACGATATCCGGCGCGGTGAGCGTCACAACCTGGGCAATCGCCCAGCCCAGGACCCGGACGGCATCGGCGATGGCGCCAAGGGCGACCTGGTTTCCTTTTCCCGCGGCCAAGGCAATCTGCTCGGCGGAGAGATTTTTCATTTGTCCCTGGCAGGTGTCCATCAGCGCTGCGGCATCGGGATCCGCTGCCGCCGAATTCTCCAGGAGTTCCACCACCCGTCTCACTATGCCAGGGCCACTGGCGTGAGATTCGACTGTCTGGTCCGGGTCGATTGCTTCCGCCGAAGGACGCAGATGGCCAATTTCCGCCATCGCCGGCCGGCCCCGGCCCTGTAATTCGCCGTCGACGACCAGTCCCCCGCCCACCCCGGTTCCCACCGTCACGTAAAAGACCCGTGGACTCCCCTTCCCTGCTCCAAAACGTGCTTCGGCGAGGCTGGCAAGATCGCAGTCGTTGCCAAGGGCGGTTGGCCTGGAGAGCTTCTCCTCGGACCAGGCCTGCAGGGGGAAGTTTTCCCAGCCCTCGACCTGGTGACTGCAGGTGACGATGCCGGTGGTGGGGTCCAGGGGGCCTCCGAATCCGATGCCGATTGCCCTGACCGCGTGTCGTTGGCAAAGGTGCTGCCCTGCCGCTTCGATACTCTTGAGAATACCGGCTGCCTTTTTCGCGGGGTCGACGTCGAGCCTGACCAGTTCCTCCAGCGGAGGGCCATCGCCGTTTCCCACACCGAGCTGCAGCTTGGTGCCCCCGATTTCGATTCCCAGGTAAGCGGCCATGGTGGTTTACTCATCCGCGTGGCGGCCGGCATGGTTGATGCGGGCGAACAGGTCGTTGAGAACCCAGTGAAAGAGGCAGAGATGGATGCTCTCGACCATTCCCATGTCATCAAGATCCACGTGCAGGCCATCCTGCTGGAGCTGTTTCAGTCTCCCCCCGTCATAACCGGTCAGGCCGAATGTCGTGAGCTGGTGACGGTTTCCCCATTCGACCGCATGAATCACATTGGCGCTGTTCCCGGAACCACTTATGGCGATCAGCAGATCACCGGCGTCCCCGTAGTTCATCAGCTGCTGGACATAGACCTGGTCATAATCCAGGTCATTGGCAACCGCGGAAATCCATCCCACGTTGTCGGTCAGGCTGAGGACTTTCAGTCGTCGTGCTGACTCGTCATACAGGTCGGATTCGACAAGCGTACTCTTGCCCAGATCCTCTGCCATGTGGCTGGCCGTGGTGGCGGATCCCCCATTGCCGATAATGAAGACCGACTGGCCGTTTTCCCAGGCGGCAAACAGGAGGTCCGACCAGCGTCTGAGATCTGCCTCCTGGACGCGACCAACTTCCTGTTGAAGCCGTTCCAGGTATGCAGCCGGATCCAGCGTCGCCCCCAGCATCCCTCAGTCATCCTTTTTGATCTGAACCAGGTCGCCCTGTTTGGCCATCTCGCGAATATCCTCGCTGATTTTCATGCTGCAGTACTTGGGACCACACATGCTGCAGAAATGGGCGCTCTTGAAGGTCTCCTGTGGCAGCGTTTCGTCGTGGAAGGCACGAGCGGTTTCCGGATCCAGGGAAAGCCGGAACTGCTCATTCCAGTCAAAGGCAAAGCGGGCCCGGGAAAGTGCGTCGTCCCGGTCCTGGGCACCGGGGCGATTGCGTGCCACATCGGCGGAATGGGCAGCAATCTTGTAAGCAATGACCCCCTGTCGGACGTCCTCATTGTTGGGCAGGCCGAGATGTTCCTTGGGTGTCACGTAGCAGAGCATGGCCGCTCCATACCAGCCGGCCATCGCCGCTCCGATGCCACTGGTAATGTGGTCATAGCCAGGGGCAATATCCGTGACCAGCGGGCCCAGCACGTAAAAAGGGGCTCCGTCACAGATCTCCACCTGCTTGCGGATGTTCATCTCGATTTCATGCATGGGAATATGGCCTGGTCCCTCCACCATGACCTGTGTCCCCAGTTCGCGGCCCCGAAGGACAAGTTCTCCCAGTACTTCCAGTTCGGCGAACTGGGCCTCGTCACTTGCATCGGCAATCGAACCGGGGCGGAGGCCGTCTCCCAGGCTCCAGGTGACATCGTACTGCCGCATGATCTCACAGAGGTCATCAAAGTGCTCGTAGAGTGGGTTTTGTTTGCCATGCGACATCATCCACTTGGCGATCAGGGAGCCGCCCCGGCTGACAATTCCCGTGACACGGTTCACCGTCAGGTGCAGGTGTTCCTGCAGGATTCCACAGTGGATCGTCATGTAATCGACCCCCTGCTTGGCCTGGTGTTCCACCATGTCGAGAAAGTGCAGGGGCCGCATCTCCTCGATTTCTCCCCCCAGTTCCTCCAGCATCTGGTATATCGGCACGGTCCCGATGGGAACCGGCGAGGCGTCGATGATGCCACGTCGAATCGTATCGATATTGCTACCGGTAGAGAGATCCATCACCGTGTCGGCACCAAAATGGACTGCCGTGTGCAGTTTTTCGAGTTCCCCTTCCAAGTCACTGGTGACAGCGGAATTCCCGATATTGGCATTGATCTTGCATGTGGCTTCCACGCCGATCGCCATCGGTTCCAGGGGGCCCTTAAGGTGGACCGTATTGGCCGGGATGACCATGCGGCCGGCGGCCACTTCCTCCCGCACGCGTTCGGCGGGGATCTTCTCTCGTTCGGCGACGAATTCACATTCCGGGGTAATCTCGCCCGCTCGGGCAGCGTTTAACTGAGTCATGGCGCTAGGATCCTCCCTGATTCCACATCGGATACTCGACACTGGTGGCATTCCATCTGCAGCCACTTGGATGCGGTCATCGTAACGATCCGAGCTGTTCTGTCAATTGACGGACACGGCTGTCGGAGGTCATTCGCCCAGGATCGGGCTCAGCCAGTGGCGAGCCTCCTGGATCGAGATCTCCTTGCGGCGGGCATAATCGCCTAGCTGGTCGTCCGCAATCCGGTTGATGGCAAAGTACCGGGACTGGGGATGAGAGAAATAGAGCCCGGAGATGCTGGCGGCCGGTTGCATGGCAAAATTCTCGGTCAGCGAAAGTCCTATCTGCCCGGCATCCAGCAGCTCAAAGAGCGTCTGTTTTTCGGAATGGTCTGGTTGAGCGGGATAGCCGGGTGCAGGCCGGATACCACGGTACTTTTCCGCAATCAGTTCTTCCGTGCTGAAGGACTCGTGTCGGCCATATCCCCAGTCCTGTCGAACCTGCTGGTGAAGCCATTCGGCCAGGGCTTCGGCCAGTCGATCAGCAAGTGCCTTGACCATGATGGCATTGTAATCATCATGCTGGGATTCAAATTCCTTCACCAGCTCGGGAATCCCCGTGCCGGCTGTTAATGCGAAGGCCCCGATGTAATCAACGCGACCTGATTCAACCGGTGCGATATAGTCTGCCAGAGAACGGTAGCAGTCCTGGCCGGTCCGTTGCCATTGCTGTCGGAGCATGTGAAGCTGGCGATGGACCTGCTGGCAATCGGTGTTCTCATAAAGAAGGATGTCGTCGCCATCCGAGACGGCAGGCCAGAATCCATAAACCGCGCTGGCACCAAGCCGTTTGTCAGAGAGCATGGAATCCAGCAGCTTGCGAGCGTTGGCCAGGAGTTCCCGGGCGACTTCTCCCTTGTCCGGGTCTTCCAGGATGGCAGGGTACTTGCCCATCATTTCCCAGGCCATGAAGAACGGGGTCCAGTCGATCAGGGGAACAAGTTCTTCAAGAGGTATTTCTCCAAGCACGCGTGTCCCGGTGAAGTCTGGCTGCGGGATATCCGCCGTCTTCCAGTCGGTCTGGAAACGATCCTCCAGTGCCTGCTCGTAGGGGACCAGCGTGATCTGTCGTTGCTGGTAACTTTCCTTGAGTTCCGTTTGCTGGTGGATGTTATCCTGGATGATCCCCTCCCGCTCTTTCGGGTTCATCAATCGATCGACCACGCTGACACAGCGAGATGCATCAATCACGTGGAAACAGGGGGATTCGTATTCGGGAGCAATTTTAACTGCCGTGTGACGGGCGCTGGTTGTGGCTCCGCCAATCAGGAGTGGAAGAGTCAGTCCCTGTCCTTGCATTTCCCTGGCGACGTGAGACATCTCATCCAGGCTGGGCGTGATCAACCCGGAAAGGCCGATCAAGTCAACTTTCTCGGCAACGGCGGTTTCCAGGATGTGCTGGCAGGAGACCATCACGCCCAGGTCGATCACCTCGTAGTTATTACAGCCCAGGACAACTCCTACGATGTTCTTGCCAATGTCATGCACATCCCCCTTGACCGTCGCGAGCAGGATCCGGGGACGGTGTGGGGCAGCCTCCAGTGCCTCTGATTCGGCATCCATGTAGGGAAGCAGCACGTTGACGGCTTTCTTCATCACCCGTGCGCTCTTGACCACCTGGGGCAGGAACATCCTGCCATCTCCAAAGAGGTCACCAACCACGGTCATGCCTGCCATCAATGGCCCCTCGATGACGTCCAGTGTCCGGTTGCTGGCAAGACGGGCTTCCTCGACATCCTCCTCGATAAACTTGTCCATTCCCTTGACCAGGGCGTGGGAGAGGCGTTTCTCAACGTCCTCTTCCCGCCAGGTGAGATCCTCCTCGATTGTCCGCGGCCCGGTCTGCTCGATAGTGGTTGCCAGTGCAAGCAGGCGATCGGTGGCATCGGGACGACGATTCAGGAGCACGTCCTCAACATGTTCCAGGAGCTCTGCAGGGATCTCGTTATAGACTTCCAGCTGCCCGGCATTGACGATGCCCATGTCGAGACCTGCGGCAATCGCGTGGTAGAGGAAGGCCGAGTGCATCGCTTCCCGGATCACGTTGTTGCCGCGAAAAGAAAAGGAGATATTACTGACCCCACCTGAAATCCTCGCTCCCGGGCAGACCTGCTTGATCTGGCGGGTCGCCTCGATGAAATTCACCGCGTAATTGTCATGTTCCTCGATCCCGGTTGCCACGGTCAGGATATTGGGATCAAAGATGATGTCCTCCGGGGGGAATCCGACCTCGCCGGTAAGCAGCTCAAACGCTCGCTTGCAGATCCGCACCTTGTCGTCGATTCCTGTCGCCTGTCCTTTTTCGTCAAAGGCCATGACCACGACCGCCGCACCAAAGCGCCGCACCTGCCGGGCCCGTTCCAGAAACAACGCCTCTCCATCCTTGAGGCTGATCGAGTTGACGATGCCCTTGCCCTGCAGGCACTTCAGCCCGGATTCAAGGATGGACCAGCGGGAGCTGTCAATCATCACCGGAACCCGGGCAATATCCGGTTCTGCGGCAATCAGGTTCAACAACCGTGTCATCACGGCCGGTCCGTCGAGCAGAGCATCATCCATGTTGATGTCGATGATGGACGCTCCACCGATAACCTGGAGGCGGGCGATTTCCAGCGCCTCCTCGTATTTCTCCTCTTGAATCAGCCGGGCGAAGCGACGTGAACCGGTCACGTTCGTCCGTTCCCCAATCATTGTAAAATTACTGTCAGGGCGCAGCGTGAGTGCCTCTTGCCCACTCAGGCGTGTATACGGATCCGGATTTGGTAGGGAGCGAGGCGTCCGTCCCCTGGTTGTTTCAGCAAAACGCCGGATGTACTCCGGTGTCGTTCCGCAACAGCCTCCGATCACGTTGACCCAGCCATTGTCGACAAATTCCTGCATGGAGTCGGCCATCTGGTCCGGGGTCTGGTCAAACTCGCCGAATTCATTCGGCAAGCCGGCATTCGGATGGCAGCTGATGTAGACCGGGGCAATTCGAGATAACTCCTCCAGGTAGGGCCGCATCCGGGCCGGCCCGAGGGCACAGTTGATTCCGATACTCAGCAGGTTGGCATGGGAGACCGAGTTCCAGAAAGCCTCGATGGTCTGTCCTGTCAGTGTGCGGCCCGCGTCATCGGTAATCGTGACCGAGGCCATGACCGGGATCCGGATCCCCTCCTGCTGAAAATACTTTTCAATGGCAAACAGGCAGGCCTTGAAGTTCAGCGTGTCGAAGATGGTCTCTGGAAAGAGGATGTCGACCCCCGCCTTGACGAGCGACGCAACCTGCCGGAAATAAGAGTCGACATGCTGGTCGAAGCTGATGGATCGAAATCCGGGATCCTCCACCCGGGGTGAGATGGAGGCTGTTTGCGTGGTTGGGCCAATGGACCCTGCCACGAACCGGGGCTTGTCCGGCGTCTTGCGGTTATACAGGTCCGCCGCCTCCCGGGCACACTCGACAGCGCGGGTATTGATTTCCTCCACCAGCTCTTCCAGGCCAAATTCTGCCAGGCCTACCGGGCTGGAGCCAAACGTGTTGGTTTCAATAATGTCCGACCCCGCCTCAAGGAACTGGCAGTGCATTTCCACCAGGCGATCCGGGTGAGTCAGGGCGATCAGGTCGACAAAATTCTTCAGGTCCTTGTCGTGATCCCGGAAACGTTCTCCGCGGATCGCTTCCTCGTCGAGTCCCATCGAAAAAATCGTCGTGCCGGCGGCTCCGTCAAGCAACAGGATGCGTTGCTCAAGGAGTTCCACAAGGCGGTCGCTAATGGAGCAACGGTCAGCCGACATGGTTAAAAAAAACCCTTGGATGGGGGAGTGTGGGAGGGGGATAACCCCGGGCATATGCAAAGGCCAGCTTCAGGAGAATCATCATCAGCCGGGTCATTTTTGATCAGCGGCAGAGTATCCCAGATGACCAGATTTGTGGCAATACACACGTGTCTATTGCCAGGGTGGACTTCAGCCAGGCCGGCCTGTCTGCCGATACAAGCCGGTAGAGTGACGTCTTCTTTTTCCCCCATTCCATGACCGCTGGGACTGCTACATGGTTCAAACTGGACCAGGGAAATATGCCGGACCAGGGCGTCGCGGAATGCTTGAGTTATTCAAGCATTCCGGCATCATGCTGGTCCTGGTTTTTTCTTTCTGCAGCCTCTATGCACTTGCCTGCTTTCCGCCCGAGGGCATGGAGAACGAGGCAATCCGTCAACCTGTCGATATCGCCGCTCCGCCGGCGACCGTGCAGGAAGATGCGGGACCTGTTTTTGCTGTCGACTCCGGCGTGCTCTCCTCCCGCTCCATCCCCGTGCTTCCAGGAATTGCACGGCCCTCCCGTTCCGATCGCACCATAGAACCTCGCCGGGTTCTGCTGGGAATCGATACGGGAGCCGAACACCTGGCCGAGATCCTTCCTGACCGATATCCGGGACTTCGCTAGCAGGCGGTGGGGAGAGCCAATCAGGCCTACGGCTTCCAGGTAAGTCCGTTACAATCGGCGACGTGAATGAGATTCCCCTGATACCGGCGCACCTTCTCCGGCGGCTTGGAGTCCTGGGGCTGTTACTGCTGGTGGCAGTTGCCACGTTACTCCGTAGCCGGCAGATCGATGATCCTTTCTGGGTGGACGAGTTGCATACTGCCTGGGCTGTCTCGGGAAGTTCATCTGATCTCATGCCCAGGGCCCAGGCCGGAAACCAGGCTCCAGCGGCCCTTCTTCCCCAGTGGCTTGCGAGTCGTTTTCTCGGTGTGGATGAACTGACCCTTCGACTTCCCTCCTGCCTGGCATCCCTGGTCCTGGTTGCGCTGGTGCCCCTGATGGTGTTTCGCTTTGGTGGGGGATGGGCCGGTGCCATGCTCGCGGGTGTGCTGGTCGTTGGAGATTACTGGTCGGTTGTGTTTGCCGCCGAGGCACGTCCCTATGCGCTGGTACAGCTTCTCAGCCTGCTGCATGTCTGGTGTTTGCTGGGACGCATGGGGCTTTCCGGGGAGCCGGGAGAGAGTGGAGGCCACCGGTGGCGCATTGGCTGGCTGCTGACAGCTGTCCTGCTGGTCATGGTCCATTACACCACACTGCTATTGATCCTCGGTGGAATGCTGGCGTGGTGGCTGCTTCGATTCAAGCGGTCTCACGGCAGCTCGATCAGGGGCTGGCTGCTCGATCACGCTCTTGTTGGACTCTGTTGTCTGCCGCTGCTTCCTCACCTGGGCATGGTCGCAGGCCGACGGGGAAACTGGGCACAGTTTGTCGAGATTCCCTCGCTTCTGGGAAGCCTGACGCTTCTGCCGGTTGCAGCCTACCTCGCCGTCCCGCTGCTTGGATGGGGGCTGACCCGCCATCGCCCTTGGAGGGCTTGTCAGCGCCCCGCGGATGCTGGACACTCGTTGGCGGTGCTGGTGGCGATGGGCCTGCTGGTTGTCGTCCCGCTGGCAACGGCCTGGTTATCGACACGGCTTGACCTGGCCCGCTTCTTCTTTCCCCGCTATGTCATTGGTGTCTCCGGCCCGTTGATCGTGCTCTCTGGGCTCTTGGTTGGACAACTGCGGGGGCCGGGGTTCGCTCGCCTGGGAATCGCTCTTCTTTCTCTGGCTGTCGGGCTGGGAATATCGGGCGAAGCGGTCCGGACCTTGCAGATCCCGCCACGACAGGAATACTGGCCCGCCCTGCTCAAGTTTCTTGAGGATTCGGATCCCCAGGGGGAATTGCCGGTCTTTCTCTGCCCGGGATTGATCGAGGACCGGTTTCTGCTTTCTGACCAGGCTGGTCCGCCTGTCGCCGGGATTCCGATAGAGGAATTCTGCCTTTTTCCCCTGGCAGGTCCCTACCACCTGGCCAAGCGCCCCCCTGCCCTGGTCCCCCTGGCCTCCGCCCCGGCCCACTGGCCCCCTCGAGCAGAGGACCTGACGCGCCGGGCCGGTGGAAGCTGGTTGATTCTGCGAGGAGGAAATGACCGGGTTCTTGCCTGGACGGAAGAACTCCTTGGACATGCTCTTCGCGTGCGGATCCACGAGTTCGGTCAACTCTACCTGCTGCGGCTCGATCAGGTCGAGTCGCCGGCACCCGGCAAGTAACCGACGCTGTCGTACAGGTCCAGATCATGCCGATCGCCAAGCACGGCGAAGAGCGTGCGGATGGCAGCCAGCCCGGCTTGGAAAGTCACCTTGAGCGCCTCCGGGGTGATTTCCTGCAAGGCGACCTCCAGCAGCACGTGGAGATGGTCGGCCTCGGAGAACTGTCCGCTGGTGTCAATCACCGCATCGACCATGATGCTCTCACCACTTTCCGACGCCGTCACCAGGAGCCCCTGCTCCGAGCTGGTGATGTTCTCGATCGCGACCTGCCACCGTTGCTGGTCCACCAGCAGGTCGGTTTCCGAGAGAGGGCCGAGGTAAGTCGTGTGCCACTGCGGGAGTGACAGGATGGGATTGTCCAGGGCGATCGTCTGCTCCGGGTCGTGTGCCGCAAGTGCCGCGCGTCCGAGTGTGGAACTCAGCTCAGAGAGTTCCAGGTCGAGTTTCACGGGAGGGTCGGCAGAGAGTATTTCCGCTGGCGATCTTTTGTCCACCAGGATTACATGGTAGCCAAGGAATCGAGCATAAAGCGCGGCTTCCAGGCCGATAGGCCCGCTTCCGTGAATGGCGATGGTGGCGGGTGTATCCAGCAGCATGGAGTCGAACCTGTCAGAAGGGGCTCCCCGGGGGGAGGATGAGGTGTTGGTTATATTATCCCCGATCCAGGCAAAATGGAGAGGGGTCCAGCGATAGTTTGTCCCCTCGGATCAACTCGGACATGATCACGGCTGTTCCGGTGGAAAGATGCAGGCCACTGCGAAAGTGTCCCGTGGCCACGAAAGCATTATCGACCCCCGGCAGGTGTCCCAGGTAGGGAAAACCATCAAAGGAACCTGGTCGCAGGCCGGACCAGCAGCGCTGGACCTCACTGTTTTCCAGGGCCGGGACAAGCTCCAATGCCATTTTTTTTAGTTCTCCGATGACCCTTGAGGTCGTTTCCTTAACGAATCCGACCTCCTCTTCCGAGCTTCCCACCAGCAGCCGTCCATCGTCCCGGGGTACCAGGTAGCGAGAACCCACGTTCACCACGTGTGTCAGGAGCGGCCGCGTGCTGCGGAACATCACGATCTGCCCCCGAACCGGAAGGAGTCCGTGCTGGATTCCCAGCTGGTTGAGCATCTGCGAGGTCCATGCTCCAGCGGCAAGACAAAAGGACTCGGCCGGCCATTTTTTCCCGCCCGCTTCCAGATACCCGAGCTTTCCTCCCCGGATCGAAAAACCGGTGACCTCCACCTGTTCCTGGATCGACACGCCCCGCTTCTGGCAGGCCAGCTTGAGAGCTGCCAGGTGGTCCGGGTTGCGAAGCTGTGATTCGTCGGTCACCCGGTAGGCAGACAGTAACTCTCCTGACCGCGCCAGTTTTTCCAGTTGGGGTTCGTGATGAATCAGCTGTTCCGGATCCAGCTCCTGGCAATGGATTTCTTCCTCCAAAAGCATTGTCCTCATTCCCGCCAGCGAGGCAGCCTCTCCTGCTCCACGTGCCAGGTAGATGCCACCACACTGCCGGTAGCCGGTATCGATACCGCTCAGGTCCTTGAGTTCCATGGCCCATTTCGGATGCAGCCGATGACTCAGGCCCCGCAGCTTGTCGATCGGGTCGACGGCGGTATCCAGGTTCGCGGCCGGGAGGATCCCTGCGCCGGCCCAGGAGGACTCCAGCCCGACCTGGCCGCGTTCCAGGACCTGGCAGTCGAGACCGTGCCCGGAGAGCTCATAGGCGATCGAGAGGCCGATCACGCCACCACCCAGGATCAGGCAATCGGGCATGGTCTTGCTTTTCATCTGGAGGGAAAGCTCTTTCTAGTGATCCACGAACCGTTTTAGAAGGATCTCGTTGACGTGGCCCCGGAAACGGACCCGGCCGTCGATTTCGACGACTGGGACGCAGAGGTCAAATTGTTGTCGCAGGGTGTCGTCCTGGTCGATGTCGACACTCTCTACCAGGAAACCGTTTCGCTCAAGGGTTTGCTTCGCCACGTCACAGAGGTGGCAGTCCCGGCGTGTGTAAAGAACCGCTTTCTGTAACATGCTGCGGCCATGAAAGAGGTACTGGGCTTGTCCGTTTCTGGATTCTGGGCCATCCCTGCCTTCCCGTCAATCAGGAGAGAATTCCTGCAGCCGGGCGGTTCATGGTAGAATCAAGGCCGAGCCAGGAAAGGTCTTCAGGGCGGAAGAAAGAAACAGGCTGCCACATCCGATCTGTCCTGATTTTCAAGAGGAACCGGTCGTCCAGGCCGAGCCAGGAAAAGAACAGGGGCCCTCATGGCCAAAATTCGAGTTGGATATCTTCTGGAACTGGTGAAACGGAGCAAGCTGCTTACGGAGAGCCAGGTAGAGCGTGGGGTCGAGCAGGCAAAGCAGGACAATGAAGGGTCCATCCCCCACGAGCTTGACCAGATCGTGGATTCCTTCATCGAACAGGGACTGCTCACCCGCTGGCAATGTGACAAGTTGCTGGAGAAAAAATACAAGGGCTTTTTCCTGGGCAAGTACAAGCTGCTAGGGCATATCGGTACAGGAGGTATGAGCAGTGTCTACCTTGCAGAGCACACGCTGATGCGACGGCCGCGAGCGATCAAGGTTTTGCCCCAGTCCCGGCTCGAGGATAACTCGTACCTGGAACGGTTTTATCGCGAAGCCCAGGCGACGGCGGCACTGGATCATCCCAACATCGTCCGTGCCTACGATGTGGATAACCATGGCGATACCCATTACCTGGTAATGGAATACGTGCCGGGCAAGGACTTGCAGTCGATCGTCAAGTCGAATGGTCCTCTGGGATTTGAAGACGCTGCCAACTATATCGTCCAGGCGGCGGCTGGCCTGGCACATGCCCACGGGGCAGGGATGATTCATCGCGATGTGAAACCGGCCAACCTGCTTGTCGATTCCGCCATGACGGTGAAGATTCTCGACCTGGGACTGGCCCTGATGCGTGACGACAGCGAGCTTGCTTCACTGACCCAGCGGAACAAGGAGAGCGTGCTGGGGACCGCTGACTATCTTGCCCCGGAACAGGCCTTGGACAGCCACGCTGTGGATTCGCGGACCGATGTCTACGGTCTCGGTTGCACCTTCTATTACCTTCTCACCGGGCATGCTCCCTTTCCCGAGGGGACGCTGGCCCAGCGGATTGCAAAACACCAGTCCGTGATGCCGGGGGACATTCGCGAGGATCGTCCGGATTGCCCCCAGGAACTAACGGAGATCTGTTTTCGCATGATCAGGAAACGTCCTGCGGAGCGTTACCAGTCGTGTGAGGAAGTGGAACAGGTTCTCACCGAATGGCTGGAAATTCGTGGGGCTGTCGTTGGCCGGGGGCCGTCTATCCAGCCTGACACGGTGGATGGCGTGGTTCACGCCATGCAACTGGCCGAGGTTCATCAGCAGGACTCGGCAAGTGTCTACCCGGTGGTCCGGGGGGACAGCACCGGGCCCAGTGGTGGGGCAATCTCCGAGCAGGATTCCAGGCCGCACCAGGAGCTGGAGGGGACAGGAAGCAGTCACGTTGACCTGGCGATCGAAGCGGGGCTGGCAGAATCGACCAGCAAGCAGGCAGGGCGTACTCGCAGTCTGCTGGTCCGATCGCAGAAACGTGGCCGGCGAATGCGGATCCAGCTGGTAATCTCCGTGGTGATCGCCGTTTTGGCAGTGACTGCCCTGCTGATTGTGCTGCTAAGCCAGCGTCATGATGATGACCGGAACCAGAATGATCGTCCAGACTCAAGCCAGAGGACGTGGGACGGTCAAACTACCCTCATTTCCAGTAGGCACCTATAATAAAAGAGTGTTCGGGGCCGATAGTAAGAATGTAGTCGGAATTGCCGTCGGCGGTGCAGTCTTCTGTTTTACAAGGAGTTGCTGATGCTCTTTTCTCATCGCCTGGCATACCTGCTTGCCCTGTTGCTGGCTACCACGTCGCTGGTCGTGGCGGTCGATGCTGCTCCTACCAAGGAGCAACGGGCCGCGGAGGTGCAGCTGAGGATCCTTGTCAAGAAAGCGGGAAACCTCTACTCCTCGGGAGACTACGAGCAGTCCGGGAAAGTGATTGCCGACGTCCAGGCACGTTACGCCAAGCTCGTGGCGGAGGGTGACAAGGAGGTCGTGGCCCTGCTCGATGGCGTCTACCGGTCGCTCACACGGGCCCACGCCCTGCTGGAACTGGAGGGAGTGGATTTGCCCGCGCTCAAGGCTCCGGGAGCGGCAAAACCGGCAGATCCGCCCGCCCCCGATGGAAAAGCCAGTTTTGTCAAGCATGTGGCTCCGGTACTGCTGAAGAAATGTGGACGCTGCCATGTCAGCAATGTGCGGGGCATGTTCAGCATGGCGAATTTTGAGACCCTGATGAAAGGGACTCCTGACGGGACAGTGATCTTTCCCAAGGATGCCGACGGGAGCCGGCTCATCGAGGTGATTGAATCAGGTGATATGCCACGTGGTGGATTGAAGATGGAACCTGAGGAACTTGCCCTTCTCAAGAAGTGGATTACCGAGGGGGCGATCTATGATGCCGAGGACCGCCAGGCCAGCCTCAGTAGCCTGGCCCCCGAGGTCAAGACCGCAGAACTTCCCCGCCTGGAGGTCATGGAGGCGACAGGGAAGGAGACGGTTAGTTTTGCCAATGATCTGGCACCGGTGTTTGTCAAGCACTGTGTTGGCTGCCATGGGCTGGGGCGCCGGCCCAGTGGACGGCTTGATTTAAATACCTTCCAGGGTTTGCTGCGGGGTGGCGAGAGCGGCCCTCCCGTGGTTCCTGGCAAACCTGCTGAGAGCATGCTGATCAAGAAACTCAAGGGGACCGGGGGGGGGCAGCAGATGCCGGCTCGGGCCGACCCGCTTCCGGATAACGTGATCGCGATGATCGAAAAGTGGATCGAGGAAGGGGTCAGGTTTGATGCTCCAAGTGCCAGCCAGCCGATGCAGGAAGTTGCGGCGCTGGCACGGGCGATGCGTTCCACGCATGAGGAGTTAAGCGGGGAACGTGAGAAGATAGCAATGCGTAACTGGAAACTCGGCATGCCCGGTATCGAGGTCACCACCCGACAGACAAAGAACTTTCTGGTGATTGGCAACTATGCGGAAAACACGCTGGCCGAGTACGGTGCCGTTGCCGAGCAGACGGCCGGGAGGGTGGCAAGCCTGCTCAAAACACCTGCCGACCAGCCTGTTGTGAAGGGCCGGATGACACTGTTTTTCTTCAACCAGCGGTATGACTACAGTGAGTTCGGCAAGATGGTTGAGAAGCGAGACCTGCCACGAGCCTGGCGCGGTCACTGGCGGTTTAGTATTGTCGATGCCTATGGTGCGATGATCCCACCCCGTGCCGAGGAGTACCAGCTTGGCCCCCTGGTTGGCCAGCAACTGGCGGCCGTCACCCTGGCCGGGATCCAGGATGTCCCGGACTGGTTTACCGAGGGAGTGGCCCGGGTGGTAGCGTCACGACTGGGAACGGACGACCCACGGGTGAAGAAATGGGACGAGGAACTGTCCCGGGTGAAGGCGGCGATGAGCAAGCCCGATGATTTCCTTACAGGCAAGATCGGGCCGGAAGATGGCTTCATCGCGTCATACAGTTTTGCCAAGTTCCTGATGGCCGATGGAAAACGCTTTGATTCACTTCTTTCCCAGCTTCGCGGGGGTGCGGAATTTGCTGCGGCTTTCTCCGATGTCTACGAGGGAAGTCCGTCCCAGGTGTCAGAATACTGGGCCCGCAAGGCACGCTAGGACCAGGCATTTCCATGCGGGAAATCGAAGCGGATAATGTCGCCGAGGTCCTTGCCGGGCTCGGCTGGATTGCTCCCGGGGAGTTGCTTGAGGTTCGCCTGCTTCCGGGTGGTGTCTCCAATATGGTGATGCTCGTGGAACGTGAGGAACCTCGTGGTGGAAGCATTTCCCGGAAGAAATTTGTTCTCAAGCAGGCCCGCTCCCAGCTGGATGTGAAGGAACCCTGGTTTTGCAGTGTCGAGAGGCTGGAACGTGAAGTGATGGTGCTTCAGATATGCACGCACCTTCTTGACCAGACGCCGGCCGGGTCCCGCGTGGGCGTCCCCCAGTTGCTTGCGGCGGATGAGGAACATCATCTCTATGCCATGGAAGCTGCAGGTCCGGGGCACCGGACCTGGAAGGAGGACCTGCTTGCGGGCCAGCCTGACCTGCAGGTGGCGGCTCAGAGTGGCTGGCTGCTGGCAGTACTGCACGGCGGGAGCTGGGATGATCCCCGGCTTGCCGAGCAGATTGGTGACCAGCGGTTTTTCGAGGATCTGCGGCTGGATCCGTATTATGGCCATGTCGCCCGCCGATTTCCGAAACTGGCGGGGGAGCTGGAGGAACTGATGGACATGGCCCGCCGGCCGATCTCCCTGGTTCATGGAGACATGAGTCCCAAGAACCTGTTGGTCGATGGTCACCAACTTCTGCTGATCGATTTTGAGGTTGGGCATTTTGGGGACCCGGCGTTTGACCTCGGTTTCTTTCAGACCCACTTGCTGCTCAAGACCCTCCATGCAGGAGACCAGGCTGCCGCCTACTGGGAACTGCTTGCCCGCTTCCAGCAGGAGTACCAGCAGCAGCTGAGCGTGCTCCGGCCCGGGCTTCCCCTGGCTGAACTCTCCCGGCGGTCACTCCTGCACCTGGGAGGCTGCCTGCTGGCCCGGGTGGATGGTAAAAGCCCGGTTGATTATCTCGACGCCAGTCAGCAGGAATCCGCACGGAGAATAGGACGTGACCTGCTGTGCCGCCGGATCGATTCGTGGGATACTGTCGGCCAGCACGTGCTTTCCCTTGCACTTGGCAGCTGAGCAGGATTCCCAAGGACAATGCCATGATCCACTCCGGTCCAGAGCCGTCCCCCCAGGCCGCTATTGAATCGGTCGAGGCACGGGAAGTACTCGATAGCCGTGGTCGACCAACGGTGGAGGTGGAAATTGTTACTTCCACAGGCGGCCGGGGACGGGCGATCGCTCCCTCGGGGGCCAGCACGGGCTCCGCCGAGGCACTCGAACTGAGAGATCGCGGGGATGCCCGTTATGATGGGGATGGAGTTCGTGCTGCCGTGGAAAACGTGCGACAACGGATCGGACCGGTCCTGTTGGGGGTTGCGGCAAGTGACCAGGGGGGGGTCGACGCCCTGCTCTGCCAGCTTGACGAGAGCCCTCAGAAAAGCCAGCTGGGAGGGAATGCCCTGGTCGCGACCAGCCTGGCTGCAGCTCATGCCGGCGCTGCCAGCCTGGGTGTGGAACTTTATCAACACCTGTACCAGCAGTTTTGCCGGCATCAGCAGAGAGAACAGCTGGAGGGTCCCTCCCAGCCGATGGTTCCCCTGCCGATGGTCAACATGATCTCGGGAGGCCTGCATGCGGGTGGGAACCTCGATTTCCAGGATGTCCTTGTGATGCCGGTGGGGGCCGGGGATTACGCGAGTTCACTGGAATGGGTGGTTCGTATTTATCGCAGGCTGGGAGAGCTTCTGGGGGAGGCAGGATTTGAAGGACGCCTGGTAGGTGATGAGGGTGGGTATGGACCTCGGCTGCCCGGCAATCGGGATGCGGTGGAGATGGTGCTGGCAGCGATCGAGAAAGCGGGCCTGGTGCCCGGTAAAGACGTGATGATTGCCCTGGATGTGGCAGCCACACATTTTTATGAAGAAGGGACATACCGCCTGCGGAGCGAGGGAGATAAGTTGCTCTCGAGTGACCAGATGGTTGATCGGCTGGAAAGCTGGGTGGATGATTACCCGATCGCCAGCATCGAGGACGGCCTTGCCGAGGAGGACTGGCAGGGGTGGCAACAATTGACCGACCGGCTTGGCCAGCGGATCCAGCTGGTCGGGGATGACCTGTTTGCCACCAATCCCGCGCGGCTGCAACGTGGGGTTGTGTCGGCTGCTGCCAATAGTGTGCTGATCAAGGTCAACCAGATCGGGACGCTGACCGAGACCATGGAGACGGTCTCCATGGCACGCCTGGCTGGATTCAGCACGGTGGTCTCCGCCCGTAGTGGGGAGACGGAAGATACATCGATTGCCGACCTTGCCGTGGCGGTTGCCGCTGACCAAGTCAAGATCGGTTCCATCGTCCGCAGTGAACGCCTGGCAAAATACAATCGCCTGCTGCGGATTAGTGAGCAGATTCCAGGCTGGTCTCCAGACCGTGACCAGGGCCAGAAAATACCAGATCCAGAAGGAGGGTAAGTGGAATGACGTCCTACTTTAGCCGGGCGAGCGACGGTTCCCATCACGAGATTTTCCCAGGTGTCCATATTTACACTGCCGCGGCCGAAAAGATGATGTTGTCGCTGGTCGAATTCGAGCCGGGAGCCGTGGTCCAAGACCATAGTCACGTGCATGAACAGGTGGGGATCCTTCTCGAGGGGGAACTTACTTTTACAATCGGTGGAGAGACCCGGACACTTGTTCCCGGGGATCTATGGCGGATTCCAGGTGGCACGGTCCACCGTGCTGTCGCCGGGTCGGAACCGGTCAAGGCACTCGATGTTTTTGCTCCGGTTCGTGAGGATTATCTCTAACCCCACGTGTCCACGTTGCCGATACCAGTCTCGTTAGATTGCCGGCAGGTGCTTGCACCGGACAGGGGCGATGCCATAATGAAACCATGATTCACAGGCGTATGGATTACCACTGGTTTTGGTTTAGCTCTCTTGGTCGCAGGGCCACGGGAGGCGTTTAGCCACCAGGCGAAACGAAACGCCAACAAAGCCCTGTTGACCGGAATGGTCACCAGGGCTTTTTTGGTTTTCTCCCCCGACTGGCACAAGGATTTTTTACGAGAGTGATCGAGCCATGATTGTTGTGATGAAAAAGGGAGCCTCGCTGGATGAGGTCCAGTACATGGTCAAGAGGGTGGAGGCGATGGGCCTGAAGGCACATGTGATCGAGGGGACGGAGCGAACGGTGATAGCCGCCATCGGGGAGAAACGCGAGGAGATGAAGAACTCGCTCGAGAGCGGTCCGGCGGTGGATGATGTGCTCCCTATCCTTGCTCCCTACAAGATGGCCAGCCTGGAAGTGAAGCCGGAAAGGACCGAGATCCGCACCGGCAGCCTCTCGGTAGGGGGAGCCAGCCTGGGTGTGATGGCGGGACCCTGCAGTGTGGAGGATGAGGAGCAGATTCTTGGTACCGCCAGGGCGGTCAAGGCAGCTGGTGCCACCGCGCTTCGGGGCGGTGCGTTCAAGCCCCGGACAAGTCCCTACAGCTTCCAGGGGCTCAAGGAGGAGGGGTTGAAAATGCTTGCTGCGGCCCGCGAGGAGACCGGCCTGGCAGTGGTTACCGAGGTGATGGGGACGGATGATGTTGGACTGGTAAGCAGGTATGCCGATGTTCTCCAGATCGGTGCCCGGAACATGCAGAACTACCGCCTGCTGGAAGCCGTGGGGGATGCCGGGTTGCCGGTCCTGCTCAAGCGTGGTCCCAGTGCGACGATGGACGAGTTACTGCTGGCTGCCGAGTACGTGCTGGACCAGGGGAACCCCAACGTGATGCTCTGCGAGCGGGGAATTCGGACTTTCGAATCCCACACGCGTTTCACGCTTCCACTCGCTTCAGTGATTTACCTGCATCAGAAGACGCACCTTCCTGTCGTTATCGATCCGAGCCATGGGACCGGCCATACTTACATGGTTCCCGACATGGCAGCGGCCGCCGTGGCAGCGGGAGCGGATGCCCTGATGCTTGAAGTTCACCCGGATCCGGAAAAAGCGATGAGCGATGGTTACCAGTCACTCACGTTTGAGCAGTTTGCCGAGACGATGGAAAAGTGCCGGACGATTGCCGGGGCCGTCGGCAAGACCATCGATTAACATGTCATCTTCAGGGCTGGGGATTTAACCAGTGGTGGATACGAACCTGGTCCGCCTGGCTCGCTCGGAGTACCAGGTGCTGGCTGGGCATGTCCACGATGATCCCCGCTGTTGACTCGCGACCAAGTATCGCCTGGATCTGCGTGACAATGTCCACGGCAGGTTTCTCCTCGAGCAGTGCAGAGATCGCGTGTAGTTCGATTTCGTCCCTGGTTCCCAGGTGCTCCGGCGTGCTGATCTGGATTGTTCTGTTGTCCACGATCCGGTAATCCAGATTCATGGAATCCAGGAAAATCGTCAGAACCTGGGAGAGTGGATTCCTGTCGGCGACGAGGGTGGTCGGCGACGAGGGACCCCACCCTGCCGGGTAGGTGGCAACCCAGTCGACCAGGATATTCATCTTTGCTTCCTGGCCGAGACGATGAAGGATGACCGCCAGTGGGATTTCACGGGAAAAGTTAAGCGAGATAGGCTGGGCCAGCTTTTCTGCGGCAGCAGCGACCCTGGGCAACTTCTTCAGATCGGTAGGGTCCTGGGACCTCGCCGCATGGAGCCTTTCCAGCAGGATGCGGAGATGGTGATGGACCTGGAGAGTCTGCCTTACTGTCAGCAGGTCTTCCTCCAGTTCCATGGAAGGCATTGCTGCTCCTTCCATGCCCTGCCAGCTTTCCGGCGAGACCATTTCACGCAGCAACTCTTCCAGGGTATGTGTGGTTCCAGGGACGCCACCGGATATCTTGTATTGCACCTCCACGAGACGCGTTCGAGCATCTTCTGGCCAGCCGATTAACAGGTGTCCGTCCCGAGGTGCCAGGGCAAGTTGATGGGGGCTCGTTATGAGCCGGAGAACGTCCTCGATAGTGGTCTCCTTGCGTACCAGCTGGACCCGGGTTTCCAGTTCAAGGGTACTGGCCGCCAGGGCATCAAGATCAAGCGTGATGGGGAAATTGCCGATCCGGGAGAACATCTCGGTGAAATCAAGAAAGGACATTGGCTCGGCCATTTCAAAATCCGCGATGGGAAAGGCCAGGGCCGCTTCAACATCCCCCACGGCGATCGGTATCCGATCTGGCTGGACAGTCTCCACCGGGGCCACGTCGTCGTCGCTTCTCATCTCCACTGGTGCCGGACGTTGAGCTCCCAGGGCATTGCCGAACTGACGCAGTGCGCCGGCCAGGTCATCGGTAGTCGCCTCCTCACCGCCCTGCTCGGCGACGAGGCCAGGCGGATCTGTGGGCTCTGGATCCACCGCGGGGGGAGGATCCTGCGATGGTTCAAGGAGACCAGGTTGTGGCTCAATCGCCGGAGCGGGATTTTCTTCCACCACTTCCTCAGGCTTCACCGGTTCGGGTTCCTCCCCGGACTCCGGATCGACGCGGGAATCATCAACCGGATCTTTCGGTTCATTGTCCAGTTCAGGTGGGACAGTGGCAGAAGAACGGGGTGAATCGCCGGTCTGGCTGAAATAGATAAAACTGGTCACCAGCAGCAGTACCAGTGTCACGGCTCCCCCTACCAAAAGGGCCTGCCGGGAACGTCGTTGTGTTTTTTCAGAGACCCACGTGTCGGGCGTGGGAAGCTGGTGATCCTGGCTTGTGTCCTCAAGCGATGTCGCTTCCTGCCCGGCCTGGGACGAAAAATAAACCACATCGCTCGAATCCGAATCACTGCCATCCTCCCCGGACATGCTGTCGTGCTCGTAACCAAAGTCCTCAACCGTCTCGTTGCCTTCCTGCTGGACACGTGGGGGCGGGACTTCCTTCCCGACCGATTGCCAGCGTGACGACTCGGACTCCGGTGGTGCGGCCCCGGGATCCGGATCGGGTGGAACGTCCGGGACTTCCACCATCGATTGACAACTGGGGCAGTTGATAATCGTGCCCAGCAGGCTCGCTCCCTGGACCTGCAGTTTTGACTGGCAGGTGAGGCACTGGATGACGAATGATTTCATGGAGATTTCAGCTTACACACTTGATAACCCGTGGCAGGCATTTACCGAGAGATGATGGTGATCTCCGGCAGGCTGGTACAACCAGGACCTTCTCTCTCTATTTCGACTTGAAAGCCTCCGGTATTTCATATTTCCTGGCTGGATCCTTGGTCGCGGTACGAGTTGTTATCAGGAGAATCGTGTTTTCCGGGGCTGCTGGGTCAGGTCCCAGCACCCAGATGAGTTTCTGGTTCTCCTCGCTGGGATCCTTGACGGTGGGATCCGGATTGGCTTTCATCACCAGCCCGGTAAGCAGTTCTGAGAACGGGATGTTGCTCGCCTTGAAATCACGAATCGCCTGGTTTCGAGTGATCCCATCAAGTTTCAGGTCATCTCCCATGATCTTGATCAGGAAAGGAAAGGAGACCATGCCAATCTGGTCCTTGACCTGGTTCTGAATATCGACCACGGCCAGGTTGAGATCGTTCTGGGGAATCTCCAG
Source organism: uncultured Pirellulaceae bacterium (assembly GCA_964476375.1). Lineage (GTDB taxonomy): Bacteria > Planctomycetota > Planctomycetia > Pirellulales > Pirellulaceae > SAT2750. Next base: position 22,119 of record CAYYZW010000129.1, read on the forward strand.
GCTGATCGGCATTCTCAGCACGTCCTGAATGCGATTGTACTTGGTTGGGGGATCTTGGTTGGTGGTGGCCACCTGCGTGATTGGTTCTGCTGCAAGGCAGAGCTCCGCCCCTAAAAGCAGGTTTGCAGCGGCCGAGGTGGGCAGGGCGGCGTTGACTGTCGCCATGTTACCGTCGACCCCGACTCGCGTCTGGTCATGCAGGTAGCTCACCATCTGTGGGTACTGGAAAGCGAGCCGCCGCCAGTGCAGGTGAGGATTCAACAGGACGATGTAATCGGTCATCCTGTCCGGCACGTCGGCCAATCGTTGCTTGAACTCGCTGGCGAGCTGAAACTGGTTCCGTGAAAGGCCCGCATAGAGCCGTGTCTCCAGGTAAAAGACGGTATCCATGTGCATGCTTATCATGCCGCCATTGATCGAATCGTTGAGCACCGATTCCAGGATGCCTCGGAGTTGCCGTGGTTGTCCGATCTGCAGGCTGCGGCCATCACGAAAGAGGTTATTGGTCAGGAAAGTGGGGACAAAGACCATCGTAAAGTGACGGGTCTCGTCGGACAGCTTGAGCAATCGTCCGATGTTAGGAGCGATCGGCGGTGCCTTGCCGGGAAACTTGAGTACTTCGAGGATGTCATCCTCGTGTCCCATCACGAACCGGCTCCTGCCCTCTTCTTCCGGAATCACAAAAGAGTATTGCGCGCCCTTGAAATAGAACCCGTTCTCGATCTGGACAGGCTGGGGATCCCCGAAACGTGCCAGGAGTTGCTCGCGGTTCATTGGTCCGTCCAGCTCGACGACGAAAGCGGGCCGTGGAAACTGCTCGTCGTTGTCGTAAAGGCCCATCACCATCTGCTTTACCGTGGAGAGCGTGATCCCCGTCGCTTTTTCCCAGCCTGCCAGCTTGCTCTCAAAAGCCGGCCCCAGGGCACGCAGGGCATCCTCTCCCCCGTGGGCGATCAGGTCGCTGGGCCGTACGGCGATAATCAACTGGGCCCCCGGGGGTAACCAGTTGAGCTGAACGGGATTTCCGTCCGTCGGCGACTGCCAGAGCAGCGTGCCGTCATCGTCCGCCAGCTGGAGAGAGGAATCCGTCCCCGGCTGGATGGGATTCGATTTCACTGATCCCTTGGGTAACGGAACGCTGCCATTCTTCCTGGGTGGAGGCGTTGTCGTTTCTTGATTCCCGGTGTCGCCTGTCTCTGCAACCTGGTCTCCGGTGCCCTGTTTGTCCGGGTTGTTTTTCGGAAGGTTCAAGGCCAGTAGCAGAATGATTCCAATTGCTGCTACACCGATCGTCCCCCAGAAAACAGGGGACTGTTCGATTCGGCGTCTTTTTCGACGACGAGGACGTGGGGCCGCAGGGTGTTCCGGATTCTCTTCGGGTATATCGGGATTTCTCTGGCGCGTCTGGATTCCCTGGAAGGAGGGCCGTGATGGCTGTGACGAACCCTGGCCCGTGAGGGAAGCGACCATCTGCTTTTCAGCAGACTGCTGCTGCTGGCTGAGCGCCGTCCGGTAGGCGGTCTCACTGGGAGGAACCGTGACTGCTGGCAACTGGAAGGCCACGTCGGGAACCAGGAGCTGAATCTTGTCTGGAATATCACCCGCCTGGGCATAACGACCGGCTGGATCCTTGTTGATAAGGTAAGCCAGCAGGCGGTCCACGTTGGCCGGGATCTTGGGGTTGCCCACCGGGGGGAAAGGGGTCGCAGCGTGACGCTGGAGCTTTTCCAGCAGTCCTCCGCCAGGGAAAGGAGGCTGTCCCTTGAGCATCTCGTAGAAGCATGCTCCCAGGGCGTAGACGTCGGTCGTGGGGCTGGAGGCCTGGCCGGACTGGCCAAGTTCGGGGGCCAGGTAATCTGAAATCCGCAGCCACTCCGGATCCTGGGGCCGGGCATGGAGATCCAGCGGGTTTTTTGTCGGTGCCAGATTGCGCAGCAGGCGACAGCCTCCGGATGCAGGGAAGATGATGGAGTCAGGACTCAGGCTGCCATGGACAAGTCCCCGCTGGTGTAACCGGGAGAGTGCATGGGCGAGGGTCCAGGTAATCGTGCATGCCTCCTGGAAATCGACTGCTCCGCCATGGGAAATCCGCTCTCGCAGCGATGTTCCTTCCACGTTCTCGTAGATTACCAGGCGATAATTTCCCAGGTCCAGGGGCTCGTAGACCTGTTGCAGAACACGATCTGTCACGGTTGCGTGCTGGTTTACGCTTGTCACCATCTGGTTCCAGCGGGAGGAGTCCTGGGCCCTGTCACCAGAGAGAAATTGCAGCAGTGCCGGGTGACCCGATTGTCTGTGCTCGGCCCGGAACCAGCCTTTCATGGCTGGCTGTGACAGGCGATCGGTTAGCAGGTAATCGTCGAACAGAAATGGCCCCTGGTTCCCCTCCAGCAGCGCCGTGCGGAGAAACGGCTGGATGACCGACTTGCTGATTAACCACTCGGCGATGGTGCTCGCATTGGCCTTGGTGGAAGACCCTCCGAATCCGTCAAACTCGGCTCGTAACTCGGTGACCTGGGCTGCCGGTACCAGCATGCTGCCTTCAAGCAGTGCCCAGAATTCGTCAGTGGAAATGGTCATTGAGGAGCGCCGGAAAGGAGGTCAGATCCTGTCTGGAAGTAGCATACTGGTATTGTATGCATCGGCTTGGAGAATGTCATTCTTCGAGGGAAGCAGAAGTGGGTGGACTTTCTTCTTGTTCACCGCTTGCTAGTACTGGGCACCGTCATTTACCGGTGCCTGGGAGCCATCGGCAAGGCTCTGGGCCGATGCCACAATCACGCCGGCGGCATCTTCAATCTGCTTTGCATGGACATCCAGGTGGGTCACCGCGCGAACCCGGTCGCTGGCAATGGCCAGCGTCTGTACGCCATTCTCGGCCAGCACACCGACAAATTCTGCTGCTGTGGCCATCGTGGGATCGACCTGGAAAATAACCATGTTAGTTTCGGCCTCTCCTCCCACCACCTCCAGGCCTTCTGCCTGGCAGACCGCGTCGGCAAGCACCTGCGCATGCTGGTGATCCTCCAGCAACCGTTCCCGGTTGTGCTGCAGGGCATACAGGGCACCGGCGGCAATCACGCCCGCCTGGCGCATGCCACCACCAAACAGCTTGCGGTGTCGACGCGCCTCGCGGATCAATACCTCGCTCCCAGCCAGTGCGGAACCGACCGGGGCCCCGAGTCCCTTGCTAAAGCAGATGCTGACCGTATCAAAATGCGCCGCCCACTGGTCCGCCGGGATCCCGGTGGCGGCAACGGCATTGAAGAGCCTCGCCCCGTCCATGTGGGTTTGCAGCTCATGGTCATGAGCCCATTCGCAAATCTCGACGACCGTATCCAAGGGCTGGATACTGCCTCCGCCCCGGTTATGCGTGTTCTCCAGGCAGACAAGACGGGTCCGCGTGAAGTGCTCGTTTTCCGGCCGGATCAATCCGGCGAGCTGCTGTGGCTGTAAAACTCCGTTGTCACCGGTCACTGGCCGGGGGACCAGGCCGCTGAGCTGGGCGTAGGCACCCTGCTCATAGTTGAGAATGTGGCATTCCGACTCACAGAGAAATTCTTCTCCCGGTCGGCAGTGAAGCCGCAGGGCGACCTGGTTGGTCATCGTTCCCGAGGGCATGAAAATGGCCGCTTCCTTGCCAAGCAGCGACGCTGCGAGTTGTTCAAGCTGCTCGACCGTGGGATCCACGTCGATCGTGTCATCTCCCACGTCGGCATCCATGATCGCCTGCCGCATGGCCGGCCCTGGGCGCGTTACCGTATCACTTCGTAAATCAATGAGGTTGGTCATGGGGAGCCGGGATTTCCTTGGAAAAATAAAAAGTAAAGAGTGCTGGAGACCCTGCGAGTGAACATTTTTCCCAGCGGAGATGTCGTTTAAAGGGTCCGGGCTGGCACGAAAACAGGCTCCCAGCCCTCCTTTTCGTTATATCAGACAGCTATCAGCGGTGAAATCCACCCGGGATTCCGCTTGCGACGACGGCAGGTCTTCCCGCTATGGAGATTGCTGTTCACAATATGGGAAATCAACAATGGTTTCCTGCCAAACGGCACTTCCCGATAAACCCCGACCAACCTGGTTCTTTCCCTCCCGGGGATCTTCCCAGGAGCAAGATTGTGATGCCTGAAGGATCTCTCAAGATTGAACGCATGGATCTTTCCCGAGAGGAAATGGGGAAGCAGCTGGCTGGTTTGCGCCGTCGCCTGAGTCCTCGCGGTGACGTGGTCAGCGACGAGAGCCGGCAGCGGACGATCGATGTTTTTGGAGAGCCGCTTTCCCCTTCCGAGGTGGTCAAGCAGGTCTGCCAGCGTGTCCGAGATCAGGGGATGGAAGCGGCCCTGGAGTTCGGCTCGCTTTTCGACCAGGTGGAACTGGATGCCGGTTCACTGCGAGTCAGTCCGGACGAGATTGCCCAGGCTCATGGGCAGGCGTCGGAGGAATTTCTTCATACCATCCAGCGAGTACGAGATAATATTCTGCAGTTCCAGACAGCGATCCTGCACCAGGATGTCACCGTCCAGCGGGAGGAGGGGGTGCGGTTAACCCAGCGTTATCTGCCAGTGACGCGAGCGGGACTCTGTGTACCTGGAGGAGCTGCAGCCTATCCCTCGTCACTGTTGATGACCGCGGTTCCAGCCCAGGCGGCTGGAGTGGAGGAGCTGGTAGTGATTGCGCCTCCCACGCCATTTGGGGCTAATAATCCCGACTTGCTGGCAGTCTGTTTTGAACTTGGGATCGACGAGGTTTATCGCCTTGGTGGTGCCCAGGGGGTCGCCACGCTGGCCTACGGGGTGGAGGGGATCAACCCGGTCGACATCATTGTCGGCCCCGGTAACCTGTTCGTGGCCCTGGCGAAAAAACACGTCTTCGGTGATGTGGCGATTGACTCGATTGCCGGTCCCAGCGAGGTGGTGGTCATCGCGGATGAGTCGACACGGCCTGCCTATGCGGCTGCCGATCTGCTTGCCCAGGCGGAACATGCACCGGGGGCAAGTATCCTGGTGAGCTGGAGCGAGGAGGTCCTGGAACAGACTTACCAGCAGCTCTGTCAACAGGTAGTCCAGCTAAGCCGGTCGGATCTCACGATCCAGAGCCTGGAGCAGTATGGCGCCCTGGTGCTGGTGAAGGATGCTCAGCAGGCCTGCCGGGTCACCAACCTGCTGGCACCGGAACACCTGCATATTGCCATCCAGGATCCCGATCCCCTGCTGGACCAGATCCTCCATGCCGGGGCGACATTCCTGGGGAATTACTCTCCTGTCGCCCTGGGAGATTATATTGCCGGGCCATCCCACGTCTTGCCAACCGGGGGGACCGCACGCTGGGCGTCAGGACTTACCGCCAACACGTTCCTGAAAAGTGGAAGCGTGATCCAGTACAGTGAGGACGCACTCCGTCTGGCAGCTTCCGATGTTCAGCGGATGGCGGAGGCAGAAGGCCTGACGGCACACCGGGCAAGTATCGATGTGCGTCTGGAGGGCCGTTGAGATGTCGTTCTTCCGGGATGCAATCGAACGGATGGAAGGTTACCGCCCAGGGGAGCAGCCGCAGGGTGGGAAATTCATCAAGCTCAACACGAATGAAAATCCTTACCCCCCTTCCCCGGCGGTGATCACGGCGGTCGAGCGGTCGGCCCAGCAGGGGCTGGTCCGTTATCCCGATCCACTGGCGACCGCTTTTCGCCTGCGGGCTGCCGATCTGCTCGGTGTGGACCCGGACTGGATTCTCTGCGGTAATGGCAGCGATGACCTGCTCACGATTGCCACGCGGGCACTCGTCGAGAGTGGTGAGATGCTGCGACTCCCTTATCCGAGCTATATCCTTTACCGGACGCTGGCCGACGTGCAGGGGGCACGATGCCAGGAGATACGGTTCCAGCCGGACTGGAGCTTGCCGGCGGCATTTGGAGAGGCGGAGGATGACCTGCGTCTTGTCTTCCTGCCAAATCCGAACAGTCCCACCGGGACCGTGATTGACCCTCAGGCGATCCTCTCGCTTGCTGAATCACTTCCCTGCCCTCTGCTGGTGGACGAGGCCTACGCCGACTTTTCTGAAAGCAACTGTCTCGATTTGGTTGCCCGGAACGAGAAGATCATGGTGACCCGGACTCTCAGTAAGTCCTATGCCCTGGCAGGCCTGCGTTTTGGGTTTCTGGTGGCACAACCCCATCTGATCGAGCAGCTCGTCAAGGTAAAGGATTCCTATAACTGCGATGCCCTCTCGATTGCAGCGGCCACCGCGGCGATTGGCGACCAGCAATGGCTTCGGGAGAACCGGGACAAGGTGCTGGCGACGAGGGAGCGGATGTCGGGTCGTCTGGAACAAATCGGTTTTGACGTCGTTCCATCCCAGGCAAATTTTGTCTGGTGCACGCATCAGCGAGAAGCTCTCAAATCGGTGTACGAACACCTCAAATCCAACCATGTTCTTGTCCGATACATTGATTATCCGGACTGGGGTGATGGCCTGCGGATCAGTGTCGGCACGGACTCCCAGGTCGACGCCTGCCTGGACTTATTGGAGGCTCGAGTGAGATCATGACAAGAAAAGCCACAATCAAACGACTGACCAACGAAACAGAAATCGAGCTGGAGCTGGACCTGGACGGGGACGGTAGTTCCTCGATCCAGACCGGTGTCGGTTTCCTGGACCATATGCTCGAGCTTTTTGCCCGCCACGGGATCCTGGGCCTGTCGGTGACCGCCAAGGGGGATCTGCACGTGGACCAGCATCACACGGTGGAGGATGTCGGTATCTGCCTGGGACAGGCCATTCGTGATGCGCTGGGTGACAAGGCGGGTATCCGCCGCTACGGGCATTTTACCCTGCCGATGGAAGAGACCCTGGTGACCACGGCGATCGACCTGAGTGGCCGCTACGCGATGGTCTTCCATGCCGATTTTCCTAACCAGAAGGTCGGGGATTTTGACACGGAACTGGTGGAAGATTTCTGGCAGGCGGTGGCAGCCAACACACTCTGCAATCTCCATGTCATCCTGCATCATGGCCGCAACAGTCATCATATCAGCGAGGCGATCTTCAAGAGCATCGCTCGCAGCCTGCGGATGGCAAGCGAGGTAGACCAGCGAGTGGAGGGTATTCCCAGTACCAAGGGGCGGTTGGGAGACTAGGGGGTCACTCGTTGACGTAGGTCTCCAGGAACCTGGCAAGTCGGTGGAAGTCACTGTTGGGATTGATATAGCGGACCATCGTGACCAGTGTTTCCGGGTCGACAAGTTTTTCAAAGGGAACGTAATGCAGGTCCAGTTGCCCGCTGACCGAGACCATCACGCCGTTGAGTCCTTCCTCACCCAGTGCCCGGTAAGCTCCCACTCCAAGCTGGCTTCCCAGCATCACATCGAAAGCGTGAGGCCGGCTGCAACGTGATTCGTAGCCCAGTTGCAGGCCGGTCACCTTGCGATATTGTCCGGTCTCCTTCGTGTAAGCCTCGGCAAGTTGCGTCGCCATGATCTGCGAGAGGTTGATCTGGGAAATGGAGATGTGCCCATGCTCATCCCTTCCGATTCCCTCGAGGTAGGCCGGCGGCAGGAACTCGGCCAGTCCCTCGGCGATCACCACCACTCCAAATCGCTTGCCTTCTTCTTCTCGAACGGTCATGGTCTTGACCATCCGCGTGATCACCCGTTCCATGTCCATCACGGTGCGTGTGATCGTTTCTCCCGTCTCCGGGTCGCTGACTGTCTCCTGCTGGGCAAAATCCCCCACGATATCTTCCACGCTGATGACCAGGCTGGCCTCACCTGCCATGGCCGCCCCGTAGCCCAGCCAGCCGGCACTCCGCCCCATTGTTTCACAGAGGAAATAGGCCTGTCCGGCCTCGCCGTCATGCAGCAGGTTACGGATCTCTGTTGCCAGCGTATCGACCGCCGTGAAATACCCGAAAGTAAAATCAATCCCCATGTAATCATTGTCGATGGTTTTTGGGAGGTGGACGACAGGGATCTTGTGGGCCTCCCCGGACAAGCGGTCCTGGAACAGCTTGAACTTGTTGGCTGTTTTGAGCGTGTCATCTCCACCAATGGAAATCAACGCGTCGACCTCCAGTGAGCAGAGACCGTCGTAGACACGCCTGAGTGGTGCAGCCAGCTCCGCGTCATCAAGATGTTCCACCCGCTGGACATGTTTCCCCGGATTGGAACGGGCGGTGCCGATCATGATCCCCTGGGAATTGCGGGTCCGCTGTAACATCTTGTGGTCGATTGTGACGTAGTCACGATCCTCCTGCAGTGGCTCGTCAGGCGTGTAATCGATCAGGCTGGAATAACCATGCTTGATGCCGATGACCTCGATGCCGTTACGGAGGAAAGAGACCGCCGCCGTGGAAATGACGGCGTTGGCGGCCGGGGCGGGACCGCCGGCAAACAGGATAGCGACTCGCCGTAACGAGTGCTTGGGTTTGGGAGGTCGCGATAAAGTGCTGGCCATCGGGCAGCTCTCCAGCCAACGAATCCGGACGGGGGACAAACGATCGATTGTAGAACAGCAAGCCGGGATCGCCTAGATCCGCTCCAGCGCTGCCGGCAGGAGCATCCGTGCCGGGGACTAGGAGAAAAAAGTCCTTTCCACCCAGGTGGTGTCGACCGCCCCCTCGACGAAATCTGCATGCTGCAGTATCTCCCTGTGCATCTCGGCGGTGGTGCTGATCCCCTGGATATGGAGTTCGTCGAGACAACGCAGCATGCAGTCGATGGCCTCGGAGCGGGTTTGCTGGTGGACGATCAGCTTGCCAATCATCGAGTCATAGTAGGGAGGAACGACATAACCGGCCTGGACATGCGAATCGAAGCGAACCCCGGGACCGCCGGGCACAAAGATCTGTTCGATGGTGCCTGGGCAGGGCTGGAAGTTCTTTTTCGGGTTTTCCGCGTTGATGCGGCACTCGATGGCAGCTCCCCGGTTATGGATCTGGTCCTGGGTCATTTTTAGAGGCTCGCCCGAAGCGATGGCGATCTGGGACTTGATCAGGTCAATGCCTGTCACCATTTCCGTCACCGGGTGTTCCACCTGAATGCGGGCGTTGACCTCGATAAAGTAGAAATTGTTGTCGCGGTCCACAATGAACTCGACCGTGCCCGCGTTCGTATAATCGGCATTTCGGATCAGCCGTACTGCCGCATCGCACATGGCCTGTCTCGTCTCGCCGGGGAGGTGTGCCGCCGGGCTTTCTTCGATCAGCTTCTGGTGGCGGCGCTGCGTGCTGCATTCACGTTCCCAGAGGTGGACCACGTTGCCATGGTGGTCGGCCAGTACCTGGACCTCCACGTGCCGTGGGTGCTCGACATACTTCTCCAGGTAGATGGCCGCGTTGCCAAACGCCGCCTGGGCTTCCGCCCTGGCCTGCGAGAGAGCAGTTTGCAGCGAGAGAGCATTATGGGCGACCCGCATCCCCTTGCCGCCGCCACCGGCGGTGGCCTTGACCAGTACCGGGAAGTCGATCTCCTGGGCGACCTTCACCGCTTCCTCATCGGACTCGATCAGCCCCTCACTGCCTGGGACCACCGGGACATCGTTCTGGCGTGCCAGGTCACGGGCCTGGTTCTTGTCACCGAGCATCTGCATGGCTTCTGGCGTGGGCCCAATAAAGTCGATCTCGCAACTGCGACAGATCTCGTTGAAGTGGGAATTCTCCGCCAGGAAACCATAGCCCGGGTGGATGGCGTCCACGTTACCGACTTCCGCTGCACTGATAACCTGGTCGATTTTCAGGTAACTCTGGTCCGAGCGGGGGCCTCCCACGCAGTAGGCCTCGTCTGCCAGGTTCAGGTAGGATGCATCCTTGTCTGCCTCGCTGTAGATGGCCACCGTCTCGATGTCCATCTCGCGGCAGGCGCGCATGATTCGCAGGGCGACCTCCCCGCGATTGGCTATTAATATTCTATTGTACATGGCCGCCAGACCTAGTTGCTGGTGTCGACTTGGAACAACGGTTTGCCGTGATCCACCGGCTCCTCGTTATCCACCAGGATGGCGACGATGCGACCACGCACCTCGGCGGGAATCTCATTGAAGACCTTCATCGCTTCCACGATACAGACGGTCGTCTCGTTGTCGACCATGTCGCCGATTTTCACAAAAGCCTCGGCATCCGGATTCGCCTTGGTGTAGAACGTCCCCACCATCGGACTGGTAATCGTGTGCAGGTTCGGATTTTCCTCGACCGCCGCCGGTGTTTCGGTTGGTGCCACGGCCGGTGGAGGGCTGGAGGCAGCGACGACCGGGGCGGGTGCAGCGACGGGTGGTCCACCACCGACACCACGTGCCAGCCGGATCTTCTGGTCTCCCTGCTGGAGGTCTACCTCCAGCAGGCCATGTTCCTTCATCAGGGCAATCAGCTCAAGCAACCTCTCGAGCTCAAAGATATTCGAATCGGTATCCGCCATGGGGCGTCCTTTTCTGGGATTTTCTGGGCGACCGGTGGGCCGCAGTTTCCTCTTCGTCGCTATTCTATTCTATCGGACCAGGCAGTCCTGGAGTTGCTTGGAAACGGTGCTGAGTACCTCGTGACCGTCCCGGGTGACGAGAATATCATCTTCAATACGGACTCCACCCCATCCGGGGAGGTAGATGCCTGGTTCGACGGTTACCACCATTCCTGGCTTGAGTGGTCGATCCTGGCCGGATGCCAGTCGCGGCCCCTCGTGAATATCGAGGCCAATTCCATGGCCGAGACTATGACCGAATTTTTTACCGTAACCGGCCTTTTCGATCACCCCTCGAGCTGCCGCGTCCACCTCTTTCATAATAGCACCCGGGCGAATTGCCTTGATCGCCTGTCGTTGCGCCTCGAGCACGACCGTGTAGATGCGTTCCAGTTTCGGCGAGATTTTACCGGTCACCAAAATTCTCGTCAAGTCGCTGCGGTACATGTCAAAATCGGCGCCCCAGTCGATGAGCACGAAGTCACTTTCGCCGATCTGGCGATCGGTGGGGGTTGCGTGGGGAAGTGCGGCGCGTGGGCCGACGGCCACGATGGGGTCAAAGCTGCAGGCCCGTGCGCCGAGCAGGCGGACCTGGTGTTCCAGCTCAAAGGCAACTTCCCGTTCCGGCTGCCCGTCCCGCATCATGGCACGTGTGGCGGCAAATGCCCGCTCGGCAATCCGTACTGCTCTCCGGATCGTTGCGATCTCGCCACGATCCTTGATCTCCCTGAGTTGCTCGACCTCCCCCGATGTGCTGACCAGTTCCAGGTCACCGACTGCCGAATCAAGGCTCTGGTAGAGGGCCATCGTCATCGATGTGGATTCGACACCCATCGAGGTGGCCTTGATGCGGCCTGCCAGGCGGGCCGTGGCCGCTACGATCGGCTGGGCCGAGTGCCGAATATCATGCTCCACGTCCGGGCATTCTTCCTGCAGTTGCTCGGCATAACGGCTGTCACTGATCACGATCGCCCCGTCCGGGTGCAGCAGCAGGTAGCTGCTGTCCCCGCTGAACCCGGTCAGGTAGGTCACATTGACCTCGTTGGTTACCAGCAGGTGTTTGAGCTGGGACTTTTTCATTCGCCGGCGGAGCCGGTCACGTCGCGTGGCGTACTGGGTCATGCTGGTTCCTGGTTTTGGTAGTCTGTCCGCGTGGCGCGCTTATTCACCTATGCCAACAAGAACCATGGCCAGGCCGATGATGTATTAGAAGTTGACCACCGAGACGACAAAGCCGACAATGTC
>CAYYZW010000130.1:0-2896 GCA_964476375.1 uncultured Pirellulaceae bacterium
GCCGCCTCTTCTTCAGGCTCGGCTTCGTCCTTCTCCTCGGCCGTCTCTTCTTCAGGCTCGACTTCGTTCGTGGCGGGGCTTGATTTCGTCTTGGTTTCTTCCTTGGCGACGGCAGGTTCGGTACTGGTTACTTCCGAGCTGGGAGGCTCTCCGGCGATGTCGTGACTGAGGGCAAAACTCTCCTCCTCGTCCGTCTCTTCCAGGGGGACATCGGTAAAGTCGGCATGTTCATTGATCAGGCCAATGGCCTTGCTCTCCACGATCTGGTTTCGCAGCGCATCCATATCCCCTTGTTTTTCCAGTCGTGCTCGAATTCGCCGCGAGGAGACATTTTGCTGTCGTGCAAGAAGTTCGATATGCAGATCCAGTTCCTGGGGGGACACGTCCAGTTCGTTTTCCTCGGCGATGCGTTCAAGGATAAAGTGCTCCTTGAGAGACTTCGAGGTGCTTCCCATCAGGTCCTGTTGTATCCGATTGATATACATCCGGATCTCGTCGTTGGAAAATCCACTGGATTGCAATTCCAGGACAGAACGTTGCAGTTCACGCTGGGATTGTCGTTTCAGCAGCGTGGGGGGTAATTCCCAGTCAGCCGTTTCGGTAAGCAGGTCCGTGATCTGCCCCCGGATCTGCTGTTCCCGATGGTATTCCAGCTTGCGTTCCAGTTCTTCACGGACCGCATTGTGCATGTCCTCCACACTCTCGAAGTCGCCGACCTCACTGAGGAATTTGTCTGTCAATTCCGGCAGCGAGATCCGTTCGATTTGCTCGACCGTGATGACCGCATCCAGCGATTTGCCCTGCAGTTCCTCGTTCTCGTGGGACGGGCTGACTGTTGCTTGTGCTTTCAGCGTCTCCTGTGTCTTCGCACCGGTTACCAGCTTGTCAAACTCATCGATTTCCCCGTCACGGAAAACCAGCTTGGACCTTACCGGACAGCGTGAGTCTTCCATTCGGGAAATTTCCTCGTCGCCATCCGAACAGACAATGGAAATCGTGACCAGGTCTTCCGCTTCCACAGGTCCGTCGTGGGATTCAAGTGTCCCGTATCGCTGGAGCAGGCTTGTGGTTCGTTCCTGGACTTCTTCCTCGGAGTACTCGTGGCTGACACGGTCAAGCTTCAAACCCTGCCACTCGGGCATCTCAAACTCGGGCCGGACTTCGACCGTGAATTCGAACACCAGGGGGCCCTCGTCCTCCAGTTGAACCGCATCAAAATCAAAATCCGGTTCACTGATAGCCGAGTAATCCTGTTCCTCGCTCACCTGCGTGATGGCATCCATGACAAGGGAGCCCTTCACCTGGTCATGAACCTCGCCTCGGAATCTTTTTTCCACAAGCTTGCGGGGTGCCCGGCCGGGACGAAACCCGGGGATCTCGGCCGATGGCATCAGTTCCTCGTATGCATCATCCTTGTATCGTTCAATATCCTCCGGGGCGATTTTCACGACCACGTGCCGTTCACAGGCACTCGGCTGGTCTACTTCGACATCCAGAGAAAGCAGCTGGTCTTCATCTTCCCCTGTCTCATCCACGACATCGGCCGGGCTTTCAGCATTCTCCTCGGCTATGTCGTCGGTCGTGACGGCGGGCGACTCGTCTGCCTCCGGCGATTCTGCCAGTTGAGATTCGTCTGCCTGGTCTTCTTGAGACGGGTTTGTATCTGTTTCAGATTCCATGATCATCCGTCACCGCATCGTTGAAAGCGGTGCTCAAAACTTTATATATCCAGGTGTCCAACCACTCATTTCCACGCGGGAAAAGGTGGTTTCTTTACTACAACACAAAAGAGCGGGTGATGGGATTCGAACCCACGACAACAACGTTGGCAACGTTGTGCTCTGCCAGCTGAGCTACACCCGCTGATGTAAGCATCTTGTTCCCAGGACGTAATTCCACCTCCCTGTCGCCACAGTTGTCTCTCAAGTTTACCGCAGGGCTGGAGTCGTCAAAAGGGGCAGGAAATGTGGAAAAAGCCGAATCAAGGATCCCCTGTGTGATTCCTCTGCGAACGGCGTTTTCGGATTATAAGTCTGGTTATCTGCCCTGAAAAGAGTCCCCGACCAGCTCCTCTCAGAAACGGGTTATAACTTATGATTCGATTGTAGGGCAGGAATTTCTGCAGTAGGTGCCCGTGTATCTTCAAGACGTTGCAGGTCTGGATTACAGGGGCTAGACTGAAATGGGCGCATTTCGATGCGTTCCCATTTCCTTTTCCCCTCGGTCAATACGATCCAGTTGGGCCCATCACAGGTGAAATCCAGATGGATGTAAAACTCATTGTCGTTGAAGGTGATACATCGGCCGAGGAAGTGCCGGTGACACTCCCTGCCGTGATCGGCCGTGGACGCAATGCTGGTGTGACACTTCGCCATCCGCTGATAAGTCGGGAGCACTGTGAGCTTTTTGAATCAGACGGGCGTGTGCATGTCAGGGATAAGAACTCGCTCAATGGAACTTATGTTGACCATAACAACATCGACGAGGTGGTTGTTCCAACAGGTTCCCTGCTGACGGTGGGAGGCTTTACTTTTCGAGTGGATTACAACGATCCCGGTTCGGTGGCTGGTACGGTCGATGGATCCTCCGAAGAATCAACTATTTCTGCCGGAGATGATCTGGCCGCTGCCTTCCAGCAGATGACCAACGGGACCGATTCTGCCGAGACCGATCTTGACCTGGATGCCATCGGTGAGGAACAAGCTCTCACTGAGCCGGTTGTGGCAGACGAAAGTCCCGCAGAGGAACAGGCGGCAGATTTGAACCTGGGATCGCTGATGGAACTGGCCGGGGGAACAGAGGAAACCCCGGTAGAAATTGGTGAACTGGAGACCACCGAGAGGGAGGTTCCTGAGGCTCCGGGCGAGACTCCCGCCGAGGTGCAGGCTCCCGCCGT
>CAYYZW010000131.1:0-3498 GCA_964476375.1 uncultured Pirellulaceae bacterium
GTGGTTCTGTAGGTGGTGTTGCTGTCGGTGGTCGTGCTCTGGTGGGTGTTGCTCTCGGTGGTCTTGCTCACGTTGTTCGGGCTCACGGTGTTCGTGCTCACGTTGATCGTGCTCACGTTGTTCGTGCTCACGTTCGTTGTGTTGACGTTGGTCGTGCTCACGTTGGTCGTGTTGACGTTCCGCTCCATCCAGGCGGCGATGGATCTGCTCGGCGATCCCCTCCAGTTGGCGACCTTGTTCGTGAAAACCCCCTTCATGGAGGTGCCGGATTGCTTGATGGAGATGCTCCAGTCGTTGTGCCAGGCTCTGGTCAGGAACATGTTCCTGGTCACCTGCATGGGGTCGATCCCCCTCCCGCTGGCGGTCGCCTTGCCGCTGGTGGTCGCCTTCCCGCTCGCGTTCCCGGTTTTCGTTGACAAACCGCCTGCGCAGCTCCTCCAGCCGTTCACGCCCCTGTTCCGGGGTGATTCTTCCTGCCTCGATGGCGGCCCGGATCTCGCCTGCGGCTCTGCGGTGAATCTCCTCCGGATTCCTGTCTCCTTCACGTTCGCGGTCGCCTTCACGCTGCCGGTCGCCCTCGCGTTCGCGTTCTTCGTCCCCCAGTCGTTCACGCAGAGCTTCCAGTCGTTCTCGACCCTGCTCTTCTGTGATTCTTCCTGCTCCGATGGCGGCCCGGATTTCACCGGCGGCTCTCCTGTTATTCTGCTCGGGGTTGCGGTCGTCTTCGCGTTCCCGGTCACCCTCGTGTTCTCGATTTTCTTCCCGGTCTCCGTTGTCGCCTTGCTGCAGGTGTTCTCGGAAGGCAGCCAGTTTTTTGCGGGCCTCTTCCGGTGTCAAATCTCCTGACTCCACGGCCGCGCGGATTTCTTGAGCAATCCTGTCGAACAAACTTGCAGGTGCCTGGTCGCCATCGCGTTGTGCAGCTGGTCGTTCGCCGGAGGGATTGTCACGCTCTTGAGCGCGCACGAAGTGGGAGTTTGTGAACAGGGTAAAACTGCCAGCGACGAGGCTGGCAATGAGAATCCGGGACAGGAGTTTATGCACGATTTCATCCTGGTAGAGAATTAAGAAAACAGACTCCTGCCGTCCACAGGAGATTTCTAACTTAATTAGAGTTCCTGGAGATGGCAAGGTAATTCAACATCCTGGAACCTGCCCATGATCCACGAGGGTGACTGCCTCACTGAGTAATTCCCAGCTGCCTGGTGCGAGTCCTACCAGGTGCACGTCTGTTGCCCCGGAACGCTTGCCGGGGCACACCAGCACCGCTCGCACATGGGGATGGTCCGCAACATACGACGTGGTCTGCTCAATGCCCATCACGAAAAAAGCGGTCGCCAGTGCGTCGGCCTCGGCCGCCGTGGGGCAGAGCACCGTCACTGAGAGGAGGTCCTCAGCGGGCCAGCCGGTGCGAGGATCGAGCACGTGACTGAACCGTTTCCCCTCATGGTAAAAAAACTGGTTGGCGCTGCCGGACGTCCCCGCGGCACAATCCTTGAGTGTGAGCTCGATCAGCCTTTGACGTGGCTTGAGCGGGTGGCGAACGGCAATCTTCCAGCCTTCCTGCCCGCTCCCTGTCGTCTGTCGATTGCCTCGGGCCAGGATACTGCTGTACCCACCATGGATGATAAAGTCACCCACGTCCGCTGCCAGCCAGGCCGCGCAGCGGTCCAGGGCATGACCCTTGCCGATGCTCCCCAGGTTTATTTCCAGCTGGGGATTTTCGAAATGGACGGTGCAGTTCTGCTTGTCCAGTTTCATCCACTGGCTTCCGACCGACGATTGCGCATGGCTGACCTCCTCGCTGCTCGGCATGCGTCCTTCGCGGCGGTAGAATCCCCAGGCTCGTGAGAGGGGCGTGGAGGTGATATCAAATGCCCCGTCGGTCTGTTTCCAGAGTTCCAGGCACTGTTCCAGCAGTTGGAACAGGGTCGAGTCGACGCTCATTGGCTCTCGAGCTGCCAGCTGGTTCAGTTGGCTGACCTGGCTGGACTCCCGGTAAACCGAAAGTTCTGCCTCCAGCTGATCGACAATGTCGAGTGCGGCCATGGCGGTTTCCGGGCCGGCTGGATGAAACTCGGCATCCAGGGTGACCTGGAAATCACATGCCATGATCCGCCGCGTTGCCTGGAAGAGAAATTCGGCAGTGCCTTCCAGGATCGGTTCTTTCTCTGACGCTTTTTGCGGAAGCTGGCTGGTAAGGAAACCACGACGCGAGGGAGTGGCAGGGCGAGGAGAATTTTCTGGCGCGTCCATGATTTGATTATATCGTGCAATGATTCCCTGCGGTTTGCTTGCCTCGATGGGCCTACCTGTCGATAATAAACGTAGTCGAAGTCCGGGGCGGCGATCCGGTTGTTGGCTTGACCGTTCTTTCAGGAAGTAATATGGCTAAGAGTTCTTTTTCGCGAAGATTTTCCCTGCTGGCCATCGGGTTGTTTTGTTTCTCCGTCGGCTGGATTTCACTGGCATCCGTTTCGGCCCAGAAATCCGGCAGCAAACCGGGATTGCGTGCTCGCCTGCCCAAGTTCGATGAGGGGAAAGAAAAAGGTATTTTCTTCGAGAACGTGTTTGAGAAGCTGGTCGGGCCGCGGGTGGTCAATGATAAGCCCGCGGTGGTGGAAAATGGGAATACCGGTTCCACCGGGGGGAATGATACAGGAGGGGGTATTTCCGGGTCTGGCTGGGCAGAGGTTATTTCCTCGGAGGTCATCGAGGATGAGATCAAGGCGATCAAGATCAGGGTGGATGCGGACGTCGGGACTCCGTCGGATTTCAAAGGCCGTGGTTACAAGCAGGCGAGGCGCCATTTTTCGGTCCTGGCCATGTTGTTTGGAGTGATCGGAGAATATGACGGGGATATCCGTTTCCAGGAATCTGCTCCTGCGGCCAGGGAGTTATTTGCCAAGGCAGCCCGGAATTGCAAGGTTGGCAGTACACCGGCGTACAATGAGGCCAAGCTTCGTAAGGCGGATCTGCAGGATCTGGTCAGTGGCAGCACGGTGGAGGCTGCCGGGAAGATCGAGAAAGCTGCCAAGTGGCCGAATGTCTCTGACCGTTCCCCGTTGATGCAGCGACTGGAAGTGTCAATACAGCAGAAACTCCAGCCGATGACCTCCGACAAGAGTGAATTCCTCGCCCAGGGGGACGTGATTCTGCACGAGGCCGAGATGGTCGCCATGATGGCAGAGGTTCTCTGCAAGACCGGTATGGAAGATGCTGACGACGAAACGTATACGGGATTTTCCCGGCAGATGAAAAAGTCTGCCCGGGATATCGTGGATGCGGTCAAGCTGAAGAATGACGAGGCGGCTCGCAAGGCGGTTGGCGAGATCAATAAAGCCTGTTCCGAATGCCATGAGAATTACCGGGGTTAGGTCAAAAAACCCTTGGACTCCCAATTTTCATGCACTTCGGGTACGCTTTGGAACCAACCCGGTCATCTTCTCCAGTCTATTTTTTTTACCCAAATTACTGATTCTTCTGCAGCTGGTGTGT
>CAYYZW010000132.1:0-19267 GCA_964476375.1 uncultured Pirellulaceae bacterium
GGATCATCGCCCGGATCGGGGGTTCCTTCCGGATCATCGCCCGGTTCGGGGGTTCCTTCCGGATCATCGCCCGGCTCGGGGGTTCCTTCCGGATCGTCGCCCGGCTCCCCTTCCTGGGGCATCTCTTCTGCAGCTGGTGCCTGGGACGGTTGTTCACCCTCCTCGATCTGCTGCGCCGCTTCTTCCAGCTGGTCCGCAGCCTGCTGGGCATCATCGGCCGCCTGTTCCAGTTCCCCTTGCTCGATTTCTTCCAGGGTTTCCTCCGGCTTGGAAGCCAGCTGAAGCGGCTCATCGTCCGGCTCTGCCAGGTTTTCCGCCTGCTGGACCTGTTCATCCAGTGCCGCAGCTTCTTCGGCAATTTCCTGCTGTTGCTGGAGAATCTGCTCGGCCAGTTGTTCGCGGATATCCTGGGGTTCTTCCTGCTGCAGCTGTTCAGTGAATTCCGCCAGTTGCTCCTGCTGCTCGGCCAGGTCGGCAGCCGTTTCAGCGAGTTCCTGGGCCGTTTCCAGTTGCTGCTGGAAAAGCTCTTCGAGTGTTTGTGCATTCTGCTCAATCGTCTCGGCGATATCCTCGTTCAATGCACTTTGCTCTTCGAACAGTTCACTCGGCAGCTGTGAATTCTCTTCCGGTTGCTGGGCCAGTTCCTCCAGGAGGTCGGAAATCTCTTCCTGCTGGCTTGCCAGGTCACGAAGATCGGAAATCCGCTGGATTTTCTTCCAGAGTTCATCCAGGTCTTCGATCAATTTCTTGGTTCGCTCGATCGCTGAAAGCAGATGCATGTCACTCGTCTTGCCATGCTCGGCCCGCTGCTTGGGACGATCCGTCAGCTTGACCTGTCCCGCATGGTCCCGGGCCAGCGTGACATCGGTATCGGCCAGGTCGACAACCTCGGGAGCGAGGGCAGCAAAGCTGGTTACCGGCAGCACATCGCCCAGGTCCCGCAGACGTTGTTCCACCTCGGCGTCCTGTTCCCTTACATCATCGATAATGGCGACCAGTTCCTCCGCAAGCGTGCCGCGCACCTCGAGCTCTTCTTCCCAGTTCGTTGTTGTGCCCTGGGTCTGCTCAAGTTGCTCAAGGATCTCTGTCAGTTCCTTGCGTATCCCCTCGTAATCCTCGGCTGCCCGTTTTTCAAAATACGATTCCGCAGTTTCATCGAGCGTGATAGTGATCACGTTACTGAGTCCCTGCTGGGGTCCCTCGAGATTCTCTGGAAGGTTATCTCGCACTCGCAGCTGGACACTCACCTTGCGTGCGGCGGAGAGTTCCATCCGCCCCAGGTTCAGGACAGTCTGGCCCTTTTGGGAACCGGCGACGATTCCCGGCAGCGTAATCGGGTTTGCCACCGCATCGGCATCATCAATGGAGGTCATGACATCGGCATTGGCGATGCCGTAATCATCATCCACCAGGTAACCGATGGGCAGCAGGTCATTGGGTTTCAACCGCAGCTGGGTGCCGGTCGGATCAACGACTCGCACCGTGGGAGACTTGTCCCTCTGGGCCTTGACGTAGTACTTCTGCGCCCAGTTCTCGAAGGTATGTTCATCGACAAGCTGCAGCGACCAGCGTCGTCCGGCAACCATCTGCTCGGTAAGCGGAAATGTCCAGGAATAGGCCATGCCATCACTGCTTCCGGTCGGTTCTCCCACAGCAACCGGGCGATCATCCACCAGCAGCGTGGCATTGTCCAGCGGCGTGTTCACTTCAGCCGTGACAGTCACCTGGGTCCCGATCGGACCGACGATATCGCCGGAGGAATCCTGGTCGACAAAATCCGGCTTGAGCGTGTAGTCCGGATAGTCATACCTGACGATCAACTGTCCCACGGCCGGCCGCGGGACCACGGTAACGTGGTAATAACGTGTCAGTGCACCACCGGCATAAATCCGGTAGCGGAATCCCTCATTGACCGCGGGAATGGTCATGGTGAAGCGATGGCGGCCCTGCTTGTCATGAGACATGGCCTGCATCCGATTCGTCGATTCGTTCCCATCCGCGCCGACAATACGAAGCTCTGATTTCTGGACTCGCAGGTCCGGGACAGCAACCTCGATACGTACCGAATCCCCGGCGGCCACGGTGGTATCACCGGGGATGATCACCATGTCGACCGCCTGCATATTGTCGGTATTGACGAAGGGGACCACCAGGCGACTCACCAGGCGGAACGTCTGGCGTGGCCAGAGCATCATCGTGACGGTCAGCACACCGGAGAGGACAAGCATCACGGTGAAAACTCGTCGGGCTGCCTTGAAACTGAATTCCCGCCGTGGGTCGACCGTCAGGGCCTGGCCACTCGCTTCCCGGGCCAACTCGGTGATCAAGGCGGCACTTCCTCTTAAATCCGTCGAGTCTGAAGTGGTCAACAATTCCACGGCAGAACTGAGTCGTTCTTCCAGTTCAGGGTGCCGCAGTTCAATCATGCGAGCAATCCCTGCAAGGCTGAAGCTATGCGAGAGGGGACGAACCAGGAAAATGTACACGCTGGCCAGCACGCCACCGAGCAGGCAACTGGAGAGAATAATACGAGGAGCCACGGTAAATATTGTCACCGAGGCATCCACAGCCATGCCCACCAGGAGCATCATCACGGCGACACTCAAAACCGCGAGAATTCCCTTCACGCACATGATCATCCGTGCACGGCGTATAAGCTGGGAAAGTCGCTTCTCGAGTTGCTGAGGAAGATCCCGTGATTGCGATTCAACGCTGAGCGTACTCATACTAATCCTCCACGTTTTCGAACACACCATTCCACCGTCACAGCCAGGACAAGCAGGGCCAGGAGAATCCATGAATCCCAGATCGTACGGCGTAACTCTTCCTTATAGTTTAAGGTGCCTGTTCCGAACGTGTCTAGAACATTTGACATCCGACCGGCATCATAAACCGCACCACCGCTCAAGTTGCTCCAGCGGGCCAGGTTTTCAAGGTCAACGGTCGTTTCGTTGAGCTCCTGGGCGTCTATTTCTACCGGAAACAGGCTAATTCGCGTTTCCACCTCATCGACCCCCTCCCCGGCCAGAACGGCCTTCGCCTCGGGGCTATCGAGGACAAGCCGGAACTCGCCCTCGCCGTTGAGATTTCCGATCGCGACACGGTACATTCCGTTGCTGTCCGGCACCTGCTTGAGTAATTCCGAGAGTATCAGCTTGTCGTCCTGGTAGACGCGCACCATCGCCTTCTCATCTACCAGCGGCGCTGCATAAGAGTCCGTGATCCGGGCACTCACCGTGACCGGTTCACCCACCTGGTAAACCGCCTTGTTGGTACCGAGCCGGACCAGCCCGGTTCCGGCCTGGAGTTTTTCTGCCTCGGCCCATCGAAGGATCTGCCCCCAGAGCTTGTGGTGAAAACGGTCGCCGGTCCGGTACCTCAGCCGCCAGGTACGGTCCGTGTTAAGCATCATCACGCGTCCCGCTCCCATTTTCTGGATTGTCACCAGGGCATGGTCTCTCTCGTACTGTTGCTGACGAGCCTGGCGCTGCTCTGCCTGGTCGGGAGACTCCTCCTCCACGGCCTCAAGCTCCTGGGACGCTTCTGTCCTGGCATAGGCCAGCACGACCGCTGCCGGCTTGGTCGCCAGAATCTCGTGACGCCAGTAGAGTGGTGGAACCGATTCCCAGAACTCGCGATTTTCCTCGTAATCCTCCCCCTGCTGCATGATCGTGTGCCGGTAACCAACCCGGGTCAGGGCAAGCTGGTAGGGTTCATCGGTCGCTGGCGTGACCGGTTCGGCGCTGGCCTCGAAGGTATGCGGCAAGAGGTCTGCCAGGACCGTGCCATCAAAGGCGTGGGGCATAAAAAACCGGCCGGCAATAACAACCAGTGCCCCTCCGCGCCGGTTCACGAAACGGTCAAGGATTTCCAGCGTCTCGGTTCCAAGCATCTGGGGTGAGATGTCCCCCAGCACGACCACGTCAAACTTGAACCATTCCTCCTGGCTCTCCGGCAGCAGGGTCGCTTCAATTTCCTCGTCCGCACGGGAAACCGAGGCCGCAACCTGGGGAACATCGACCACGTCCGCCAGCCTGTCAGGCTGGAGCAGTACCGTTTGCAACTGCACCGACGTGTCGCGCCCTGCCAGCAAGGTCCGCAGGTAACGGTATTCCCAGCGGGGACGGCTTTCGACAATCAATACCTGCGTCCGGTCATCGGTCACCGAGACCCGCACTTCTCGCTGGTTATTGGAACTGAAGGCGTCGTTCTCCACGCTGTCCGCCTGGATCGGTTCAATCACCACCTGGTAGACCTTCAGGCCTTCCTCGGTCGGCACATCGTTCAAACGAACTGTCTGCAGGAGTTCATCCTGGACCACGCTCAGCGTCTGTTCATCAACGGTCTCTCCTCCCCTGACGAGCTTGACTCGTACCT
Organism: uncultured Pirellulaceae bacterium; assembly: GCA_964476375.1. Classification (GTDB taxonomy): domain Bacteria; phylum Planctomycetota; class Planctomycetia; order Pirellulales; family Pirellulaceae; genus SAT2750. The sequence continues at coordinate 4,378 of CAYYZW010000132.1, forward strand.
GGCGACCGCTCATCCCGGTCAGCTTGACCCGGGCATTGACACTGAACTGGTCATCCACCAGCACCGTCGGGTTCGATTCCACATCCAGCACGGCTGCATCGACCGGGGGCCGAACACTTCCCACCACCAGGGCAGAAACCGGCACGCCGGCTGACCCGAGCTGGCGGATTGCCTTGTCCATATCCCCGGTGGCATTATGACGACCGTCCCCGACCACCAGCACTCCTGAAAGTTGCTCGGCAGGAATATCTTTTCTGGCCTTGTCCAGTGCCCTGGCCAGGTCGGTCACCAGCCGCTGGGGATCACTGACTGGATCGTCCGGCGGCTGCTCGTCCCCGGCTGGCTGCTCGTCCCCGGCTGGCTGCTCCTCCCCGGCTGGCTGCTCCTCCCCGGCTGGCTGCTCCTCCCCGGCTGGCTGCTCCTCCCCGGCAGCTGGAGAATCTTCCCAGTCACCTGCATCCAGCAGGCTAACCTCGGAATGAAAGCGATAGAGTCTCGGCGTGTATTTTCCACTGATCAGGTCGATCACGCCCTCTCTCTTTTGATCCTCGCCCGAGAGCAGCCCACGGGCCAGGGCCGCCCGCGTCTGACCAACCAGCTGATCTATCTGCTGCCTTTTCTCCTCGGGCAGCGAGGCCATGTAACTGCGGTCGACCTGGTCAATCAGAAGACGCGAGAGGGCCACGCTCCCTCGCAACTGGTCAGAAATTCCTTTCAAATGACCCACCACGTCCTGCACCAAACGCTGCGGGTTCCCTTCGCGGCCGAGGATACCCTCCAGTTCCACCATCCGGGCGACCACCTTGCTTCGCAGTTGTTCTCGCAACCGTTTCACATAAACGGTGCTCTCTTCATTCAGTTGCAGCGAACCCTGTTGCAGTTGATCCATCCGCTGCAACTGGACATTGATATCCTGGCGTCCCTGCTTGACCACGCGTCCAAGGGCATCAACAGCGACCGACCATGCTTCTCCCTTGTCTTGCTCGTCATCTGCAAACAGGGCATCCATGGCACCTGCTTCATTGGCAAATCCCTCACCCACCCCAAACAGGTCGGCTGCCAGCGATGTCAGGTCGTAGGGCAACTCCTGTTCCCCCGGGGCAAAGGCAGCCACCATCTGCAGTTTTTCGCTATCGGTAAGCTGCTTGTCGACGATGTGCATCGATGCAGAATCGTCGAGCAACACGGCAATGAAACGTTCATGGGTCTTCTCCTCGGTCCGTGTGAGGACCGGCTGCATCAGGATCAAGGTAACCAGCACGACCATCGTCACGCGCAAGGCGGCAAGCAGGTTTCCCTCGCGCGGCGTCACGATCTGTCTTTCCAGCTGGTAGAGCGCCAACACGGTTTCCACGCCGGCAGCCATCACCAGGGCCATCCACCAGGGCGACCAGGCCGTCTGGAAGACGACAACCTGTCCCAGGAGCTGAAAGACAAACCAGCAGGTTCCCGTGCCGATCACAACCCGCACCATCCAGGAAATGACCGAGACCGGGCGGGTTCCCGGAAGCAGGCCCTGCCAGCGATGCCCAGCCCACCAGGCAACGCCCAGCAGGACGGTGACCAGCAGGATCGACCAGATTGGCCAGCCCTGGGAAAGAAGATCGGTCGTCTGTGCTACCAGTTGCATTGCATCCTCATGCCTCAGGAGTTACGGACTGTTTCAAGCATCTGCTGCGCCCGCTCCCGAAAGCTGCTTAGTCTTTCTCCCTCGGAAACAAATTCCACCTTTTCCTCCGCCCCGGTTTTTCGCTGCCTGGCAATCCAACGCGTCACGAAACACTCGGCCAGCAGGATCAGCAGGGCCGCAACCGCCAGGTACTTCCAGAGCTCATGACCGGGAACTTCATCGATCACCGCGGCAATCAACTCCTGGTCATCGGCGGCTGAAAAATATTCGACGTTCTGGCCGATCGCGGCCTGGTCGGTATCACTGAGCAGTTCCAGGCGGCTTTCCTCCGCAGCCCGGGTCACCGACAGTGGAAGCGGGGGACTGCTGCCGGATGGCTGGGATACGGGCTTGAGTTCCTGCAGGTCCCGGTCCAGTGACCCGGGGAGCTGGAGCTGGTAAATACCGGGCTGGTCCACTCCCACCAGCGTCACCACCAGCCGGTCCTGCTGGACTTCCACGGTTCCCTGCTGGAGTGCCCCATCGGGCGTGGTGAGGTCGGCGATCAGCCGGTTGGTCTCATCTGTCTCATCTGTCTCATCTGTCTCATCTGGTTCCCCTGGCTCCTGGGGTTCATCCCCGTTTGATCGGCGGGGGATATCGAAGCGGACGACCGCACGTTGTTCGTAATTGAGCGGTACCAGGTCGGGCGAGGCAAGGTGGTACGTCAGTTCATGGACCATCGGCAGGAAGGAAAAGAGGGTCGGCAGGTTGCTGTCATCGACGTCGACCGAGAGACTGGTCACGATAACCCGGCCAAACCCGGCATCACTTTCCACCAGCAGGGGGAGACCATTTTCCAGCAGCATCCCAATTGAGCTCCTGGCATCATTCGGATCAATTTCCAGTTCCCAGTAAGCCGCAACACTGGTGGATGCGAGATCCGAATGGCCCTCAGCAGCAACTTTCTGCATCGCCGCATGACGGACATTCTCGGTCGAGATCCCGAATTGCCGGTCCTGCTCCACTGTTTTCCTCTCCTTCAGTCCGGCTGGAAGAACCTTCCGGCCATCCGGGAGTTTCCACTCGTTATAAAACCCTGCTTCGGCGCGGCCTCCCGGGGCAATCCAGCGCCCGCCACCGGCGGCCACGAAACGTCCCAGGGCGTCTGCGACCGGAGCTCCCAGCCGGGGAACATCAGCCAGGATTACCACCCGGTAATCCTCCAGCGGGGCATCCTCACCCAGGTCTGGAGCAGCCACCACGTCGACCTCCACCAGGGGCGGATTTTGTTCGGCCGCGATCTCTGCCTCCCCCGGTTCCCCCTCCTGCTCGTTGGCGGCCGAGGAGAGATCAAAGGGTGGGGCCAGGGCCAGTTGCAGGAACATCGTCCCGCCAAAATCATCCTTGCTGCCACTGTTCCCGTCCACGATCAACACCGGCAGGGAAGGAACGACCTGGATCACATGGTGGGTTTCGTTATCCACCTCCATATCATCGTTGGTAATCACCGTGGTGGTGACTGCGTAGGTCCCCGCTTTCTCGAACTGGTGATCCAGTTTCACCTCGACCGACTCACCCGGTTGCACCGGCCCCACCGGCACGGTCGTGGTGACTCCCCCGGCGATCCGGAATTCCACACCCTCCGGTTCCACTTCCTCGGTTCCGGTATTTTCCACGGTCACGCCGATCGTGACCGACCGATCTCGCCCGATAAGCGTGCGGGAGGGCTGTACGTGATGGACTGCAAGATTGCGGTAGGCGCGTGGCATATCGAGAAAACGTGTTACCAGCCGTGGTGATGTGGGAAGCTTGTCCAGTACGCTGGCGACGAACTGCCAGCGCTGCATGTCCTCGGTTTCCCAGCCAAAGCGATGCCTGTCCGAGAGAATAACGATCTTCTTGGCAGCGTGGTCACCCCGCGAGAGCGAGTTCACCGCGGCCACGGTAGCATCCACCACCTGCATGGTGCCTCCTACCGGCTCAAGATCATCCAGTTTCTCGATAATATCACTGCGGGCACTAACCGGCTGGGGCGTCACAACATGGGGGGTACTTCCTGCCACGATGACTGTCACATGGTCTTCCTCTCCCAGGTTGTCCATCAACAGGTGAGCCTGATCAATTGCCCGTTTGAAATTCGAGAGGTCACCAATCTCGATTCGCATGGAATCCGAACCATCAATAATGATGGCGACATCCTGTTCGGCGCCCCCTTTCCACTTTTCCAGCTGGAGCATGCGTTCCGCCTGGGTCGCCATCACCACCGCCACCGCCACCAGGGCGCCGGCGGCATACAGGAACCAGCGCCAGCGACGGCTGCGAGCCAGGATCGTGGTAACAGCCAAAAGGACAGCAGAAAGCAGGACCAGCGGAAGCATCAGCAGCCAGGAAATCCCAGGCTGGACAGGGGAGAAGGGACGGGCAATGGCCAGCACCAGTGCCGCCAGCAGCAGGCAACGCAGCGCCATCAGGATCGCCTCCTCGATCAACACCCGGCGCTTGCGATGGATTAACGAGTCAAGCAGGAACTGCATGGCTCCCCATTCCACCACCTTGGCCTTGCGCCGGTTAAAGAGATGGATGATGATCGGGATACTGACCGCTGCCAGTCCTGCCAGGATAAAGGTGTTGAGAAATGTCATGGCGCCGCTCCCGCCGGCATGAACAGGAGAGAAACCTGCCCGATCCGCATTCTGCCGTTGGCCATGGGAAGACGAGTCATTTCTGCTGCCCCCTGCGCGACGCCAGGAAACCGGAGATCGCGATCTCGAAGGGGATCTTGGTATTCATCGGGACGTAGTCAATTTCCATTTCCCCACAACCCATTTCCACCCGGTTCACGAAGGCACTGACCCGGCTGAGATACTCCGCGCGGATGGTGAGTGGATCCAGTTCTTCCTGGATCCCCGACTCCTCCAGGTCCCGGAAATCACTCCAGCTGTCAAAGGGAAAGGTCAACTCCTCATCCGCCATCACGTGCAGGACAACCACCTCGTGCTTGCGGTAACGAAAATGGTGGAGCGCCTCCATCAGGGGCTCCACCTCGTCAAACAGGTCGCTGACAATAATCACCAGGCCTCGCCGGGGAACGCGCTCGGCGATGTCGTGGTAAACCGCGGCCAGGGACGTGTCCCCGGTCGACTCCAGGGCTTCTATATGCTGGAGCAGGACACGCATGTGCCGGGCGTTGGAGCGTGCGGGAATGAAATCCCGTATCTCGGTGTCATGAGTGACCAGTCCAACCGCATCCTGCTGATTCACCAGCAGGTAGGTCAGGGTCGCAGCCAGGTAACGGGCATATTCCAGCTTGGAGGGAATCTCGCCGTTGACCGGGGACGCATGTTCCCCGGCAAAGTCCATCGAACCTGACCCATCGAGCAGGATCGTTGCCCGCAGGTTCGTCTCCTCCTTGTACTGCTTGACGTAATACCGGTCGGTCTTACCGTAGACTCGCCAGTCAAGGTCACGGATGTCATCACCAGGCACATACTGCCGGTGTTCGGCAAATTCCACGCTGGCCCCCTTGTAGGGACTCTCGTGGCGTCCAGTGACAAACCCCTCGACAACACCACGAGCCAGCAACTCCAGGCGGCTAACGCGGTTGAGGGCATCCTGGTTCAGAAGCCGCAGGTAGGCGAGCTTCCCATTTCCATTTCCCTGTGCCATGGCAACTTCTTTGGAGTGGCGCCGTCGATCTCCGGCAACGCCTTCACCACTCCAGGTGGCTCCTTCCTAGACCGATACTGATTCCTGGGGTTGCACATGTTCGATTAACATGCGGACCACATCATCCGAGGTCACCCCGGCTGCCTCTGCATTAAATGTCGTAAAGACCCGGTGACGCATGACTGGCAGGGCCACCGCGGTGACATCCTCCGTGGTGGCATGGTAACGCCCATGCAGGATAGCCCGTGCCTTGGCTGCCAGGATCAGGTAAATTCCTGCTCGCGGCCCGGCCCCCCAGGCGACCATTTCCTGGACAAAATCCGGAGCACCTTCCGCTGCCGGGCGGGAGATGCGGGCCAGGTCCCGGGCATAATCAATCACGTGGTCCGCCGCCGGAACCCGGTGCACGATGCCCTGCAGGCGAACAACATCCTCGCCACTGAGCACCGTCTCTACTTCTCCCTCGTACGTCCCGGTCACCTGCTTGATGATCAACGATTCCTCGTCCGCGGTGGGGTAATCGACAATCACGTTGAACATGAAACGGTCCAGCTGGGCCTCCGGAAGCGGATAGGTCCCTTCCTGTTCTATCGGGTTCTGTGTTGCCATGACGAAAAATGGCTCTGGAAGTTTATATGTCTCGTCACCGATCGTGACGTGATGTTCCTGCATTGCCTCAAGCAGTGCCGCCTGGGTCTTGGGAGGGGTCCGGTTGATCTCGTCCGCCAGCACCATGTTGGTGAACAGGGGTCCCTGGACAAAACGGAACTCTCGCTTGCCGGTGGAACGATTCTCCTCCAGCACGTCGGTCCCGGTAATATCCGAGGGCATCAGGTCGGGGGTGAACTGGATCCGCTTGAAATTCAAGTCCAGGGCCCGGGCAACCGTGCTTATCAGGAGCGTCTTGGCAAGCCCCGGGACGCCAACCAGCAACACGTGGCCGCGACAGAAAAGAGAAATCAGGACCTGCTCGATCACGTACGACTGGCCCACGATGACCCGCCCGAGCTGTTCGGTCATCTGTTCATAGGAGCGGCTTAACTCCTCCACCAGCTGGACATCCTCGCTTGTATCAATTTCGGCAGCTTGGTCGTTCTGGTTATCGTCTGACATGGATCTTCCATTCCAAATAGTACAAGTAAGGATCTTCAAACTGTGCCGGACATGTCGTTCCTCATCCTGCTGAAAAAGAACATGCTCACCACTTTCTAGACAACAGCCCCCACCGACCTTCAACCCCTCATCCGGGGGTGACCCATCGCAGGACGTTGCCCCCCAATGTGATATCTGCTGCAACGCCCGATATCAAGCTCCTAGGGAACAGATTTCCAGAGATCCCACGACGGGCTCGTGGTGAATACGGGCACCAGCGAGCGGCATTCAGTCCGGCCATCCTGGTGATTGGAAAAAAAAGGTCCAACGTGGTAGGTTCGAGAACTCACCCCGGGGACATGGGACGCATATTGTTTGGGAAAAGAGGAAACTGATGCCCGAGGAAGAAAAAGACGTGGAAAACGATACGGACACCGAAGAGTCCGGCGAAAACACCGACAAGGCCCCGGCCGGTGATGATTTTTCCCGCGACTGCATCAAGCTCGTCCCCTATCCAAAAATCGTCTTCATGTATCCCACCCTGGTCTTGGCCCTGGTCGTGGCTATCTGCCTGTCGGTGGTGGGGGAACCCAGGGTCGAACTGGCCACTTCGGCGGCAGAAATGGAGCAGGCCGGGACAAACGAGGCCATTCTCATCAAGCAAGCCATGATCCAACAGGGAGTGGCTGTCTTCCTTTCACTTGTCTTTCTCGGATTATTTGCCATCAACTTGCTGGTCCTGACTTTTGATTTTCCTCGCTCCCATTCGCTGACCTTGCTCATCTTGCTGCTGGCAATTTTCCTTGGCCTCTTGCTGCTGAGCCAATGGAAGCCTGGCCTGCTGGGTTCGATCACCGACTGGCTCAGTTCACTCCAGCCAATGGCCAACGCGACCTTTTACTGGATGATCTTCGGTATCGGCATGGCAATCGCTATCGCGGTCAAGGTGGTCGTCAAGTTCGACTACTGGGAGATCCGTCCGAACGAGATACTTCATCACCATGGCCTGTGGGGGAATCTCAGGCGTTATTCGGCTCCTCATGTCCGCATCGACAAGGAAGTCAACGATGTCTTCGAACATGTGCTGCTGAAATCGGGCCGCTTGATCCTGCAACCGAGTGGCGAACAGCGTGCCTTCGTACTGGACAACATCCTGAACATTGATAAACGGGAAGAAGAGATTACCAAGTTGCTGGGCATCCTCAAGGTGGATGTGCGTGATAATTGATGTCCGCCGGAGAACATTCCTGGAAGTAGTAACCGGATGCCACGACTCTCGAATCTGCTTGATTTCCCAGCTCTCTACCGGCTCTGGCAGGCTCCATTTGCCGCTGCCAAGCTGCGGCCACTCCGGCAACAGAATAACCTGAAAACGGCCCGACGGGTGCTGGACGTGGGCTGTGGCCCGGGGACGAACAGCACGGTTTTCTCCCATACGGATTACCTGGGCCTGGATCTGAACGAGCGATACATCAAGCTGGCACGGCAGCGATACAGGGGCCGGTTCGAGGTCGCCGATGTGCGCAGCTACCAGCCTCCGGCAGGTGAAGCATATGATTTCATCCTGCTTAACAGTTTCCTGCACCACATTGATGACAAGAATACTGACCGCATCCTGGCGAATATGAATTCCCTGTTGAGTGACGATGGATATGTGCATATCCTTGAACTCGTGATGCCGGACAAAGCGTCCATCAGTCGCTGGCTTGCCCGGCATGACCGTGGAGAGTATCCCCGCCCACTGGAGAAGTGGAAGGATATTTTCTCGGCGCATTTTCATACCGTGACCCTGCAGCCTTACCCCCTGGGACTGGGCGGCATCACACTCTGGAACATGGTCTACTTCAAGGGGCGACGACACGATGTCTGAATCGCCACGCGTCTCGATAGCTATCCCGCTCTACAACGAGGAGCCGGTGGTGGCAGAATTGCTCGAGCGAACCGGCAGCGTCCTGGACAGTCTGCCCGGCGGGCCCCACGAGATCGTTTGCGTGGACGATGGCAGCAGGGATGGGACTTTCACGGTGCTCTGCGATGCAGCAGCAGACGACCCCCGCATCACGGCGATTTCCCTATCCCGTAATTTTGGCCAGCAGGCCGCCTACTGCGCCGCGCTGGAACATGTCAGCGGGGACGTCGTGGTCATGATGGACGGGGATCTGCAGGATCCGCCGGAACGGATTCTCGAGATGCTGGAGAAATATCACGAGGGTTACGAGGTAGTCTACGCGGTCCGTGTGCGGCGCAAGGAGAATTTCATCCTGCGAGCCTGCTACACGATCTTTTACTGGATCATCCAGCGAATCTCACCAACCCCGCTCCCCCGGGACAGCGGCGACTTCTCGCTGATGTCACGCCGTGTCGTTGACCTGCTCAACCAGACCCCCGAGCGGGGCCGCTACCTGCGGGGACTGCGAAGCTGGTTTGGCTTCTCCCAGATCGGCATCCCCGTGGAACGGGAGCAGCGGAGCGCGGGAAAGTCCAAGTACGGTATCCGCCGCCTGCTCAAACTGGCATTTGACGGCATCTTCTCCTTCTCCCTGGTCCCACTCCGCCTGGCCACGATGCTGGGATTTCTCTCGATCCTGTTTGCCGTGGGATTCGCTGGCTACTCGGTCTACGTCAAGCTTGCCGTTCCGGACAAGGATGCCGTGGACGGCTTTACTGCCCTGATTGTCTCCATTGCCTTCTTTGCAGGTGTTCAACTAGTCTTTCTAGGTGTGATCGGAGAGTACATCGGCCGCATCTACGAGGAAGTCAAGGGGCGGCCCTCTTTTGTTGTTCAGGATATTGTCAAAGAGCCATCACCGTGGACCACGAGTACGCACGACAGTACGAAGAACTCTACCAGCGACACTGGTGGTGGCGATGCCGGGAATCCCTGATCCTGCAGGTGCTGGAACGGATATCCCGTCAGGAAGGCCTTTCGGCCGACCGCCAGATCCTTGATGTCGGTTGCGGGAACGGGCTTTTTTTTGACCAGCTGCAGCGGTTTGGGACGGTGGCGGGGATCGAGCCGGACGAGCAACTGGTCGATCCGGATGGCCCACATGCCGGGCAGATCCATACCGGTTTTCTTGATGCTTCCTACCATCCCCCGGGACCGCTGGACTGGATCCTGATGCTCGATGTGCTCGAACACATGGACCAGCCAGCCGAGGCGCTCACGCAGGCATGGCACCTGCTACGTCCCGGAGGCCGCCTGGTCGTGACTGTCCCCGCCTTCATGCTGCTTTGGACACAGCATGATGAGTGGAACCAGCACCGCACCAGGTACCGGCAAGGCCCCCTCACCCGGCTTGTCCAGAAGCAGGGTTTTGTTGTTGAATCGAGCCGCTATTTCTTCCGCTGGCTGTTTTTTGCCAAGCTGCTGGCCCGCTTCACCGAATGGCTGCTGCCGGGGACACCCGGCCCCGCGCGCGTCCCTCCCGGATTTGTGAATACAGCCTGTCGCCTGTTCACCAGGGCCGAAGAAGGCTTGTATAGCCGGATGAATATTCCCCTGGGGACGTCGATCCTGCTGGTCGCAACCCGACCGACCGAAGCGGGAGAGGAAACAGCATGAACCAGTCCGCCGGGGAAAAATCTAAAAGCAGTCCGCAGGCAGCCCGGTGGCTGTTACTGGTGGCGACGCTGCTGCTCACCGCCTGTTACCTCGTCCCCCGGGCCCGCAGTGGATGGATTCCCCACGACGAGGGGCTGCTGGCCCACACGGCCGAGCGCGTCCTGGAGGGGGAAGTCCCCCACCGTGATTTTGACGACATGTACAGCGGTGGACTGACTTACCTTCATGCCGGTGCGATGAAGACGCTGGGCCGAAATCTCTCCAGCATGCGGTGGCTGCTGATCCTTGCCAGCCTGGTCGGAGTCGCCTGCTGGTACGGGATCGCCTCGCATTTTGCACCGTCCTGGGTTGCCATTCCGGCCAGCCTGCTCTGCCTGGCCTGGTCGACACCCAACTACTTTGCCTCGCTCCCCAGCTGGTACATCCTGGTGCTGGCCTCGCTCACCACCCTGCTGCTGCTTCAATACCACCGGCATCGCCAGTCCCGCTGGCTGCTGGCCGCCGGGTTCTGCTGTGGCCTCTCGCTGCTGATCAAGATTGTCGGCCTCTACATGGTGGCCGCGGCACTGATGTCGCTGCTGGCCGTCAGCTTCCAGCCGGAACCGGACGAAAATCCACAAAGAGTCACAGGCATGGAACGGCTGGTCTCGATCGTCCCGGCATCGCTCCTCTGCCTGCTGGTGATCCTGCTGGTTCGTTCGCACCTGGGCCTGGGAACACTGCTGCTGTTTGTTCTCCCCAGCGCGGCCCTGGCCGGAATGCTGCTGCAGATCCAGTCCCGGGGCCGAACACGGCCTGGCCTGGCGGTCCGGCCGGGATTGATCTTCACTGCCGGCCTGCTGGTACCGCTGCTGGCCTGGATCGGATGCTACCTGGCAGCCGGGGCCCTGGGGGACCTGGTCCACGGGATCTTCGTACTGCCGCGTCTACGGCTCGATTCGGTCACCAGTTCGCTTCCTCCTCCCTGGGTACTCCTCTGGGGCCTGCCCCCGATCGTCCTGCTGGGACTGGGGCTGCGAAAGGCGGCCCCCCGGCATGCCCGGCGGCTGGAGTTCCTGGCAGCACTCTCCACGCTTCCACTGCTGCTGACCTGCCTCGGAACCCTTGGAGACGGCGCCGACACCAGGCCACTGGCCGACAGGCTGCCCGATTCGATTTACCAGCCATTTTTCCTGGCCTGCTACTACCTCCCCCTGCTGGTCGTGGCCAGCGGGATCCTGGTGTTAAAAAATCGTCCGAAGGCGAGGGGGGACGAGGCAAAGCTGTTCATCGTCCTGGGCCCGGTGGCGCTGATGACACTCGTCCAGTATCCCTACTCCACCGGCATCTACTTCTGTTACTATGCCCCGCTGCTGATCCTGGGAGTGCTTGCCGTGGTCTGCAGCCAGGCGGCCGGCTGGCTGCGCAGCTGGATCGGTATCGGCGTTGTCGCCCTGCTGTTTGCCGTCAGCATGCTGAACTTCAGCTCCCCCCGCAGCCTGGGTGTTCAGAGCCAGTCGATTGCCCGCCAGGGGCCGCTCTCGACGCGGGCGGACCTGGCAGTCAACATGCGGGACCTGGAAGACTATGGCAGGCTGATCGACCTGCTGGAAAGGGAGACCTCCCCGGGCGAGACGATCTACGCCGCACCGGACTGCCCCGAGGTCTATTTCCTGGCCAAACGCCGCAATGCAACACGGACCATGTACGATCTCTTCGACACCCGCGAGGACCGGGAGCAGCGGATCCTGGAGATGCTTGACGAGCACAAGGTGCAGGCCGTGGTGGTGAACATGCTGCCCGAGTTTTCCCGCCCGCTTTCGGCCGGTTTCCTGGCCGAACTGAAACAGAAGTTTCCCCAGCGTGCGAGCATCGGGATCGTCCAACGTGGCCCGATTTCACCCCCGACTGGCCGCTTTCGCGTCTACTGGCGATGACATCCTGGTGACAGAAAAATCCTGATGGACGCGCCATTTTCTGGCATGATTTTTCATCTGGCAACATAATCCGGCTGACAGGACGTCATCATTGGTTTGCCAGGGGCACTGCAACCGAATGAAATCGAGCCCGGTCACTTTTCCGGAAAGTCATAACCACAAGCTGGCTCGGACTCTTGCCCGTCGGCTCATCCAGGACTGGCAGATTCAAAGCAATCCCTCGGCAGTACGTGCTCTCAAGCAATACCCATTCCTGTTCCGTTACCGATCCATTGCCATGGACCTGGCCTACGAGGAATACTGCCTGCGCAGCGAGTCCGGGGAACAGCTTGACACAGGAGACTTCTGTCATCAATTTCCAGACTTGCTGGATTCTCTTCAGCAACGCATCGCGATACACCTGTTGCTGACAGACGGATCCACCGAACTGGTCCCAGGGGAAAAAAACCGGTGGCCCCAAAGTGGTGAGAGGATCATGGGCTACCGGGTCTGCCAGGAAATCGGTCGAGGGTGCTTCGCCAGGGTTTACACAGCGGTCGAAGAAGAGCTTGGCGACCGACTGGTGGTGATCAAGGTCTGCCCTCACGGTGCCGACGAGGCCGATACGCTCGGACGCATCGAGCATCCGGGCATCGTGCCGGTACACTCGGTCAAGCAGGATCCGACTGGCTTGACAATCATCTGTATGCCCATGCTGGGAACCCGCACCCTCTGCCAGGTTATGCAGCAGGACCGAGGAGAGTTCCCCGTCGAAAATCATCGGCCCTGTGATCGCATCGTCAAGTGGATGTTACCTCTCGCCGAGGCTCTCGACCATGCCCATGGCCGGGGCGTGCTTCACCTGGATCTCAAACCATCCAACATCCTTATCACCGATGACCATCGCCCCATGCTTCTGGACTTCAACCTCTCCTTTGACTCTGCCCATCACTCTTATCGTGCCGGTGGCACACTACCTTACATGTCCCCGGAACAGGTTTACCAGCTCATCATGGAGCCAGAAAATGAACTGTCGTTAGATCATCGATCCGACATTTTCTCCTTTGGCGTGATCCTCTTTGAAATGCTTTACGGGAAGCTCCCCTGGGGTCGTGCGCCGGAACATGGAAGCATGCGTGAGATGGCAACATCCCTACTTGAACAGCAGCGGGCACTCTCTCACACAACTGCCCCTCCTGCAGCAAGGAAACTCCAGGCTGTCATCCGAAAATGTCTTCAATGGGATCCAGATGACCGCTTTCAGCAGATGACCGAGGTCGTCGCCGAACTGGAACGCCTCTCCCGTTTCACCCAGCGGTTGGCCGGGACGATTGATGTTCACCGACGTTTGTTGATGGTAGGTGCCCTCACGCTGGGAACGGCCGGTTTCCTGTTCGGGCTCCAGTTGTCCGCCGGGCCAAGTAGCGGGGAAAAACTGATCGTGCAGGGCCAGACAGCCATGAACCATGGACGCCATGCCAGGGCGGTGACATTCTTTACCCATGCGATGCACCATCCGGATTACTCCCATGAAGCACAATACCGCCGCGGACTGGCGCATGGACTGGGCGGGGAAATACGACGAGCACTGATAGATTTCCAGGCAGTCAGAAAGCAGATTCACGACCCGCGCCTGGACGCCATGGTCGGTTATTGCTACCAGCGATTACACCATGACCGTGAGGCACTGGACTGGTATCTCGTGGCCGTTCGCAATGGCCTGTCGAACTGGCAGTTGTGGGTCAACATGGCACACGTGGCACTGAATCAAAACCTCCATGCCGATGCCAAACAGTACCTTGACCTTGCAGAAAAGGCAGGGGCGAACGGAGCCAAGTACTTTTATGCTCGGCTACTGTGTGAATACTGGAAACCCGGCATCTCTCAAGAAACATTTCAACATCTTGCACACTGGATCCAACAACTTTCCAGCTGCACGTTTACCGGGCCGGATGCTCATGCCGATCTTGCCCGTGTTCTGGTACGGCTGAGCAACCAGAATCCTTCCCGATTGCCTCAGGCTGTCACCAGCCTGGAAACAGCGATCTGCCAGGGAGCGGATCTGCGAGAACTTGCCCGGGATCCCCACTTGCGAGTTTTATTTCGCCGTGAACCCCGGCTTTACAGAACAAAAACAGGTGTCCAGCTGTCGACAGTCCCCTGCCCTGAACCGATCCCGGTGCTTTATATCACCATTCAGATTCCTGGCGATGAGCTGCGCACGAGGGGCCGGGAAAAGCAGAAGCAAGGAAAACTCACCCGCCGGAAAAACTAGTCCAGCAGGCCAAGCAGGATATTGGCAAGACGGGCATCGACCCAGGCCAGGTTACTGGCCAGGTCCCTGACGTCCTCGCTGAGGCCCATGCTGCTCACGTCCAGGACGTCCTCGTTCCCGGTCACCGCGTCCCCGTCGACCAGGACATTCTCCCCGGCATAGGTCTCGATCAGGCTCTGCAGTTCAGTATCACCACCGATCACCAGCTGCCAGGTCTCCTCCCCATCGTTGACCACGAAGGGAATATCTCCCTCTCCTTCCACACCCACCAGGGGCGAGGAGATCAGGTCACCAATCACGAGGTCATCCGCCACGTCCTCGATGTATTCCACGAATACCTGCTCATCACCGAAGTACTGGTCCACAAGCTCGCCAAAATCGTCGGAAGCGGTCTGCGGATTATCATCGAGCGAATCCAGCAGGTCACCAATATCTCCATCGTTGAGATACCACTGCTCGACTTCCGAAGCCGCCTGGTCCTCTTCGATAAAATCGACAATGTCGGTTCCCTGCTGCTCGAACATATCGACAAGCTGGTTCACACCCGGATCGAGTTCCTCTGCCAGGGGCAACTCGATACTTGTGGCGACCACCTGGATCTGCTCCATCAGCTCGTCCATCCCCGCGTCGGGATCATTGACCGTCCCCCAGTCGAAATCACCATAAAAATCAAAATCGAGATCGCCGTCCACAGGATCTGTCGGATCTCCCGGGTCACTGGGATCTCCCGGGTCGCTGGGATCACCAGGAGCGACCGGCTGGCCAGGATCGACCGGCTGGCCAGG
>CAYYZW010000133.1:0-1722 GCA_964476375.1 uncultured Pirellulaceae bacterium
GGAAAGGACCTCGATTTCCACTCCGGAAACCAGTCCTGTGTTGGTCAGACTCGCAAACTCCGTTTCGGACCCAAAACGCGTCGTCCCCTGATCGCCCGTGGGCGCCTGGCCGGCGAAAAAAGGATCCTCCTGCGTGCCTTCGGTGAATTCCTGAAGGGTGAAAAACAGATTGCCTATGTGGCGAAAGCCGTCGGCCTCTTCTAATGTGATGCCGGGACGCACCCGGTCGTTGTTGATCCCACCAGCCAGTTTTCCTCGGGCGATGGCCTCATCATCCACGTGCCAGACCAGAATCCCTGAGCCCGGCACGAAAGAATCGTATTCGGATACTCCGAGCCAGACGCCGGCTCCCGTTCCGGCCAGTTCGGAACGCTCCCCGGCCTCCTGGGTGGACACGGTATGGGAGAACTCGATTTGTGACGGATGTAACCAGACAGGATCATCTTCGCCGAAGGGGAGCGGCACCCCGTCTGGCAGGTCACTGCGGCCTCGTTGTTGACGGTTTTCCAGCAGGAAATACTCGGTTGGCGAAATGGGGATCTTTACTGCTCTGGCCACGGCCTCAGACCCCGGCCTGTCCGTCGCCACTACGGCCACCACTGTGTCACGCCTGACGACTAGAGGATCAATCCAGCCCAGACGTATCTTGCTCCAGACCATGGGGTGAGGCGGAACGAATCCGAACCCCGCTTCCAACTCGTCTTGGATACGGACGAATCCCAACCGCGTGGCGCCGACATCCATCAGGCTCCAACCGCCCAATGCGGGAACGCCGACGGCCGTATTTGAAAGGCTCGGGAGTCCGAGTTGAAAGCCGAAAAACTTGGCCATCAATCCGTTCAATCCAGCCCGACCCCGAACGTTCACGGCCTCCGGCATGATCCAGGCATCGGGGAGCTCAAAGGTGCCGCCGTCCGCCATCACGGGATCACCGACCGATTCCAGGTCGTCGGGGTCCAGGAAGACTGAACGGATGTCGTTCAACTCGCCGGTCTCGTGGCCGAGGCCGGCATGGAGGATCAGGAAACTATTGTAGTCGGAGAACACGGCGTCGCCGTCGGCAGCCGCGACCGCATCCTTGAGCAGGCTTACCCATTTTCGATCGATCTGCTCAGGCGTCCGTCCATTTCCGTAGATGAGGGCGCGCTCAGGCATGGTGTAGGCCGAGTCGGGATTTTCTGGCAGGACCGTGTGTTTGATATTGAGCCGGCCATCGGATATCGTGCTGAAGTAGCGCGACAAGGCATCCAGATGGTGGTTGAAGTACCGACCATCATGTGGAGGGGTATCGTACGGTAGGCTGTAATCGTCTATGGCTTCGCCAAGCGACCGCGTGTCGAAGGTACCGTCGCCAGAGGTGGTGAGTTCATCCGGGTCTTCGAGGGGGAACTCCACCCGGATGGCCAGGATCCGCCAATCACGACCGTCCCTGACAACCTCCTGCGTCGCCTGGGTAGACTTCGAGGTAGACGGGGGTTCAGGGGCAGTACTAGCGGCTGCCGATGTCCTCGGCACTGCCGACAGGGGTGCGGTAGCCCCGAGTACGGCGGTCAGTAGAAGGAAGAAAGATCTCAGAGAAGAAAAGGCTCTGGCAGTCGGTCGCCGTTGAATCAGAACGTCATGTTGATAGAGAACCGGGTGTTGTCCTGAAGCGGAGTGTTCTCGCCGGTTATGTAGGCGACATCCACCTGGAATGCGTTGTACTTGAGACCGACCCCGAAT
>CAYYZW010000134.1:0-5937 GCA_964476375.1 uncultured Pirellulaceae bacterium
CCGACGTGGCGGTCTCCATCGATGCTGTTTTCGAAAAGAAACTTCATGCCATCGACGCGCTCGAGTCCCAGGTTTACGAAGGAGGGGCACTTGGCACGCAAGAGACGCTGCGGCAACGAATGGCCCATGACCCGGTCGCACGCAAGGAGATCCTGGCACGCAGCTGGCAGCGACGACAGGGGGGGATTGCCAACCGTTATCGTGAGGCGCTGGTCCGATGTTATGGTCTGGAAGAGGGGAAGAAAGTGAAGTACGCAGAGGCATTCGAAATCTGCGAGTACGGGCGCCAGCCCAGCGAGGGCGAACTGAAGCAACTCTTTCCATTCACCGAATAGCGACATGCACCGTGTGGAAGTCACTCCGTTTATCTTTTCAATTCCCAAATGCTACAATGGAAAAGAGAGGGACATGATCGTCATCATGGTTCCCATCCAAAGCAACGTGCGCCCTGGGAGAAAGTATCATGTCCAACCAAAAAACCAGCGCCAAGGAACTGAAGCACCAGGCAAAAAATGAACGCAAGCTGAAAAAGCAACAACGCAAGAGGGACCGAAAGGCGGAAAAAGCCGCCAACCGGGTCGACGTCGCTTATCACTCCCAGCTGGAACCCGAGAAAGCGGCCCTGCTGTTGGAAGACATTGCCGCGGGTCTCAGGAACGGTTCTGTGACCGTGCAACACGGTGACCAGAACCTGTCGATCACTCCACCGGATGTGATCAGCGTACGAGTCAAGGCCCGACAATCTGCAAACAACGAACGGCTCTCCATCCGGGTGAAGTGGCCCCGGGGCGTCCATCCCGATGGACCTTCCGACATCCAGATCTCCAGCTGATCGCTGTCCTGTCGACCAGCCAGGACCGGGTATCTCTTCAACGGATCCACGGCCTCTTATCGATATCACAACCGGGAATGGAATCCGGTTAATCACCCTTTCCCTGTCTCACCCGCAGATCGTATCATCAGGAGAACGTTACGCGGTGCATGCTTCCAATTCCGGGAACACTCGATGAAAACGCCCCTTCTCTCCACCGCACTGCTGCTGTTTTTCTTTCTGAACGGGAGGGCAATTGCCGAGGAGACGGGCCCACAGATCGGCCGACAGGTCGCTGACTTTACCCTCAGTGATTTTCTCGGTACGGAACATTCATTGCGGAACCTGGACAACAGCAAGCTCGTTGTGCTTGCCTTTCTGGGTACCGAATGCCCCCTTGCCCGCCTTTATGGACCACGCCTTGAGCAGATCGCCGCCGCTTACAAAAAGAATGAAATCACCATCTTGGGTATTATTTCCAACCGCCACGACTCGGTCACCGAGATTGCTGCCTACGCTCGCAGGAATGAAATCACCTTTCCGATTCTCAAGGACACGGCCAATAAACTGGCCGATTCCCTCGGCGCCGAACGAACCCCCGAGGTATTCGTGCTGGATCGCGAGCGCCAGGTTCGATACCAGGGACGCGTTGACGACCAGTACGGTGTTGGGTTTGCCCGCGACCGTGTGACGCGGCCGGATCTCACGATGGCACTCGACGAGTTACTCGCCGACAGGCCCGTCAGTGTTCCTGTGACCGTCGCAACTGGTTGCCATATCGGGCGGATCGTGGAGCCGGACAACTCCAGTTCCATCACTTATAGCAACCAAGTGTCCCGTCTCCTGCAAAAACACTGCGTGGAATGTCACCGCACCGGTGACATCGCTCCCTTCTCGCTGACCGACTATGACGAGGTGGTTGGCTGGGCGGAAACGATTGCCGAGGTCATCGAGCTTCAACGCATGCCTCCCTGGCACGCCAACCCGGAACACGGCCACTTCCTTAACCAGCGGTTGATGACAGAGGATGAAAAGCAACTCATCTATGACTGGGTCTCCGCGGGTGCACCGGAAGGAAACCCGGCCAACCTTCCCCCGGCGAGGACTTT
This sequence comes from uncultured Pirellulaceae bacterium, assembly GCA_964476375.1. Lineage (GTDB taxonomy): Bacteria > Planctomycetota > Planctomycetia > Pirellulales > Pirellulaceae > SAT2750. The sequence goes on from CAYYZW010000134.1 coordinate 1,921, forward strand.
CCTGGATGGCTGGCAGCTTCCTCGCATGCCGGACCAGGTTGTCAAAATGGGTGCGGCGCCATTCACCGTCGCTGCCCAGGGCACGATCGAATACCAGTATTTCGTTGCCGACCCCGGGTTTACCGAGGACACCTGGGTCCAGGCCGCAGAGGTTCTTCCTGGAAATCGCCAGGTCGTCCATCATGCAATTGTCTTTATCCGGCCCCCCGAGCTTGACCCCTCCCAGGGGATGGGCTGGCTGACTGCCTATGTTCCCGGACAGACGATCCTCAGCCTGCCCGATGGCCAGGCCAAACTCGTCCCCGCCGGTTCCAAGTTCATCTTCCAGATGCACTACACACCCACGGGGCGAACTCAGGAGGACAACACGCGAGTGGGCCTGCTGCTGGCCGACCCGGCCACGGTCAAGGAACAGGTGATCACCATGCTGGCGATCAACCGGAATTTTGAAATCCCACCTGGGGCAGACAATCACCGCGTTGTTGCCACGGTCGACAACTTCCCAGCCGGGAGTCGTCTCCTGGCTATTTCTCCCCACATGCACCTGCGAGGAAAGTCCTTCCGGTTCCAGGCCAGCCAGGGGAAAGAGTCTCAGATCCTGCTTGACGTCCCCCATTATGATTTCAACTGGCAACATATTTATGCCCTCAAGACGCCGTTGGAACTCCCACCAGGACTTTCCATCCGGTGCACCGGGCACTTTGACAATTCCAGCACCAACCTGGCGAACCCGGACCCGACGGCCGTGGTACGCTGGGGAGACCAGACCTGGGAGGAAATGATGCTCGGATTCATGGAAATCGCGGTCCCGCTGAAGACGGACAAACCAGGCAAGGTCTTCCAGGAACGTCCACTGACGGAAAAAGAGGAGGCCATCGCCGCAACGGCCGCGCGGGACCTTGTGAATCGTTTTGACAAGAACGGGGACGGGCGAGTCGAACGCCCGGAAGTCCCGGATTCCTTCGCCGTTTTTGCTTTCCGGCGAATGGACCAGGACGGCAACAAGAGTATCAGCTACAAGGAAGCCCTCTCGGCATCTCGCAGGTCGGTTCTTGTCGAGCGGTTTCGGCGCCTTAACCGGTAATCCCCCAGAGGGCCTTCGAGTCGGCAAGAGAGCCAGGTTTTGAGCAAGGGTGAGGTGACGTGCGATTTGCAGAATTCCTCGCCCGGCTGATTACCGGTCACCGCCTCAAGGTGGCCATTTTCCTGGTCACCATGACCGTGCTGGGCTATTACGGGCTTTTCACCCGCCGCGCACCAAGCATCGACCCGGAAGGAAATTCGAACAACCGCCAGATCCCCCGCGTCCGCCTCGTCAACGATGACTTTGGATTCTCCTCGGCCCACTGCCTGCTTGTCGTGGAAGTCGAGGATCTCTACACGCGGGACACGATCACGGCCCTTCGCAGGATGGTCGATCGCCTCGAGGCATTGCCCTATGTCTCGAATATCGTCTGGGCAGACCGGGTCCCGATGCTCAACATGTTCGGCCTGGCGGAACCCCTCTTTCCTCCCGGCGATGCAACACCCGGGCGATTTGCTGCCTCCCAGCAGCGAGCAGAATCTCATCCACTGGTTCATGCACAGTTGATATCGGAGGACAGCGGCACGCTCCTGATGCCCACCACATTTGACTGGGTCCATGTCACCGACGATTCAGATGTCACCGACCAGCTCCTGCACGTGGCCCGTGCTGCCGTTGCCAACCAGGACACCATCCGCGTCCGGGTGACCGGGCCGGTGCCACTCTACCTCGGTTTTCAACAGGCCCTGGATCACAACCAGATCAAGTATTACCTGATTGCCTTTGGCTTGATCGTTGGGCTCTCCCTGGTGCTGTTTCGCGGTATCAAGGCCGTCTTGATCGTCGCTGTCGCTCCACTCCTGGGGGTCTTCTGGACACTCGGCATTGTCAACATGATGGACGGGCTCACCAACCCACTCACTGCCACGGTGCTTCCTGTGCTGCTTGCCATGGTCGGGCTCACCGATGGTGTTCACATCATGGTCCATATCCGCCGCCGCCGGGCCGACGGGGCCACACCACTCGAAGCGGCGCGATCGGCAATTTCCGAGGTGGGACTGGCCTGTGCGCTCACCTCGCTCACCACGGCAATTGGTTTTGCCTCGCTGATGCTTGCACAAAACAGTTTTGTCAACGATTTTGGTGAATCGTGCGCGATCGGTGTGGTGCTTACGTTCATCGCTATCGTGACGATCATTCCCCTCCTCTGCTCCACTCGCGTGGCCCGCAATATTCACATCGGCCATGAACGGGATATCATTGCCCGGGGCATGGTGCACGCGGACGGCTTGATGAACCTGGTGCTTCGGTGGTCGCGCCCCCTGACGGTGTCCGGCGTACTGATCACGGCACTCCTGGCAAGCACCGTACTCTCGCTCAGGCCCGACGATATGGCCCGGGACTCCCAGCCGGAAAACAGTGAGGTCTACCAGGCACTGGCCCATTGCGACCGCACCTTTGGAGGAATTGAATTTGCCCAGGCGGTAATCGAGTGGGACGAGAGCGTCCATCCCCAGTCGCCTCGCATCCTGGAGGCGGTGATCGATGCCGAGCAGATCATCGCCGCAGAACCTCTCTTGAACTATCCCCTCTCGCTCCACGATATCCTGGCCGCCTTTCCCCAGCAGGGAGATGATCCAGGCCGCCAGATGACCTTCCTGACACTCCTCCCGCCACCGGTCCGGAATGCGTTCTACAACCAGGAACGACATCACGCCCTGGTGACCATGCGGATCGAGGACCTGGGCATTGCCCAGTACCAGCCCGTCTTTGAACGGGTCACGAATCAATTCAAAGAGCTGGAAAAACAGCATGCAGGAATCACCTTTCATCTCACCGGGGAACCGGTTCGCCGCAGCGACGCCCTGTACCAGATCGTGATGGACCTGGTGAAAAGCCTGGGGACAGCGTCCCTGATTATCTTTGTGGTCCTGACGCTGGTCTATCGTTCGCTCAGGCTGGGCCTGCTGACCATTATCCCGAACATGTTCCCGCTGGTTTTTACCGGTGCCGTGCTTGCCTTCACTGGCCAGCCACTGAACGTGGCGGCCGTCTGTTCCTTCACGGTCTGTCTTGGCATCGCCGTGGATGACACGATTCATTTCCTGACTCGCTACCAGCTTGAACGGCAGAACGGCCAGGGGGTCGAGGAATCTCTGCGGCGATCTTTCCGGACGGTCGGCACCGTGCTGGTGACAACAACGCTCATCCTGGTATCGGGTTTCAGCACGGTCCTGTTCAGTGACCTGGCGGGCCACCGCGCCTTTGCCCTGATGGCCGTCTGTACGATTGCCGCGGCGCTGGTCGGCGACCTGTTGTTCCTCCCTGCCATGCTCAACTGGTTTCGTGGCACGGACAAGGATACGGAGAGCGCGGGTCATCCCCCCCCGGACAGCGTCTCGTGATCATCCCAGGGCATGGGACGTGGCACACCGTCCGGATCCAGGATGGACGGACTGGCAACCGGGAAAAATGCCAGCAGTTCCACCACGCAGTTCCCGTCCGGACGAATCGAATGTAGCTGCCTGGCCGGGACAAGTATCGTGGCCGGCGCCGCAACGCTCGAGACCGTCCCCTCGAGCGTCAGTTCAACCGTACCGGCGGTGATCAGCAGTACTTCCTCCACCTCGTGATAATGCAGTGGTATGAATCCGTCGGGTTCGATCCATTGCTGCCAGATCGCTGTGTCGACGGCCCCCAATCGCGGCCCACAGAGAACCCTCGTGCGAATCCGGGGCACGTCGCTGGCAGGGAGTTCGTGATGGGGGTAAACAGGCACGGCGGTAGTATAACAAACCGAACCCCCGGCCTGCCGTTGAATTGACCCATCTCCTGCCGCACTCCACAATAGGACACCCTTCCATTCCCCTCCATAAAGGTAACAACCATGCCATCTCGCCTGTTCCTGGTTGCCCCTCTCGTGCTTCTGGTGTGCAGCCCGGCCACGACTGCCGAACCGGAGTCCCGACCCAATATTGTTCTCTGCATGGCGG